>NZ_JBIWKX010000077.1:0-33152 GCF_044765885.1 Amycolatopsis sp. NPDC102389
TTCTGTCGCAAGACCAATCGTCCCAAGTCAGAGGGCATCTGCGCGCCTACGACACGATCAACTCACCACAAACATCGGTGGATCCAGGTCAGACGTCGCGAAAGTGGCTTTCGCGACACCTGGCGGAGCCAAGCCCGGCTAGTCCTCGACGGCGTCCGAGATCCAGGGCGCCACCGGCAGATCCCGGTCCAGGCATTCCGCCGACAGCCGGATCGTCCACCGCAGCGCCTGCAGCACCAGGCTGTCGACCTCGTCCGGCGCGGCGTTGGCGAGCGCGATCTCGACCTGTTCCTGCGCGGCCTCGCTGTTGCCGTGCACCTCGGCCAGCAGCGTGCGGACCGCCGTCCGGACGGGCGGGTCCGCCTGGTCGATCGAGACCTCTTCGCCGTCCTCGTCGAACACCTGCACCTTGACCGGCGCACTTCCTCCATCACCCAGCGTCGACACCATGGCGCTGCATTCGCCGAACAGCATCATCACGAGCTCTTTGGTCTCGTCGGCGCGGGCCTGGGGCTCGGCGGCGGTCGGCATGAGCTCGTCGAGCGCCTCGGCGTCCTCCCCGAGGCTGATCGCCACGAGCGCACGCTGCGCCTTTTCGACGAGCCTCCGCTCGTACTCGCTCCTGTCCGGCTCCACGTGCCTATCAAACACCAGAGGACGGAAAAGTGGGGATAGGCCGAAACCCGGTCGTGGTCACTTGGCGGCGTGCAGTGCACCCAGCGCGAGACGGCAGAGCATCTCGGCCAGTTCGCTGTCACCGAGATGGCGGTTGTACGGCGTCGAGTTGATCAACCCGAAGACCGCGTGCGCCGCCGAGCGCGCCTGCCGTTCGCCGATCCCCGGGACGGCGTCGCTGATCGCGCGCACCCAGACCTCGACGTACTGGCGCTGCAGGGCGCGGACCTGCTTGCGGTCACTGTCGGTGAGATTGGCGAGGTTGCGTTCCTGGACGGTGATCAGCGCGGGATGCGTGAGCGCGAAATCGACGTGAAAATCCACCAGTGCTTCGAGAACCTCGCCCGGCTCGTCCCGCTGGCTCGCCCTGGCCGTCCCGCCGTCGAGCAGATAGCGGCTGATCGAGTTCAGCATCTCACCGAGGATGGCGTCCTTGCTGCGGAAATGCCGGTACAGCGCCGGGCCGGAGATGCCGACGGCCGCGCCGATGTCGTCGATGCCGACGCCGTGGAAACCGTGGTGGGCGAAGAGCTCGGCGGCGGCGGCCATGATCTGTTCGCGCCTGTTCGCCTTCTCGCCGTTCACGAGTGGGGTGGGGTTCGCCGGCATCTGGCCATATTAAGGCCGCGTGTTAGCGAGCGCTAACACGCGGCCGTACTTCCAGCCTGAGCCAAGTGGGCTACCTGGGGAAATGACCCTTTTGCGTGGGGCTACCACCTGGTAATGCTGTGTCTCGTTAACTTGTCACGAAGGAGTGACCATGGCCGTCCCTGCTCGGATCAAAGCTCTATCCTTCACTCGTTTAGGTGCGGCCCTGGGGGTCGCTGTCCTTGCCACCCTCGGTCTCGCGGGCACCGCCCAAGCGGCGACCAACTACGTGGCGCTCGGTGACTCGTACTCGTCCGGCGTCGGTGCCGGCAGCTACGGGAACTCGGGCGACTGCATGCGCAGTGCCAACGCCTATCCCCAGCTGTGGGCCAACGCCCACGCCGGGACCACCTTCAAGTTCGTCGCGTGCTCGGGGGCGCGCACCGGCGACGTCCTCAACCAGATCGCGAACGTCACCTCCAGCGCCACGCTGGTGACGGTCTCGGTCGGCGGCAACGACGCCGGTTTCGCCGACGTCATGACCACCTGCACCACCGGCAGCGACCAGACCTGCATCAACCGGGTCAACACCGCGAAGACCTACGTGAACAACACGCTTCCCGGGCTGCTGAACAACGTCTACAGCAAGATCAAGGCGAAGGCGCCCGGCGCGAAGCTGGTCGTCCTCGGGTACCCGCGCTTCTACACGGTGCCGGGTTCGTGCTCGGTCGGGCTGAGCGACACGAAGCGCACGGCGATCAACTCGGGTTCCGACGCGCTGGCGTCGGTGCTCTCGGCCCGTGCCTCCGCGAACGGTGCGAAGTTCGTCGACGTGCGGAGTGCCTTCACCGGGCACAACATCTGCTCGTCGGCCGACGACTACCTGCACAGTCTCACCTGGCCGATCGTCAACTCGTACCACCCGACGGCCGCCGGTCAGCGGGGCGGCTACTACAACCCGCTGGTCTCCGCGATCGGCTGAGTTCCGTAGCGAGGGCTGAAAGGGCCCTTCACCGCATGCCATGCGGTGAAGGGCCCTTTCGTCGCGTGTCATGCGGGTATGGCGTCCTTCAGCCCCGGCCCGGTGGACAAGCGACGTTAGTGGACGTTAACCTGTGCGCGTGAGTTAACGACGGCTAACTTGGCGACGAGGAGCCATGGACACACCCGTACTGAGCACTTCGGCCGATCCGGGCAGCGACGAGTACGCCCGCAGCGTCACCTCCCACGCCGAGCTGGTCGAAGACCTGCGCAAGCGGCTCGCCGCCGCCCGGCTCGGGGGCCCGGAGAAATCCCGCACCCGCCACGTCGAGCGGGGCAAACTCCTGCCACGCGACCGGGTCGACACCCTCCTCGACCCGGGTTCGCCGTTCCTGGAGCTGTCCCCGCTGGCCGCCACCGGACTGTACGACGACGAGGCCCCATCGGCCGGGATCATCACCGGGATCGGGCGGGTCTCGGGCCGCGAATGCGTGATCGTCGCCAACGACGCGACGGTCAAGGGTGGCACGTACTACCCGATGACGGTCAAGAAGCACCTGCGCGCGCAAGAGGTCGCGCTGCACAACAACCTGCCGTGCGTCTACCTGGTGGACTCCGGCGGGGCGTTCCTGCCGAGGCAGGACGAGGTCTTCCCGGATCGTGAGCACTTCGGCCGGATCTTCTACAACCAGGCCACGATGTCCGCGCGTGGCATCCCGCAGATCGCCGCGGTGCTCGGCTCCTGCACGGCGGGGGGCGCGTACGTCCCGGCGATGAGCGACGAAGCGGTCATCGTGCGGAACCAGGGCACCATCTTCCTCGGCGGCCCGCCGCTGGTGAAGGCCGCGACGGGCGAGGTCGTCACGGCCGAAGAGCTCGGCGGCGGCGACGTCCATTCGCGCCAGTCCGGCGTCACCGACCATCTGGCCGAAGACGACGCCGACGCGTTGCGCATCGTTCGCTCGATCGTGTCGACTTTGGGCCCGCGCACGCCGCGCCCGTGGGACGTCCTCCCGACGGAGGCCCCGGTCGCCGACCCGAACGAGCTGTACGGCGTCGTCCCGACCGACCCGCGCGTGCCCTACGACGTCCGCGAGGTCATCGCGCGGATCGTCGACGGCAGCCGGTTCGGCGAGTTCAAGAAGGAGTACGGCTCGACGCTGGTCACCGGGTTCGCCCGGATCCACGGCCACCCCGTCGGCATCGTCGCGAACAACGGCGTCCTGTTCGCCGAGTCCGCGATGAAGGGCGCGCATTTCATCGAGCTGTGCGACAAACGCTCGATCCCGTTGCTGTTCCTGCAGAACATCACCGGGTTCATGGTCGGCCGCGCCTACGAAGCCGGCGGCATCGCCAAGCACGGCGCGAAGATGGTCACCGCGGTGGCCTGCGCGCGCGTGCCGAAGCTGACCGTCGTCATCGGTGGCTCGTTCGGCGCGGGCAACTATTCGATGTGCGGCCGCGCGTACTCGCCGCGTTTCCTGTGGATGTGGCCGAACGCGCGGATCTCGGTGATGGGCGGCGAGCAGGCGGCGTCGGTGCTGTCGACGGTCCGCCGGGACGCCATCGAGGCGCGTGGCGGTGAATGGTCCACAGAGGACGAAGAGGCCTTCAAGGAGCCGATCCGCGACCAGTACGAGGCGCAGGGAAGCCCGTACTACTCGACGGCGCGGCTGTGGGACGACGGCGTGATCGACCCGGCGGACACCCGCACGGTGCTCGGCCTCGCGCTGTCCGCGACGGCCAACGCGCCACTTTCCGATGTCAACTACGGCGTCTTCAGGATGTGAGCATGTTCGACACGGTTCTGGTCGCCAACCGCGGTGAGATCGCGGTCCGCGTGATCCGCTCACTGCAGGGGCTCGGCATCCGTTCGGTCGCGGTGTACAGCGACGCGGACGCCGACGCCCGGCACGTCCGGGAGGCGCACACGGCTGTCCGCATCGGCCCTGCCGAAGCGGCGAAGAGCTATCTGTCCATCCCGGCGATCGTCCAGGCGGCGCTCGACACGGGCGCGCAGGCGGTCCATCCCGGCTACGGCTTCCTCGCGGAGAACGCGGAATTCGCGCGTGCCTGCGCCGAGGCGGGCCTGGTCTTCATCGGCCCGCCGGTCGAGGCCATCGACGCCATGGGCGACAAGATCCGCGCCAAGGCGACGGTGTCCAAGGCCGGTGTCCCGGTGGTGCCCGGTGCGTCCGATGTGGACATTCCCGAGGGTGGTTTCGCCGCTGCCGCTGAGAAGGTCGGGTTCCCGCTGCTGCTCAAGCCGTCCGCCGGGGGTGGCGGAAAGGGTATGCGGCTGGTCAACGAACTGTCCGAATTGGACGCGGCCGTGGAGTCCGCCCGCCGTGAGGCCAAGGGCTCGTTCGGTGACGACACGCTGCTCATGGAGCGGTTCGTCACCACGCCGCGCCATATCGAGATCCAGGTGCTCGCCGACACGCACGGCAACGTGATCCACCTCGGTGAGCGCGAGTGCAGCCTTCAGCGGCGGCACCAGAAGATCATCGAAGAGGCGCCGTCCGTGCTCCTCGACGAAGCCACGCGCGCGAAGATGGGCGCGTCCGCCGTCGAGGCCGCGCGCTCGGTGGGTTACGTCGGCGCGGGGACGGTCGAGTTCATCGTTTCGGCCAAGGCGCCCGACGAATTCTTCTTCATGGAGATGAACACCCGCCTCCAGGTCGAGCATCCGGTGACCGAGCTGGTGACCGGGCTCGATCTCGTGGAGTGGCAGGTCAAGATCGCCGCCGGCGACGTGCTCACCGTGTCGCAGGACGATGTCCGGTTGGACGGCCACGCCGTCGAAGCCCGCGTGTACGCCGAAGATCCCGCGCGCGGTTTCATCCCGACCGGCGGAACCGTGCTCGCGGTCCACGAGCCGTCAGGCGAGGGCGTACGCGTCGACTCGTGGATGAGCGAGGGCGCGGTCATCGGCTCGAACTACGACCCGATGCTGGCCAAGGTCATCGCCTGGGGCCCGGACCGCGCGGCCGCGTTGCACCGGCTCGATCTGGCGCTCGCGGACACCGCGTTGCTCGGCGTCGGCACCAACGTCGCCTTCCTGCGCGGGCTCCTCGCCGACGGCGACGTCCGCGACGGCAAGCTCGACACCGGCCTCGTCGACCGGCGACTGTCCACTTTGGTCTCCGAAGAGGTGCCGCGGGAGTTCTTCGTGGCGGCGGCGCTCGACAGGCTGCTTTCCTTGCAGCCGCAGGGATCCGTCATCGATCCGTGGGACGTGCCCGACGGCTGGCGGCTCGGCGGGTCCGGTGGAATCGACTTCGCGTTGAAGTCGGGAAGTTCCGAAGTCGTCGTGCGGGTGCAGGGCACTCCGGCGAACGCGCTCGTGAGCGTCGACGACGACGAACCGGTGCGGGTTTCCGCGCGGCGCGAGGGCGATTTGCTGGAAGTCCGGCATCCCACCGGTTTCCACCGCTACCGGCACGCGGCCGGGAGCGGCAGGACCGTGTGGCTCGCGCGTGACGGGCACAGCTTCGCCATCGGCGAGCGTGAACGGCTGCGTTCGGCCGCCGGTGCCGCGGGCGGCGCCGGGCCGGTCACCAGCCCGATGCCCGGAACCGTGCTGGTGGTCAAGGCCGCCGCCGGTGACGTGGTGAGCGCCGGGACGCCGCTCGTGGTCGTCGAGGCGATGAAGATGGAGCACACGATCACCGCGCCGATCGACGGCGTGGTCAGCGAACTCCCCGTCCGCGCGGGCCAACAGGTCGCGCTGGACGAGACGGTAGCCGTGGTGACACCCCAAAAGGATGAGCAATGATCGACTTTCGGCTGGATGACGAGTACGAGGCGCTGCGCAAGACGGTCGAGGAATTCGCGCGTTCCGAGGTCGCCCCGGTCATCGGCGACCTCTACGAGCGGGAGGAGTTCCCGTACGAGATCGTCGCGAAGATGGCCGAGATGGGCCTGTTCGGCCTGCCGTTCCCCGAGGAATACGGCGGCATGGGCGGCGACTACTTCGCGCTCTGCCTGACGCTGGAGGAGTTGGCGCGCGTCGATTCCTCGGTCGCGATCACCGTCGAGGCGGGCGTTTCCCTGGGGGCCATGCCGATCTACCGGTTCGGCACCGAGGAGCAGAAGCAGAAGTGGCTCCCGGAGCTGTGCGCCGGCACCGCGCTCGGCGCTTTCGGGCTCACTGAACCCGGCGGCGGTTCGGACGCGGGCGCCACCCGCACCCGCGCGAAACTCGACGGCGACACCTGGGTGATCAACGGCAGCAAGTCGTTCATCACCAACTCCGGCACCGACATCACAAAACTGGTCACGGTCACCGCCGTCACCGACGTGAAGGAGAACGGGCGCAAGGAGATCTCGGCGATCATCGTCCCGTCCGGCACGCCGGGCTTCGCCGTCGCGCCGAAGTACTCCAAGGTCGGCTGGAACTGCTCGGACACGCACGAGCTTTCGTTCGACGACGTCCGTGTCCCGGCCGAGAACCTGGTCGGCGAACGCGGCCGCGGTTACGCCCAGTTCTTGTCCATTTTGGACGAAGGCCGGGTCGCGATCGCCGCGCTGAGCGTCGGGCTCGCGCAGGGCTGCGTCGACGAATGCCTGCGGTACGTCAAGGAACGCGAGGCGTTCGGGCACAAGATCGGCGAGTACCAGGCGATCCAGTTCAAGATCGCCGACATGGAGGTGCGCACGCACACCGCGCGGCTGGCGTACTACGCGGCGGCGTCGAAGATGCTGCGCGGTGAGCCGTTCAAAAAGGAGGCGTCGATCGCGAAGCTTGTCGCGTCGAACGCCGCCATGGACAACTCGCGCGACGCGACGCAGATCTTCGGCGGGTACGGCTTCATGAACGAGTTCCCGGTGAGCCGGTTCTACCGGGACGCGAAGATCCTGGAGATCGGTGAGGGGACCTCGGAGGTGCAGCGGATGCTGATCGCGCGGCACCTCGGCGTGGCCTGACCCGTGTTTCGCGTGACTGGAGCCGTCACTCGCGTGATTGAAGCCGTACCGGCTCTGATCACGCGAGTCACGGCTCCGATCACGCTAGTTACGCCTTGACGCACGCGATAACTATACCGGTATAGTTATCGGCATGGTCGACTTGAAATCCTCCACCGAGCTGGACGCCATGCGCGAGTCCGGCCGGGTCGTGGCGCGGACGTTGCAAGCGGTGAAAGAGGCGTCGGCGATCGGCGTGAGCCTGAAGGAGCTGGACGAGATCGCCGCGCAGGTGATCCGGGACGCGGGCGCGAAGCCGTCGTTCCTGCACTATCGACCGCACTCCGCGCCGACGCCGTTTCCCGCCGTGATCTGCGCGAGCTTCAACGACGTCGTGGTCCATGGCATCCCGTCGGACTACCGGCTGTGTGACGGCGACCTGGTCAGCATCGACGCCGGCGCCTACATCGACGGCTGGCACGGCGACGCGGCGATCAGTTACGTCGTCGGTAAGGCTGATCCCGCCGATCTCGAACTCATCGCGACCACCGAACGCGCGCTGGCCGCGGGGATCGCCGCCGCGCTGGCGGGCGGCAAGATGGGCGACATCTCCCACGCCGTCGGCGCTATCGGTCGCGAAGCCGGATATGGCCTCCTCGCGCACCATGGCGGCCACGGGATCGGCCGCCGCATGCACGAGGATCCGCATCTGCCGAACGAGGGCAGGCCCGGCCGCGGCAGGCGGCTCGAGCCGGGCCTGGTGCTGGCGATCGAGCCGATGTTCATCGCCGACGGCCGCGACTCCTACCGGATCGACGACGACGGCTGGACCCTGCGCACCGTCCGGGGCGCCAGGGCCGCGCACGTCGAGCACACGGTCGCGATCACCACAGAAGGTCCGCGTGTCCTCACGATGTTGTAGAACGGAAGAATGAGCGATTTCATCATCCGCCAGGGTGGTTCTGGGGACTTCCAAACGTTGCTGGACATGTTCGACGAGGTCGTCGCTTGGCTGGCTTCGCGCGGCAGCGAAGGGCAGTGGGGGACCGAGCCGTGGTCCACGATCCCGAAGCGGGTCGAGCGGGTTCGCGGGATGGCCGACGGGCCGGGCCTGTACATCGCCGAGATCGACGGCCAGGCGGCCGGGGCGATCATCCTCGGCGACCGGTTCCCGCATGTCTCGCCGGTCGACGAACCGGAGATCTACATCGGCCTGCTGCTGACCTCGCGCAAGTTCACCGGTCACCGGGTCGGCTCGCGGCTCATCGAGTTCGCGCTGGCCGAGGCGCGAGAACGCGGCATCGGGCTGGTGCGCGTCGATTGCTGGGCCGGTGGAGACGGCGACCTGCAGCGGTATTACGAGAGCCAGGGCTTCAAGCCGACGGAACGCTTCGACGTCAAGGGCTGGATCGGGCAGGTGTTCGAGCAGCGCCCGTAGGACTGGCGTCTCCGAGGCTTCCGGTGCACCATAGTTGACACATCGCCAACAGTGCCCCGGACAGTGAAGTCGCAGAGGAGACCGGCATGGCCAAACGTGAACGTTCCCTGGCAGGCAAGGTCGTCGTGATCACCGGAGCGGCGCAGGGCATCGGGGCCAGTACCGCGACGGCGCTGTCCCGGCTCGGCGCCAAGGTGGTCATCGGCGACCTGGACCAGGTCCTCGCCGAGAAGACCGCCGCCGAACTGGGCGCGGAGGCGCTGCCGCTCGACGTCACCGACACGCGCGGCTTCACCGAGTTCCTCGACGAGGTCGAGCGGCGGGTCGGCCCGATCGACGTGCTGATCAACAACGCGGGCATCATGCCGCTCGCACAGCTAGACGAAGAAGACGACGCGGCGACCCGCAGGCTGCTCGAGATCAACCTGCACGCGGTCATCCACGGCACCAGGGAAGCCGTGAAACGGATGCGCCCGCGTGGCACCGGCCACATCGTCAACATCGCCTCGATGGCGGGGAAGGCCGGCTTCCCCGGCGCCGCGACCTACTGCGCGACGAAACACGCCGTCGTCGGTTTGTCGGAATCGGTGCACCTGGAACTGCACGGGACGGGCGTGCTGGTGTCCTGCGTGATGCCCGCGGTGGTGCGCACGGAACTGGCCAGCGGGCTCGGCGAGGCGAAGTTCTTCAAATCGGTGCAACCCGAAGATGTGGCGCAGGCCATTGTCGATGCGTTACGCCGTCCCAAATTCGACGTCTTCGTGCCCGCGTCACTGGACGCCATGGGCAGGATCACACGGCTGCTTCCGCGCCGTCTCGGCGAAGGACTGATCCGAGCACTCGGCGGCGACAAGATTCTGTCCTCCGCAACGCATTCCAGTGCTCGCGCGGAGTACGAATCACGCGCCGCGCGGAGTGCCCCGGCGGCGGAAAAGGGCACCGATTCTTAACTCGTACGGCCTAGCCACTGTCCGAAATGGACGGCTTGGGCCGGCGGTGGTGTTGAGTCGTGCGCCCCCAAGCGGCAAGATTACGTCTTACCGCGTTGATTCCTCAGGAGGCACACCATGGCCACACCCCCGGCACGGCTCGCCGCCGCCGCGTCGAACGTCGTCGGGAAGGTGCTGCACGGTGGTGTCGCGGATCTTCGCCCGGTGCCGCGCGTCCTGATCGACCAGGGCCCCAACCGTTCCGTGTACCGGCTGACGAACGGCAAGGGCCCCCAGGCGGGCCCGCCGGTGCTGCTGGTGCCGCCGCTGGCCGCGCCCGCGCTGTGCTTCGACCTGCGCCGCGGCTGCAGCCTCGCCGAGCACCTGGTCGAGGGCGGCCGCAACACGTACCTGGTCGACTACGGGAACGTCGCCTTCTCCGACCGGCGCCTCGGCATCGAGCACTGGATCGACGAGGTGCTCCCGCGCGCTATCCGCAAGGTCAGCGAGGACTCCGGCGGCCAGGGCGTGCACGTCGTCGCCTGGTGCCTCGGCGGGATCTTCTCCCTGCTGACCACCGCCGACCAGCCCGATCTGCCGATCGAGTCGATCGCGACCATCGCGTCGCCGTTCGACTTCACCGCGATCCCGCTGATCGCCCCGTTCCGCCCGCTGGTGGACCTCACCGGCGGCCATCTGCTGACCCCGATCTACCGCGTGCTCGGCGGCGCACCGTCCTATTTGGTCAGCCGGGTCTTCCGGGCGACCGGGATCAGCAAGGAGATCACCAAACCGCTCGCCATCCTGAAGAATCTCGACGACCGGGACTATCTGGCGCAGATCGAGGCCGTCGACCACTTCATGGACAACATGATCGCCTACCCCGGGCGGACGTTCGGCCAGATCTACCACCGGTTCTTCCGCGCCAACGACCTCGCCGAGGGCACGGTCGACCTCAACGGCCGCATCATCGCGCTCTCCGGGGTGAAGGTGCCGACACTGGTCATCGCCGGGCAGAACGACACGATCGCGCCGCGTGCGGCCGTCGAGCGGCTCACCGAACTGCTGGACAACTCGCCGTCGGTGACCTTCGAGACCGCCCCCGGCGGGCATCTGGGTGTCCTCACCGGCCGGAAGGCCCGCGGGACCACGTGGCGCTACCTCGACCGGTTCCTCGACGAACAGGCCGCCTGAGACTCGTCGTCCTCGCGCTGGGTGATGGCGCTGCGCAGGGATTGGCGCGGCGCGATCATGTCCACCATCTCGGTGATCTGACGCCAGGCGTCGGCGATCTCGGCGGTCGCGCGATCGCGCTGCAGGACGATCGTGGACAACGCCAGCGCGGTGAGGCCGACTGTGGCGTCGTAGGCCTGTACATGCAGCATCCGGGCCGCCAGGTCGTAGGAACCATACGAGCCGAGACCGCGTACGGCGCCGAAGATCGTGAAGGTGCAGACGCACAACGAACACAGCAGTGCCCCGGCCTGGCGGAACCGCAGCGCCGCCCACACGAGCACCGGGAAGACCAAGAACAGCTTGGACATCATGGTGGACGCGACGATCGCCGTGCCGAGGACGAAGACCGCGAGGGCCGCCGCCTCGCCCCAGCGAGCGAGCGAAACCCGCTTCGGCACGCGGAATCTCGGCGTCAGAAGCAGCAGCGGCGTGATCGTCAGGACGCCCATCGCGTCGCCGGTCCACCACACGAGCGCCGTCGCCCAGAATTCCCCAGACCTCAGCGCGCCATCGAGGACCAGTGCGCCGGTGCCCAGCGTGGCGCTGACGGCCGTGCCCCCGATCGCCCCGACGACCACCAGGAGGACGGCGTCGGGAAGCCGTTCGAGCTGGTTGCGGACGTCTAGCCGGCGCATCACGGCGTAGGCCAGCATCGGGCCGATCACGTTCCCCGAGGAGATCACCAGGACCGTGATCAGAGAAGGACCGAGGGCGACGTTCGTCAGGAGGGCGCCGAGGAAGATCCCCGGCCAGAACCGCAAGCCCAGCAGCATCGGCACCGCCAGCGCGACACCGGCGGCGGGCCACAGCGGCGAGATCTGTTCCCGCACTATCGCCCACTGGATGCCGATCTGACCCGCCACGAAGTAGCAGACGGTGACGCCGAGGACGATTAGGCACCAGCGCGTGGCAGGGGTGAGCGGTCTCATCGCAACTCCGGCCTTCGCGGGCTGGGAAGCTAAGAGAGTACCTCTGTCCGGCCGTCAGGGCCGTTCACTTGATGGTGTTGTCATTCTGTTGGGAATAAACGAAAAAGGGGCCCGTGCAGCTGCACGGGCGCCGGGCTCGGATGCTGAGGAAGGTTCTTGAGGGGCAAGCGTGGCTCTCAGGCGAGCCCGGGAGTGGCGATTCGGGGTTCTGGTGGCGAGAGCGGCTCGCCAACATGGCTTGCGCGTTCTTGACTGTCCATAAGGGACACCGATCGAGATCCAAGTGACCGGCAGGGGGTTGGCGTGCCTGGTGTTGACGATGTGGGAATCGGGACGTTCAGTGTCCCGATTCCCACATCGTCGAGGGGTAGCTCGTGCGACCCGCTTCGCAGTCGAGCGGGGAGGAATCCGGACGACTCTCCGCGAACCTGCACGCCTAGCGCAAGGGAGGGAGCCTTCACGGCATTGCGGACGCTACTTGAGCTCCGCGCTCGTCTTGCCCAGGATCCGGCGCGCCACGATCAGCTGCTGGATCTGTTGCGTGCCTTCGAAGATGTCCAGGATCTTCGCGTCCCGGCTCCACTTCTCCAGCAGCGATTCCTCGGTGTAGCCCAAGGTTCCGGCCAGCTCGACGCATTTCAGCGTGATCTCGACGACCGATCGGCCCGCCTTCGCCTTGGCCATCGAGGCCTGCAGCGAGTTCGGCTTGCGGTTGTCGGCCATCCACGCCGATTCCATGGTCAGCAGGTACGCCGCTTCATAGTCGGCCTCAAGCTGCAAGAACGTCGCGGCCGCGGCGTGCTGGCTGTGGACGGGCTTGTCGTAGTCGATGGTCACCCCGGCGTCGGTGAGGATCTTCCGGGTCTCCTCAAGTGCCGCGCGGGCGACACCGATGGCCATCGCGGCGACCAGCGGGCGGGTGTTGTCGAAGGTCTGCATGACCCCGGCGAAACCCTTGGCGGTGTCGATCTCCGGTGTGCCGAGGAGGTTTTCCTTCGGCACACGGACGTTTTCGAAGCGCAGCACGGCGGTGTCGGAGGCGCGGATGCCGAGTTTGTGCTCGACGCGCACCACCTCGAAGCCGGGCGTGCCCTTCTCGACGACGAACGACTTGATCGCCGCGCGGCCCTTCGTCTTGTCCAGGGTGGCCCAGACGACGACGGCGTCGGCGCGCTCGCCCGCGGTCACGAAGATCTTTTCGCCGTTGATCACGTACTCGTCGCCGTCGAGGCGCGCGGTCGCGGTGATCGCGGCGGAGTCCGAGCCGCAGTCCGGTTCGGTGATCGCCATCGCGGCCCACAGCCCGGAGAACTTCTTGAGCTGTTCGTCGGTGGCGACCGAGCCGATGGCGGCGTTGCCGAGCCCCTGGCGCGGCATGGACAGCAGCAGACCGACGTCGCCCCAGCACATCTCGATCGTGCCGAGCACGATGTTGAGGTTGGAACCGTTGCGGTTGCCCGGTTTCTCGTTCTTCTCGGACCGGCGGACGCCCGCCGCGCCCGCGCCGCCCTCGCCGGAGGAGTTCAGCCCGTCCAGCAGCGCGGCGAACATGTCGAGTTCGGCCGGATAGGTGTGCTCGGCGCGGTCGTACTTGCGCGAGATCGGCCGGAACACCTCGGCCGCGGCCTGGTACGCCTGGTTGATCAGGGTGCCGGCCTTCTTCGGAACCTCAAGGTTGATCATGATTGCCTTTCGAAAGTCCTAGAGTAGGACGGCGCCTTCCATGACGCCGATCGCGCGGAGGTCGCGGTACCAGCGTTCGACCGGGTGTTCCTTGACGAACCCGTGTCCGCCGAGGAGCTGTACTCCGGCACTGCCGATCTGCATTCCCTTGTCCGCGGCCAGTTTCCGGGCCAGCGCGACCTCACGGGCGTACGGCTTGCCCTGTTCGGCGCGGGCGGCGGCGCGGAGCGCGACCAGCCGCAGTCCTTCCAGCTCGATCGCGATGTCGGCCACCGAGAACGCGACGGCTTGGCGGTGGCTCACCGGTTCGCCGAACGCCTTGCGCTCGTTGACATACGGCACCACGTAGTCGAGGACGGCCTTCGCGGTACCGGCGGCCAGCGCGGCCCAGCCGAGCCGCGAGAGCCGGACGACCTCGGTGAAGACGTCGGCCTTGCCGCCGCCGAGCAGCGCACCGGCCGGCAGAGCGACCTTCTCCAGGTGCAGCTTCCCGGTCGCCGCGCCGCGCAGGCCCATCGCCGGTTCGGACTCGATGGTGACGCCGGAGTTCGAAGACTCGACGAGGAAGAGCGCGGGACCGCGGCCTTCGAGATCGGCCGAGACGATGAACAGCTCGGCGTCCGCGGCGCGCGGGACCAGCGACTTCACGCCGTCGAGCTGGTAGCCCTTCGGCGTGCGGCGGGCCTTGGTGGCCGGCTTGAACGGGTCGAACAGCGGGGTGCGCTCCTGCAACGCGAGCGCCGCGGCCGGGACGTTCTCGCCGACGAACGCGGGCAGGTAGTCCGCCTGCTGCTGCTCGTCGCCGTAGGACACCAGCGCGGTGCTGACCGCGGACGGCGCGAGCACCGCGACCGCGAGCCCCAGGTCGCCGTGCGCGAGGGCCTCGGCGACCAGCGCGTTCGTGACCACCGACCGCTCGGTGCCGACCCCGCCCAGCTCCTCGGGGATGCCGACGAGCGTGATGCCGAGTTCGGCGGCGCGGCTCAGCAGACCCTCGGGGGCCTGGAGCTTGGCGTCGGCGTCGGCCGCGGCGGGCCGCAGCTGTTCGGCCGCGAACTCCGTCACGGTCTCGACGATGAGCTGCTGATCCTCACTCGGGGTGAGGTCGAACAGTCCCGTGTCCTCGGCAGGCGCGAGCCGCGCGGGCTTGCCGAGCTTCTGGGCGGATTTGAAGGTCCGTCCCGCCGCGCCCGCGACCCGGAAGCCGTTGCGCGTCCCGGCACTGACCAGGTTCTGCACGGGCTTCCGAAGTCCGGCCCGTTCAATGACCTTGCTCCCGGCCAGCCGGGTGAGCGCGGACAGGCCAAGGCCCATCGCGTCTCGTTTCCTAGGCGCACCCACGGTGAGTCTCCCTGCCTCGCTTACCTACTCGTGAGTAGGTTAACTCCCCTGGGGCGGATGCGCTACCACGGGGGAGGCGAACGTCACGCTCGTGAGTGATTCCCGGGGTGGAGGAGGCCCGGATTACTCACAAGCTTGCGCCTCTCGAACACCACTAGTCCCACCGCGGCCAGCGCCACGACACCGACCAGTGCGATCGCCGGCACCAGCTCCAGCAACGGTGTCGCCGCCAGCAGGACGACCGCGAGCACCAGCCGCTGCACGTTCCACGAGCCCAGGTTCCGCCGTCGCAGCCCGCTCAACGCGATCAGATAGAGCGCGAGCCCGCCGGTGAGCGCCCAGATCGGCGTCCCGTGCAGGCTGTCGGAAAGGCTGTGGTGCTCGGTGTCGGACACGTACAGCAGCGACTTCTTCAGTCCCAGCGCCACGAGCACGATCCCGGCGATGAGCGGCAGGTGCAGGAACGTGTACGTATCCGTCCCGATCTGCACCCGCTCCACGCCCTCCGCGCGCTTCAGGTTGCGCTCGGACACGTGCGCCACGACGGCGAAGTACATCCACCACATCGACGAAGCGAGCGTGAGCCCGAAGACGGCGGCCAGCGTGATCGGCCAGGACATCGGATACGAGCTGATCCCGATGCCGATCGCCACGATCGACTCGCCGAGCGCGATGATCACGATCAGCCCGAAGCGTTCGGCGAAGTGGCCGGGTTGGTGCAGCCTCCAGTCCGAGGAGCGGGTCCGGAAGACGTTGACGTAGTCGGCGAGCATCGCGACCGCCCAGATCCCGAGCTGCACCCAGCCGGAGAAGAAGGCCGCGACGGTCAGCAGCGCGACGCTCGGCAGCAGGCCGACGAACATCGTCAGGACCGTCTTGCGCAGCTCCGCATCGTTGCGCCCGGCCCCGAGGTAGGCGAGCAGGTGCAGCAGCCGCACGATGAAATAGCAGCCGACGAACATCAGCGGCGCGTACAGGCCGCCGGGCAGATCCGTGAACGCCTCCGGGATGGTCAGCGAGACCAGGAACATCGTCCCCATCGCGGCGAACATCGCCAGCTGAGCGATGCCGCGGTCGACGTGGAGGGTGTTGGCCAGCCAGGCGTAGGCGCACCAGCACCACCACAGCACTGCGATCATCACCACCCCCTGCCCGATACCGAGCGGGGTGAGGTGATCGGCCATCAGCTGAGTGGTCTGGGTGATGGCGTAGACGAAGACAAGGTCGAAGAAGAGCTCCAGCGTGGTGACCTTGTGGTCTTCTTCCCGGGTCACCAGATGCAGGCCGCGTTTCGTGGGCACGCGCATATCGTGCACCGCCGGCCCTCGCCGGACACCCGAGTTTGCTAAGAGCTGACTTTCAGGACGGCGTGCGTCAGCGCGGTCAGCTCGGCCTCGATGTTCGGACGGCCGTTGACCCGCCGGGTGCGCGCGAGGTCGTTTGCGATGGTCAGCGCCGCGTGCACGGTGATCTTCACTTCGCGCAGGCTCAGTTCCGGGTGGACTTCCGAAGTCAGCGCGATCCAGCGCGCGACGTAGTCCCGCTGGACCCGGATCAGGTCCGCCTTGTCGCGTTCCGGCAGCTCCATGGGACTGCCCGAAAAGGACACCAGCAGCTCGGGCGTGCGCAGCAGGGTGTGCACATAGGACGCCGCCAGCCTGCGGAGCGCGTCGCGTTCGTCGTCGGTCCGCAACGCGCGTTCCGCGCCGAGCGCCAGCCTGTCGGCCGCCCGATGCCCGATCGCCACCATCAACGCGGCCTTGCTGGGGAAGTGCCGGTACACGCTCGGGCCGGCGATCCCGGCCGCCGCGCCGATCTCCTCCATGCTCACCGAACGAAAGCCGCGCTGCCCGAACAGCTCGGTCGCGGCGGCGAGGATCTGCTCGCGGCGGGACGGCTCGCCGAGCGCGAGCGACGGCGTCTCTTCCGGCGGCTCGGCGGGCTCGGGCAGTGTGACATGCAGCACCGACTCCGCCAGCTGGACCAGGATCTGCGCGAAGCGTTTCTTCGCCACGGACGTGTGGTGTACGGAGACGCTGCCGAACACGCTCAGCCCCGCCCAGCACAGCAGTTCGGCGTCGTCGGCGGTCAGTTCCGGGCGTAACGCGCGGAGCGCCTTGGACCACGCTTCGAGCACCGCGCCGGACCGGCGGCGGATCTCGCGCCGTTCCTCCCGGGGCAGATGCCTGCCCTCCCAGCGCCACAGCGCGGCGACCTCGCGCCGCTCCACCGCCTGTGCGGCGAGGGTGCCCAACAGGGCGTTGACCTGGGCGGGAGCGGGTAGGTCGACGTCGGTGAGCGTCTCGGTGGTCGCCGTCTCCATGTCGTCGATGCCGGACAGCACGACGTAGGACAGCACCGCCTGTTTGTCCGCGAAATGCCGGTACAGCGCGGGCCCGGTGATCCCGGCCGCGGCGGCGATGTCGTTGATGCCGACGCCGTGGAACCCGCGGGCGCGAAAGAGCTCCGCGGCGAGGCCTGCCAGCTGGGCCTTGCGGTCGCGCGGTCGGGGGGAACGCTCGGTCGGGTGATCCATAGGTGAACCCACGATAGCGTCGGTTGCGTGCATCGCAACCCATTGACACCATGGGGTTATCGCGGTTTATGTTAATCGGCATTAGCATGGCTACTGGCCGGTACGTTTCATCCTGTTACAGCGCCGTACGCGGAGGAGTTTTTCTGTGAGTAGCGAGGCCTACATCTACGAGGCGATCCGTACGCCTCGCGGCAAGAACAAGGGCGGTGCCCTCCACGGCACCAAGCCGGTCGATCTCGTGGTCGGCCTCATCGAGGAACTGAAGGTCCGGCACCCGAACCTCGACCCCGCCGTGATCGACGACATCGTCCTCGGCGTCGTGTCCCCGGTCGGCGAGCAGGGTGCCGTGATCGCGCGCACCGCCGCCTTGAACGCGGGCCTTCCCGAGACGGTCGCCGGCGTGCAGCTGAACCGCTTCTGCGCCTCCGGCCTCGAAGCCACCAACACCGCCGCGCAGAAGGTGCGCTCCGGCTGGGACCAGCTGATCATCGCCGGCGGTGTCGAGTCGATGTCGCGCGTGCCGATGGGCTCCGACGGCGGCGCGCTGTTCATGGACCCCGCCACCGCGTACGACAACTACATCGTCCCGCAGGGCACCGGCGCCGACCTGATCGCGACCATCGAGGGCTTCTCCCGCGAGGACGTCGACGCGTGGGCCGTGCGTTCGCAGGAGAAGGCCGAAGCGGCCTGGTCCGGCGGCTACTTCGCGAAGTCCGTCGTCCCGGTGAAGGACATCAACGGCGTCACGATCCTCGACCACGACGAGCACCGTCGCCCCGGCAGCACCGTCGAGGGCCTCGGCAAGCTCAAGCCCGCCTTCGCCGGCATCGGTGAGCTGGGCGGCTTCGACGCCGTCGCGCTGCAGAAGTACCACTCGGTCGAGAAGATCAACCACGTCCACACCGGCGGCAACTCGTCCGGCATCGTCGACGGCGCCGCCGTCGTCCTGGTCGGCAACGAGCAGATCGGCAAGGACTTCGGCCTGACCCCGCGCGCCCGCATCGTGGCCACCGCGACCGTCGGCTCCGAGCCCACGATCATGCTCACCGGCCCGACCCCGGCCACCGAGAAGGTCCTCAAGATCGCCGGCCTCACCCCGGACGACATCGACCTGTGGGAGCTGAACGAGGCCTTCGCCTCGGTCGTCCTCAAGTGGATCAAGGACCTGCACCTCGACGAGGAGAAGGTCAACGTCAACGGCGGCGCCATCGCGATGGGGCACCCGCTGGGCGCCACCGGCGCGATGCTGGTCGGCACCGTCGTCGACGAGCTGGAGCGTCGTCAGGCGCGCCGCGCCCTGGTCACCCTGTGCATCGGCGGCGGCATGGGCGTCGCGACCATCATCGAGCGGGTCTGAGGAAGAGACAATGACTGAAGCGAAGACCATCCGCTGGGAGCAGGACGCCGACGGCATCGTCGTGCTGACCCTGGACGACCCGAAGCAGTCCGCCAACACGATGAACGCCGACTTCCGCGAGTCGCTCGGCGTGGTCGTCGACCGCTTGGAGGCGGAGAAGGACAGCATCACCGGTGTCGTCCTCACCTCGGCCAAGAAGACCTTCTTCGCCGGTGGCGACCTCAACGACCTGATCCAGGCCAAGCCGGAGCACGCCGCCGAGATCACCGAGAGCAGCTCCCTGATGAAGGGCCAGATGCGACGGCTCGAGCAGCTGGGCAAGCCGGTCGTGGCCGCCATCAACGGCGCCGCGCTCGGCGGCGGTCTCGAAATCGCGCTCGCGACGCACTACCGCATCGCGGCCGACGTCAAGGGCAGCCAGATCGGTCTCCCCGAGGTCACCCTGGGCCTGCTCCCCGGCGGCGGTGGCATCGTCCGCACCGTGCGCCTGCTGGGCATCCAGAGCGCGCTGCTGAACGTGCTGCTGCAGGGCCAGCGGCACCGCCCGGCCAAGGCCAAGGAACTCGGCCTCGTGCACGAGCTCGTCGGCACCGTCGAGGAGCTGGTCCCGGCCGCGAAGGCGTGGATCAAGGCCAACCCCGAGGGCGGCGTGCAGCCGTGGGACGTCAAGGGCTACAAGATCCCGGGCGGCACCCCGTCGAACCCGAGCTTCGCGGCGAACCTGCCCGCGTTCCCGGCGAACCTGCGCAAGCAGATCAAGGGCGCGAACATGCCCGCCCCGCGCGCGATCCTGGCCGCGGCCATCGAGGGTGCGCAGGTCGACTTCGACACCGCGATCACCGTCGAGACCCGCTACTTCATCAGCCTCGCCACCGGCCAGGTCTCGAAGAACATGACGAAGGCGTTCTTCTTCGACCTGCAGAGCATCAACTCCGGCGGCTCGCGGCCGGACGGCTTCGAGAAGTACACCGCCAAGAAGGTCGGCGTCGTCGGCGCGGGCATGATGGGCGCCGCGATCGCGTACGTCTCGGCGAAGGCCGGGATCGACGTCGTGCTCAAGGACGTCACCCTCGAAGGCGCCGAAAAGGGCAAGGGCTACGCGGTCAAGCTGGAGCAGAAGGCTCTTTCCCGCGGCAAGACCACGCAGGAGAAGTCCGACGCGCTGCTCGCCAAGATCAAGCCGACCGACAAGGCGGAGGACTTCGCCGGCGTCGACTTCGTGATCGAGGCCGTCTTCGAGAGCGTCGAGCTGAAGCACAAGGTGTTCCAGGAGATCGAGGGCATCGTCAACCCCGACGCCGTGCTCGGGTCCAACACCTCCACGCTGCCGATCACCTCGCTGGCCGAGGGCGTGCAGCGGACCGAGGACTTCATCGGGATCCACTTCTTCTCGCCGGTGGACAAGATGCCGCTGGTCGAGATCATCTGCGGTGAGAAGACCTCGCCCGCCACGCTGGCGAAGGTCTTCGACTACACGCTGCAGATCAAGAAGACCCCGATCGTCGTCAACGACAGCCGCGGCTTCTTCACCTCGCGCGTCATCGGCACCTTCATCAACGAGGCCGTCGCCGCGCTGGGCGAGGGTGTCGAGCCGGCGTCGATCGAGCAGGCCGGTTCGCAGGCCGGATACCCGGCCCCGCCGCTGCAGCTGATGGACGAGCTGACCCTGACGCTGCCGCGCAAGATCCGCAAGGAGACCCGCGAAGCGATCGAGGCCGCCGGCGGCACCTGGAACGCGCACGCGTCCGAGGGTGTCATCGACCGGATGGTGGAGGAGTTCGACCGCAAGGGCCGCTCCACCGGCTCGGGTTTCTACGACTACGACGAGTCGGGCAAGCGGACCGGTCTCTGGCCGGGCCTGCGCGACGCGTTCAAGTCGGGCAGCGCCGAGGTTCCCTTCGAGGACCTCAAGGAGCGCATGCTGTTCGCCGAGGCGCTCGAGACCGTGAAGTGCTTCGACGAAGGCGTGCTCACCACCATCGCCGACGCGAACATCGGCTCGATCTTCGGCATCGGTTTCCCGGCGTGGACCGGTGGTGTCATCCAGTACATCAACCAGTACGAGGGTGGCCTGCAGGGCTTCGTCGACCGCGCGCGTGAGCTGGCGGAGCGCTACGGCGACCACTTCACCCCGCCCGCGTCGCTGGTCGAGAAGGCCGCGAAGGGCGAGATCTACGAATAAGCGCCTGACCTGAAAGGCCCCTTCATCGCGAACCTTGCGATGAAGGGGCCTTTCGCGTTGCCGGGGTCAGCGCGGCTCGATCGGGCCCGATTGACAAAATACTTTTTTACGTTCAAACTGGTTTTTGTGATGAAGGACGTGGAGTACCTGGAGCGGCTCGAGCAGGCGGAGGCGTTGCTGAAACCGCAGCGGGTGGACGTTCTGCGGCAGCTGGCGGAGCCGCGGTCCTGCACCGAGGTGGCAGCGGTGCTGGATCAGACGCCGCAGCGGGTCTACTACCACGTGAAGCGGCTGGTGGAAGCCGGTCTCGTGAAGCAGGTGTCGGAGCGGAAGGTGCGCGCCGTCACCGAAGGCGTGTATCAAGCGACCGCCCGGTCGTACTGGTTGTCACCCGGGCTGGTCGGACGGCTCGGCCCGCGGGCGGCGCGGGACGAGCTGAGCCTGGGCTACTTGGTGGACCTCATGGAAGAGGTCCAGGCGGACGTCGCCGCGCTCGACCGGACCGCGCCGGAACTGCCGTCGATCGGCGTCTCCGGCGAGATCCGGGTGGAGCCCGAGCGGCGCCAGGAGTTCCTCGACGAACTGAAGACGACTTTGCAGGATCTGTTCACCCGCTACGGCGGAGCGGAAGGCGACGCCTTCAAACTCGCCGTGGCCTGTTACCCGAAGGGAGATGCCCGTGACTGAGCCGACGAGGTTCCAGGTGCGCGTGCGCGCGCCGATCGACGAGGTCTGGCACGCGCTGATCGATCCCGGGGCGTTGCGCGAGTGGCTTTCCGAATACGCGGAAGTCGATTTGCCGTCCCGGTACGAGTTCTGGGGCCGCTACACGCCGGAGGGCGATCGTCCGCGCCAGCGGCTGTTGCTGGCCGAGGACAATGTCCTGCGGTTCGCGTGGACCGTCGGCGGGACGGAGACCGTCGTCGAGATCGCGCTGGCGGAAGACGGGGACGGCACGTCCTTGTCGTTCAGCCAGACCGGCCTGCCGGATTACACCGCGATGCTCGCCGACCCGGATTCGGCGCTCGGCATGATGTACACGTTCTGGGCGCTTTCCGTCGCGAACCTCGTCGACCACGTCGAGGGACGGCCGCTCACCGCCCGCTGTGACCTCACTTCCCCGCTGATGAGCGAAGAAGTGCGGATCGACGCGCCGCGAGGCGAGGTCTACGCCTCGATCGCCGACCCCGCCGTGTTCACGCGCTGGTTCGGCGCCCGGATCGAGGCGGAGCCCCACGTCGGCGGCCGCTGGGCGATGGGATCGCTGGAAAACGACCCGGCGCCGGCGAAGATCGTCGACCTGGTGCCCGACGCCAAGATGTCGCTCGCGTACGAGGACGGTGTCGTCGCCACTTGGGAACTCGAAGACTCCGGCGGCGCCACGAAGCTGACGTTCGTCCAAAGTGGATTCTCCGAAGAGAAGCCGCCCTACGGTTCGTGGATGGGCTGGCTCAGCGGTCTGGCGGAACTGCGCCGGTTCCACGAACTCGACCCGTGGCTTCCGCTGTGGGCCGATGTCCATTTGGAAGGAACACCCGAAGGACTCATCACCTCGGACAGGAAGTAGGAGGAATCGATGTTGCTCGAAGGCAGGAACGCGATCATCTACGGTGCGGCGGGCGGAATCGGGAGCGCGGTGGCCCGAGGGTTCGCCAGGGAGGGCGCGACCGTCCATCTCACCGGTCGCACACTGAAGAAACTCGACGCGCTGGCCGAAGAGATCCGGGAGGCGGGCGGGAAAGCGGAAACGGCGGAGTTCGACGCACTCGACGAAGCCGCCATCGACGAGCATGCCGCTTCGGTGGCTTCCACGGCGGGCAGCGTGGACATCTCGATGAACGTGATCACGCACAATGACGTCCAAGGCACGCCGCTGGTCGAAATGTCGTTGGAGGACTTGGAAAGCCCGGTCCGGACGGCGGTACGGACCAACTTCCTGACCGCGCGGGCGGCCGCTCGGCACATGATCGGGCAGGGGTCCGGAGTGATCCTGATGTTCGGCGGCGACGGTGATCCGCTGCCGGGATATCACCTCGGCGGGCTCCAGGTCGCGTTCAGCGCGATGGAGGCGTTGCGGCGAGGGCTGGCGTGCGAACTCGGGCCGCGGGGTATCCGTGTCGTGACCCTGCGCACCGGCGGGATCCCGGAGACCATACCGGCGGGCGCCGGGCTCGACGACGCCATCCGTGACATGGTCGACGCGACGATGCTCAAGCGGACGGCGTCACTCGAAGACGTCGCCAGGGTGGCCGCCTTCGCCGCGTCGGATCATGCGCGCAGCATCACGGCGACGGCACTGAACATCAGTTGCGGCTCGATGGTCGACTGACGGTCTTCCCGCTGTAACACCGGCGAACGCTCTCCCGACTACGCGGCACCAACTAGGTGCTGGGGAGGCCGTTGTGCCGAAGAGAACGACGAAGCTGGGCATGGCCTTGGCGATCGGACTTCTGGTCGCCGGAGGCTGCGGTGTCGAGACCGTGCCCAGTGGGCGGGTCACGCCGCAGAGCGGCTCGACGTCGACCGGGTCGACAGCGTCGACACCGAGCAGTAGCTGGGCGCCGCCCACGAGTACGGCCACACCTGCCCCGGCACCTCAGCAGTTCGTGCCGCCGGCCACGACCGCGGTCGAGGTGCCGAAGCAGGTCGAGCCGAAACCGACGAAGGCACGTCCGAAAACGACGCAGGCGACGCCGACGGCGAAGGCGCCGAACCTGGCGGAGTGCGGAAGCGACTACTACCGCAACACCGACGGCGTATGCGTCCACCGTCCGGCGACCGGGCCCGGCGCGGCCGACGGCGCGACCGCCCTTTGCAAGGACGGTTCGTACAGCTACAGCCAGAATCGCCGCGGTACCTGTTCCGGGCACGGTGGGGTCCGCACCTGGCTGTGATCCCATCGGTCAACCGTTCACCGAGAAGGGTGGTGCTGTGTAAGGTCGGATCATGGGATGCGCATGGTGAAACCGTCCGGACGGGCACCTTCGCCCCGGGTCTTCGTGGTCGTGCTCGCCACCTGCGGGCTGGTGGCCTCGTTCATGCAGACGCTCGTCGTCCCGCTCATCCCGGCGTTTCCCCGGCTGCTCCACGCGACTCCCTCGGACGCGTCATGGGTGGTGACGGCGACGCTGATCGCCGGAGCCGTGGTGATGCCGGTGAGCGGCAGGCTCGGCGACCTCTACGGCAAACGCCGGTTGCTGCTGATCAGCCTGGGCTTCCTGGTCGCCGGTTCGGTGGTGTCCGCGCTGACGAGTTCGCTCGCGCTGATGGTCCTCGGCCGGGGGCTCCAGGGCTGTGCGATGGGCGCGATCCCGCTGGGGATCAGCATCATGCGCGACGAACTCGCACCGGAACGGGTCGGTGCCGCGATCTCGGTGATGAGTTCGACGCTCGGTGTCGGCGGTGCCATCGGGCTCCCCGTGTCGGCGCTGGTCGCGCAGAACGCCGACTGGCACGTCCTCTTCTGGGCGTCGGCGGGGCTGGGCCTCGTTTGCGGCCTGCTGATCCTCTTCGTGGTGCCGGAGTCGCCGGTGAAGACACCGGCGCCGTTCGACTACCTCGGCGCGCTGGGGCTGACGGCCGGACTGGTCTGCCTGCTGTTGCCGATCGTCAAGGGGAGCGAATGGGGCTGGGACAGTGGCCGCACGCTCGGCTTCGCCGGGAGCGCGGTGGTGATCCTGCTGGTCTGGGGCGCCTACCAGCTGCGGCGTCGTGATCCGCTCGTGGACCTGCGGGTCTCCGCGCGGCGGCCGGTGCTGTTCACCAACTTCGCGTCGATCATGATCGGATTCGCGCTGTACTCGATGGCGTTGTCGTTCCCGCAGCTGCTGCAGGCGCCCGCGTCGACCGGCTACGGCCTCGGCCTGACGATGGTGCAGGCCGGGCTCTGTCTCGCGCCGAACGGGCTGGTCATGTTCATGCTGTCGCCGGTTTCGGCCCGGCTCATCGAGCGCTACGGACCGCGTACGACGCTGATGGTCGGCGCCACCACCATCGCGACCGGGTATGTCTTCGCGACCGTGCTGATGGACAACGCCTTCGAGCTGATCACGGCGTCGATCATCATCGGCGGTGGAGTGGGCATCGCTTACGCGGCCATGCCCGCGCTGATCATGGGCTCGGTCCCGGTCACCGAAACCGCGTCCGCGAACGGGCTGAACTCGCTGATGCGCTCCGTCGGCACTTCGACGTCCAGCGCGGTGATGGCGTCCATGCTCGCGTCGCTGGCGATCACCGTCGGCGGGGTCTCCGTCCCGTCCGCGGCCGGATTCCGGCTGAGCTTCGTGGTCGCCGCCGGCGCGGCGCTCCTCGGGCTCGTCCTGACCGCTTTCGTTCCGAAGCAACGTCAGTCCGAGCCGCTGGTGGCTTCGGCCCACTAGCGCCTTGCGTGCGATGAAGGGACTTCATCGCACGCAAGGACGCTTCGCTCAGAACAGCGTGGGAACGATCGCGTCGATCAGGTGCGGCCCCGGTTCGGCGAGCGCGCGCTGGAACTGCTCGGCCAGCTCCTCCGCGGTCGTCGCCCTGGTCGCCGGGACGCCCATGCCCTCGGCGATCTTGACGAAGTCCATGTCGGGCCGGGAAAGATCGAGGAGTTCGTTCGCCTTCGGACCGCTCGCGTCCGCGCCGACCCGCTGCAACTCCAGCCGCAGGATCGCGTATGCGCGGTTGTTCAGCAGGACCGTGGTGACGTCGAGGTTCTCCCGTGCTTGCGTCCACAGCGCCGAAATCGTGTACAGCGCGCTGCCGTCGGACTGCAGGTTGATCACCGGCCGGTCCGGCGCGGCGACGGCGGCCCCGGTCGCGACGGGCATGCCATAGCCGATCGCGCCACCGGTCAGGGTCAGCACGTCGTGCCGGGGCGCGCCCGCGGTCGCGGCGGGCAGCAACAGGCCGGAGGTGTTCGCTTCGTCGGCGATGATCGCGCGTTCCGGCAGCAGCGCGCCGATCACCTCGACCCAGTTCTGCGGGGTCAGCGGCCCGGACGGCAGCGCGGGCCGGGCGGCCTCCTGCAGGACCGGCTCGGTCTCGGCCGCGACCAGTTCCGCCACGTCGTTCAGTGCTCGTGGCACGTCCTGCCCGACTTCGGCCAGCACATGGACCTGCGCGCCTTCGGGAACCAGGTTGCTCGCCTTGCCGGGGTAGGCGAAGAACGACACAGGTGCCTTCGTGCCGGCGACGATCACGTGCTTGATCCCGTCGAGCTGATACGCGACCTGCTCGGCGAGATAGCCCAGCCGCTCGATCGTCGGCAGGCCTTCGCCGCGTTCGAGCCGTGCGGGGAAGGTCTCGACGAAGGTCTTCACGCCGGTCGCGGTCGCTATCCGGCTGGTCGCGCGCAGTCCGGCCTCGAGGCAGCCGCTGCCGCCGACGAGCAGGGCGACCGGTTCACCACTGTTCAGCACTTCGGCGATGTTCTTCACCGTCGTCGCGTCGACCACCTGCGGGATCCGAGGCGGGATGGGCGCGCAGGTTTCGCCGCCCTCGCCCCACGACGCGTCGGCGGGGAGGATCAGCGTCGCCACCTGACCCGGGGCGTCCTGGGAGGCCGCGACCGCCGCCGCGGCGTCGGCACCGACGTCCTTCGTGTGCTCCGAGCGGCGGACCCAGCCTTCGAGTGAACCGGCGACGGCCTCGATATCCGATTCGAGCGGGGCGTCGTACTGCTTGTGGTAGGTCGCGTGATCGCCGATCACGTTGACGATCGGGGTGTGCGCGCGGCGCGCGTTGTGCAGGTTCGCCAGCCCGTTCCCGAGTCCGGGGCCGAGGTGCAGCAGCGTCGCCGCCGGCTTGCCGGCGATGCGCGCGTACCCGTCCGCGGCGCCGGTGACGACGCCTTCGAACAGGCCGAGCACGCCACGCATTTCGGGCACGGAGTCGAGCGCGGCCACGAAGTGCATCTCGGAGGTGCCCGGGTTGGAAAAGCACACGTCGACGCCCGCGTCGACGAGGGTGCGGATCAGGGACTGGGCGCCGTTCATCTCACTCACTTTTCAAGCCCTCTCAGCGAAAAGAACGCCGGGGTTGAGGATCCCGGCCGGGTCGAAGCTCTCCTTGATCCGGCGCATCAGCGCGATCTTCGCCGGGTCCTCCAGGTCGAGGAAGTAGCCTGCCTTGGCCCTCCCGAGGCCGTGTTCGCCGGAGATCGCGCCGCCGAGTTCCATGCCGAGCGCGAAGATGTCGGTCAGCAGCTGCTTCCGCTTGTCCGTGTCCTTGCAGAAGATGGCGAGGTGGACGTTGCCGTCGCCGGCGTGTCCGCAGCCGAGCGCGCCCGCCTCGCGCGACATCGCCATTTCCCTGGCCTTGCGCAGGAACTCGGGCATGGCGGACCTCGGGACCACCACGTCGATGACGTCGTCGGCGCCGGCCGCCTTTGCCGTCCAGAACGCCTTTTCGCGGGCCTCGATGAGCTTGCGCGCCGAAGGGCCTTCGAGCACGTACACGTCCATCGCGCCGAGGTCTCCCAGCAGCCCGCCGAGCTCCTCGACGTCGGCGTGCAGCCGGTCGTTGTCGCGGTTTTCCAGCGCCACCACCAGATAGGCCTGCGCGGTGTCGCGGATGGCGTCCGGCACGCCGAGGCTGAGTTTCTCGTTGTAGCTGATCGCGGCGAGCGTCAGGTTGTCGATGTACTCGAGGATATGCGGCGCGAGCCCACTGGAGATGATCTTCGGGACGACGGTCATCACCTCGTCGAAGGTCTCGAACGGGGCGAACACCGTGGCGCCGTGCGGCAGGCGCGGGTACAGCTTCACGATGACCTCGGTGGCGATCGCGAGGGTGCCTTCGGAGCCGATGATCAGCTGTGTCAGGTCGTACCCCGTCGACACCTTCGAGGTCTTGCCACCGGTCCGGATGATCTCGCCGGTCGGCAGCACGGCCTGCAGGCCCACGACGTTGTGCCGGGTGACACCGTATTTGACCGCGCGCATGCCGCCCGCGTTCGTGCCGACGTTGCCACCGACACTCGCGCTCAGTTCGCCGGGGTAGACGGTGTAGCCGAGTCCGGCTTCCGCGGTCTTTTCGTCCAATTCGGACAGTGTGACGCCGGGCTGGACGACGGCGACGTGGTTTTCGGTGTCGATCTCCAAAACCGCGTTCAGTCGTTCGAACGAGATCACCAGGCCGTCTTCGCGTGGCCGCGCGGCACCCGAAAGGCCGGTGCCCGACCCTCTCGCGGTGACCGGCACGCCGTGTTCGCTCGCCGCCTTCAGCAGCTCCGCGACCTCCTCTGCGCTTCCCGGTTTCGCCAGGTGGGCGGGCCTCTGCGCGGAGGTGGTCAACGCCTCGTCGTGTGCGTAGTCCTCGGGGATCGCCTCGCCTGACAGCAAGTTCGCGTCCCCGACGATTTCGGCGAACCGTGCCGCAACATCGCCCATCGACTGCCCTTCCTCACGCTTCTTTGCCTGGTTACCGAAGCGTAGTACGTCGTGGGCGGAGATGGCCATGAATCATTTTCATGTTCGCTTCGCGGCGGGAGGCGGGGATGCGGGCTGCGCGGCGTCGGACTCGGGGTGGTGCGGGTTCCGAACGGCCCGCACCGCCCCGAGGTTTCACGCGCGGGCGAACGAAAGAGTCTCGCCCTCGACACCGCGCAGCCAGAGATCCTGCGCGGCTTCCGCCATCTCGGCCAGCCCCTCTTCGATCGTCGCGAACACGTTGCCGGGCACCCAGCCCGCGTCGCCGTTGATCAGCAGGTTGTTGCGGCCGTAGAAGATCGCAAGATCCGTCGCGCCCTGGTCGCTGTGCGCTTCACTGTCTTCGTCGTACCCGTATGCCGGGTTGCCGATCTCCCAAGCCTCGAACCCGAAGTACACGACATCCCCCGGGATCGGGGTCACGGTGGGGTTCTCGCGGCCCGGTTTCGGTTCGGCGAAGGGCGGTACGAGTGTGTAGACCTCGTTGCGCGCGTACTTCGCGTGGTAGGCCGAACCGCTCTGCGGCAAGGCGTCCCACACCGCGCGGCACGTCCGCGGGGCTTCGGCGTCGAGCAGCCGGGCGCGGCAGGACACCCCGCGCTTGTCCAGGGTGATCGTGATGTAGCGGGCCATCACTCGACCCCCGCCACGACGTCGCCCCAGATCCGCAGCGCCTCGTCGACCTGCTCGGAGTCGACGATCAGCGGCGGCACCATCCGGACGACGTTCATGTACGCCCCGCACGTCAGCAAGAGCAAACCGTTGGAAGACGCGGCTTTTTGCGCCGCCTGGGCCTTCGCCGTGTCCGGCTCGCCGTCCGGCGTGGTGAATTCGGAGCCGACCAGAAGCCCCAGCCCGCGCACGTCACCGATCGACGGGGACTTGTCCGCGATCACCCGCACGCCTTCCAGAAGCTGGCGTCCTCGTTCGGCGGCGTTCTCGACCAGGCCCTCCTGCTGGATCACCTCGAGCGTGGCGATCGCCGCCGCGCAGGCCACCGCGTTGCCGCCGTAAGTCCCGCCCTGGGAACCGGGGAGCGCTTTCGTCATCAGCTCCTCCGACGCGGCGATACCCGAGATCGGGAACCCGCTCGCGAGGCCCTTCGCAATGAGCACGATGTCCGGGCGTACTCCGAAGTGCTCGTGCCCCCAGAACCGCCCCGTCCGGCCGAAGCCGGTCTGGATCTCGTCCATCACCAGCAGAATGCCGTGTTTGTCGGCGCGTTCCCGCAGCCCGGCGAGGAACTCCGCGTTCGCCGGGACGTACCCGCCCTCGCCGAGCACTGGCTCGATGAAGAACGCGGCCGTCTCGTTCGGCGCGCAGACCGTCGCGAACAGGTAGTCGAGCTCACGCAGGGCGAACTTCGTCGCCGTCTCCTCGTCCCAGCCGTAGTGGAAGGCGTACGGGAAGGGTGCGACGTGCACCCCGGACATGAGCGGCGAGATCCCGGCGCTGAACCGGGTACCCGACGTCGTCATCGTCGCCGCCGCGACGGTCCGGCCGTGGAACCCGCCCTGGAAGACGATGACGTTGGGCCGCTTGGTCGCCTGCCGCGACAGCCGGAGCGCCGCCTCGACCGCCTCGCTGCCGGAGTTCGCGTAGAAGAGTGAATCCAGGCCTTCGGGCAGGACACCGCCCAGCTTCTCGGTGAGCTCCAGCATCGGCTTGTGCATGACCGTCGTGTACTGCCCGTGGACGAGTTTGCCGATCTGCTCCCGCGCCGCGCTCACCACGTGCGGGTGACAGTGGCCCGTGCTGGTCACGCCGATACCGGCGGTGAAATCCAGGTGACGTTTGCCATCGGTGCCGTAGAGGTAAACCCCTTCACCGTGGTCGACCACGACCGGCGTTGCCTGCTTGAGCAGCGGTGATAGCTGGGCCATGGGCTGCGCTCCTAGGTCGGCTGAGCTGTTGTCGATTGTTGACAATATCCATAGCATGGCGTTCGGGACAACATGGAGGAGCGTTGGGATGAGCTCGATCAGTGAGGCCGGCGTAGTCACGGCGGTCGACAAGGAACTGTTCATCGGCGGCAAGTGGGTGCCCGCCACTGACGGGAAGACCTTCCCCGTTCTCGACCCCTCGACAGGTGAAGCCCTGTGCGAGGTGGCCGACGCGTCACCGGCGGACGGCGTCAGCGCCCTCGACGCGGCCGTCGCCGCGCAGGCCGACTGGGCGAACGTCGCCCCGCGTGAACGCGGCGAGATCTTGCGCCGCGCCTACGAGCTGCTGATCAAGCGCGCCGACGAACTCGCGTTGCTGATGACCCTCGAGATGGGCAAGCCGCTCGCGGAGTCGAAGGGCGAGATCGCCTACGCGGCCGAGTTCTTCCGCTGGTTCGCGGAGGAAGCCGTCCGGATCGACGGTGGTTACGCCGTCGCTCCCAACGGGTCAGGCCGGTTCCTCGTGACGAAACAGCCGGTCGGGCCGTGTCTGCTGATCACGCCGTGGAACTTCCCCATGGCGATGGGCACCCGCAAGATCGGGCCCGCGGTCGCGGCAGGCTGCACGATGATCATCAAACCCGCGGCTCAAACCCCCCTTTCGATGTTGGCCCTCGCGGCGATCCTCGCCGAAGCGGGCTTGCCGGAAGGTGTGCTGAACGTGCTCACGACGTCGGACTCCGGCGGCGTGATGGAACCGCTGATCCGGGACGGCCGTGCCCGGAAGCTCTCCTTCACCGGCTCGACCGGTGTCGGACGGAAGCTGCTGGAACAGTGCGCGGACAAGGTGCTCCGCACTTCGATGGAACTCGGTGGCAATGCCCCCTTCCTCGTCTTCGAAGACGCCGACCTCGACGCGGCGATCGAAGGCGCGATGACCGCGAAGATGCGCAACATCGGCGAGGCCTGCACGGCCGCGAACCGCTTCTACGTCCAGCGGGGCATCGTCGGCGAGTTCTCCCGGCGCCTCACCGAGCGCATGGAGGCCCTGCCCATGGGGCGCGGCACCGAAGAGGGTGTCGTCGTCGGCCCCCTCATCGACGAAGCCGCCGTCGAGAAGGTCAGCGGTCTGGTCTCCGACGCCACCGAGCGAGGAGCGCGCGTCCTCACCGGTGGATCCACTGTGGACGGACCGGGCAACTTCTATCAGGCCACGGTGCTCACCGACGTGCCCAAGGACGCCAGGCTCGCCTCGGAGGAGATCTTCGGGCCGGTCGCCCCGATCACCCCGTTCGACAGCGAGGACGAGGCCATCGCGGCGGCGAACGACACCGAGTACGGTCTCGTGTCCTATGTGTACACCTCCGATCTCAAGCGGGCACTGCGTGTCTCGGAACGGCTGGAAGCCGGCATGATCGGCCTCAACCAAGGGCTGGTTTCGAATCCGGCGGCGCCGTTCGGCGGGATCAAGCAATCCGGGCTCGGCCGCGAGGGTGGCAGCGTCGGCATCGACGAGTTCCTCGAGACCAAGTACATCGCGGTGGCTCTGTGACTACTTCTTATCGGATCGCCGCCATTCCCGGCGACGGAATCGGTGTCGACGTGACGGTCGAGGCCCGCAAGGTCCTCGACCGCGCGGCGGCATCGCATGGTTTCTCCTTGTCCTGGACGGAGTTCGACTGGAGTTGCGAGCGGTACACCAAGACCGGCTCGATGATGCCGGACGACGGTATCGAGCAGCTTTCCCGTTTCGACGGGATCTTTCTCGGCGCGGTCGGCTTTCCGGGTGTCCCGGACCATGTGTCGTTGTGGGGGCTCCTCATTCCGGTTCGGCGCGCGTTCGGGCAGTACGTCAATCTCCGGCCGGTCCGGCTCTTGCCGGGCACGACGTCGGCACTGGCGGGCCGCGATGCCGACGAACTGGAGATGGTGATCGTCCGGGAGAACTCCGAGGGCGAGTACTCGGAGCTCGGTGGCAGGCACAATCGTGGCCTGGGAAACGAGTTCGTCTTACAGGAATCCGTGTTCACGCGAGTCGGGGTGGAGCGGATCATCCGCTACGCCTTCGAGCTGGCGAAGACGCGGACGGGGCGGGTCTGCTCGGCGACCAAGTCCAACGGGCTCATTCATTCGATGCCGTTCTGGGACGAGATCTTCGCCGAGGTCTCTTCGGAATATCCGGACGTGCACGCCGAACAATGCCATGTCGACGCGCTCGCCGCGCGGATGGTGCAGGCGCCGGACCGGCTCGACGTCGTGGTCGCTTCCAATCTGTTCGGCGACATCCTGAGCGACCTGGCGGCGGCCGTGACGGGCGGGCTCGGAATGGCGCCTTCGGGCAATATCAATCCGACCGGCGAGCTCCCTTCCATGTTCGAGGCGGTGCACGGCAGCGCTCCCGACATCGCCGGACAGGGCATCGCGAATCCGGTGGCGCAGATCCTGGCGGGGGCGATGCTGCTCGAACATCTCGGGGAAGCCGTTGCGGCACAAGACGTGCGCGCAGCGGTGGAAAAGGTTCTCGAGGAGGGGACCGTGCAGACCCCTGATCTCGGTGGGAAATCCACCACCGCCGAACTCGGGTCCGCGGTGGTCGCCGCTCTATCTTGAACCATCCGACCAGTGACGTGTCAAGTCCCGGATGTCATGAACGGTCCATTCATGATTTCCCGGATGGCGGTAGCAGTGCATGAAGGACCCCTTCCTTGCGTTAGGCGCAAGGAAGGGGTCCTTCATGTACTCAGGGAGGTGCGGCGCTAGTGGCGGGCGGCTAGGTGTAGTGCCCTGTGAGCCCTGTTGGCGGTCTTCGCGACAGGCTCCGCCCGCGCGACCACTTGCGGGAAGCCGCCACCCAACCCCACTGTCCACAAAGGCCTCTCTGCGGGTAAAGGCTGCCCGATTAGCCTGGTTTGAGTGTTTTCACGAAGGGGTCGTGAGTGGCGAGTGTCGTTATTTTGAGCCGAAGGTCAAACGTGACGTGTTCTCGGGCGGCCCGATGATGGGATGAAGGCTCCCTTCGCCGCGTCTAATGCGGTGAAAGGAGCCTTCGGCCCTGGTCAAGCGCGGGTCGT
>NZ_JBIWKX010000078.1:0-32303 GCF_044765885.1 Amycolatopsis sp. NPDC102389
CGTGAGGCAGGGGTGCCGTTCTCCATCGCCGGCGGCGTGAAAGCCGACACCATCGCCTCCGTCCGCGAAGCAGGCGCCAAAGTCGCCGTCGCGGGGGGCGCGATCTACAACGCCTCCGACCCCGGCGCCGCCGCCAAGGAACTCAAACAACGCGCCACCCGATAACCCCCACCGATCCGGCACGCGGCGAAATCAGGAGAGCGGGTTCATGGCAGCGAACGAATCGATCGGCGAGCTTGCTCGCTTGACCACCAAACGGCTCCCCCAAGACTGGACGGAGCTGGACCAGCGCGCGGTGGACACCGCGCGCGTGCTGGCCGCGGACGCGGTCGAACACTGCGGGAGCGGGCACCCCGGCACGGCCATGAGCCTCGCTCCCGTCGCCTACGCGTTGTTCCAGCGCGTCATGCGGCACGACCCCGGCGACGCGCATTGGATCGGGCGGGACCGGTTCGTGCTCTCGGCCGGGCATTCGAGCCTCACCTTGTACATCCAGCTGTTCCTCTCCGGCTACGGGCTGGAACTCGACGACCTCAAGGCCCTGCGCAAATGGGATTCGCTGACGCCGGGGCACCCCGAGTACCGGCACACCGCGGGCGTGGAGACCACGACCGGTCCCCTCGGCCAGGGCCTGGCGAACGCGGTCGGCATGGCCATGGCCGCCCGTCGTGAGCGAGGACTGTTCGATCCGGACACCGAGCCGGGCCGGAGCGTTTTCGACCACCAGATCTACGTGATCGCTTCGGACGGCGACATCGAGGAGGGCGTCACCTCCGAGGCCTCGTCGCTGGCCGGAACGCAGCGGCTCGGCAACCTCACGGTGGTCTACGACAGCAACGAGATCTCCATCGAGGACGACACCCGTATCGCCCTCTCCGAGGACACCGCCAAACGCTACGAGGCCTATGGCTGGCAGGTGCTCACCGTCCACGGCGGTGAGGACGTGGCGGGTTTCCTGGACGCGATCGAGCAGGCAAGGGCGGAGACCGCGCGCCCCACCCTGATCGTGCTGCGCACGGTGATCGGCTACCCGGCGCCGACCAAGATGAACACCGGCAAGGTGCACGGTGCCGCGCTCGGCGCTGAGGAACTCGCCGCGGTCAAGAGTGCGGTCGGCTTCGACCCGAAGCGCAGCTTCCAGGTCGACGACGAGGTTCTGCGCCATGCCCGCGATGTGGCCGTCCGCGGCCGGGCGGACCACGAGAAGTGGCAGCTCGAGTTCGACGCCTGGGCGCGGGCCAACCCGGAGCGCAAGGCGTTGCTGGACCGGATGACGGCCCGTGAGCTGCCGTCCGGCTGGGACGGTGACCTCCCCGTCTGGGAGCCGTCCGAAAAGGGCGTCGCCACGCGCAAGGCGTCGGCCGCGGTGCTGGCCGAACTCGGCAAGGTGCTGCCCGAGCTCTGGGGCGGTTCGGCGGATCTGGCCGAGAGCAACAACACCACGATCAAGGGCGCGGACTCGTTCGGTCCGGCCGAGATCTCCACCGACGCGTGGACGGCCCAGCCCTACGGTCGCACGCTGCACTTCGGAATCCGTGAGCACGCGATGGGTTCGATCCTCAACGGGATCGCGCTGCACGGCGGAACCCGGCCGTACGGCGGCACTTTCCTCATCTTCAGCGACTACATGCGCCCGGCGGTGCGCCTGGCCGCGCTGATGAGGCTGCCGGCCATCTACGTGTGGACGCACGACTCGATCGGGCTCGGTGAGGACGGGCCGACCCACCAGCCCGTGGAGCAGCTGGCGTCGCTGCGCGCCATCCCCGGGCTGTCGGTGGTCCGCCCGGCGGACGCGAACGAGACGGCGCACGCCTGGAAGGCCGTGCTGGAGGACACCGAATGTCCGGCCGGGCTGGCGCTCACCCGCCAGGACGTGCCGACCCTGGAAGGCACGTCGGCCGAGGGGGTGTCCCGCGGCGGCTATGTCCTCGCCGAGGCGTCCTCCGGCAAGCCCGACGTGGTGCTCGTCGGCACCGGCTCCGAGGTCCAGCTGGCCGTGGCGGCCAGGAAGATCCTGGAATCGCAGGGCGTGGCCACCCGGGTGGTGTCGATGCCGTGCGTGGAATGGTTCGACCGGCAGGATCGGTCCTATCGGGACGAAGTGCTGCCCGCGTCGGTGCGCGCCAGGGTGATCGTCGAGGCGGGGGTGGCGCAGCCGTGGCACCGGTTCGCCGGCGACGCGGGCGAGATCGTGTCGCTGGAGCATTTCGGTGCTTCTGCGGACTACAAGACGCTGTTCAGCCAATTCGGCATCACCACCGAGGCCGTGGTCGAAGCGGCGCTGCGAAGCGTGCGGACCGTACGGCAGGGCTGAGGCGCACCCGGTCGAAGCGGCGGCCCCGGCGGGAAGCCGGGGCCGCCCGGTGTCCATTGGCTTTCGTGATCAGGGGATAGCGGTTCCCGATGCCGGACGTCTTGAGGGGTTTCACCCCGATGGGCAATCATTTTTTCTCAATGAAGCGAGTGGAGGAAGATCTCGATGACGCAATCGATTTCGAAGAATCTCGATCCCGGTCTTTTTTCGGACGCGACGCGTGCTGTCGTCGGAGAAGTGGACAAGGTCAGCGCCGGCGTGCACTACCCGGCCTGGACGCGTGCCGGAGGCTTGCTGCTCAAGGCGCCCAAGGTGTTCACGATCGGTACCGGGCGGAGCGGTCTGGCCCTCCAGATGGCCGCGATGCGGTTCATGCACCTCGGCCTCCCCACCCACGTCGTCGGCGAGGTGACCGCGCCGGCGATCGGCTCGCGCGACGTGCTGGTGGCGGCGTCGGGCTCGGGGACGACGGCACGGGTGGTCCGGGCCGCGCAGACCGCCCGCGACCAGGGCGCGGACGTCATCGCGCTGACCACGGCGCCCGACTCGCCGCTGGCGAAGATCGCGACCGAGGTCCTCGTCGTCCCGGCCGCGGACAAGCAGGACTTCGACGGCACCGCGTCCGTCCAGTACGCCGGCAGCCTGTTCGAACAGTCCGTCCTGCTGATCACCGACGCGCTGTTCCACACGCTGTGGAAGTCGGGCGGTACCCAGGCCCGCGAACTGTGGCGCCTGCACGCGAATCTCGAGTGACCGGTTCCGCGATCTCGTCCTGATGCCCGCCCGAACAGAGGAGTCCAAGATGCAGGTCGCACCGCGGAACACCGCCGACATCCACACCTTGGAGGCGGTGGCGCTGGCCGCCACCTGCCGTGCCGCGGTGGCCAGCTACGCCTGGGTGGGACGGCACGACCAGAAGGCCGCGGACGCGGCGGCGACCACGGCCATGCGGGAGGCGCTGGCCTGCGCGCCCGGGCGGGGGACCGTCGTCATCGGGGAGGGGGAGAAGGACGACGCCCCGATGTTGTTCAACGGGGAGATCGTGGGCGACGGCCTGGGGCCGGACTTCGACATCGCCGTGGACCCGCTCGAAGGAACTTCCTTCTGTGCCAAGGATCTTCCCGGTTCCCTGGCGACGATCGCATTCGGCGAGGCAGGCACCTTGTGGTCGCCGGGGCCGGGCTTCTACATGGACAAGATCGTGGTGCCGCCCGCCGCGAAGGACGTCATCGATCTCGACGACTCTCCCGAGCGCACCTTGAGCAAGGTCGCGAGGGCGCTTGGCAAGAAGGTCTCCGAGCTTCGCGTCGTCATCATGGACAAGCCGCGGCACAAGGACCTGATCGCCCGGGTGGTCGACGCGGGCGCGGCGGTGCAGACCCCGGCCGGGGGCGATGTCGGCGGAAGCCTCGCGGTGCTCCTGCCGACGCTCGACGTCGACCTGCTCCTCGGGGTCGGCGGCACGCCGGAAGGGGTGATGACCGCCGCGGCGGTCCGCGCGCTGGGCGGCGGCATGCTGGGCCGCCTCGTCCCGCAACGGGAAGAGGAGGCGGCGGCGATCCGCGCGGCGGGCATGTCCGTCGACCGCGTCTACGAGCGTGACGAGCTCGTCGCGGGCGACGCCTTCTTCGTCGCCACCGGCGTCAGCGGCGGGCCACTCGTCGGACGGCCGCGAAAAGGCGACGGCGGGACCATCGTCGAATCACTCCTGATCTCCCGGGGCCAGGTTCGGCATGTCACGCACACGATCTTCGGATAAGACCCGGAAAGCACCTACGATCAAGGAGATACGGTGACGTTGCACCTGGACGACCTCCGCGTTCGCCGCCTCGGCGAATGCCGTTTCGATTCGCCGCTCTCCGAGATGCTTTCCACCAAGCAGACCTCGCCGCATTACGTCGCGGAGGGCGATCGTGTCCTGCTCGAGGACACCGTGTCCATGCTGGCGGGCCACGACCTCCCGACCGGTGAGGTCCCCAGTTTCGAAGCCGCCGGGCCTCGCCGCAAGATCTATTTCGACCCCGCGCGCGTGACCGCCGGCATCGTCACCTGCGGCGGGCTGTGCCCCGGGCTCAACAACGTCATCCGCGGTCTCGTCCAGGAACTCGCCGTGCATTACCAGGTCAAGCGGATCCTGGGGTTCCGGAACGGCCTCCAGGGGCTGACCGCCGAACACCGCCACGACACCGTCGAGCTGACGCCCGAGCGCGTCCGCGACATCCACAACGCCGGCGGCACCATCCTCGGCAGCTCCCGCGGCGGCCAGGACGCCGACGAAATGGTCGACAGCCTCGTCCTGCGCGGTATCGACGTCATGTTCGTCATCGGCGGCGACGGGGGGATGCGCGCCGCGACGTTCCTCGGCAAGGCGATCAGGGCACGCGGCCTCGACATCGCCGTCATCGGGGTGCCGAAGACGATCGACAACGACCTGCCCTTCACCGATCAGTCGTTCGGGTTCCAGAGCGCGTTCGCGCGGGCCACCGACTTCATCTCCGCGGTCTCCGTCGAAGCCGCGGCCAGCCCGAACGGCGTCGGGATCGTGAAGCTGATGGGCCGCCATTCCGGGTTCATCGCCAGCTACGCCGCGCTGGCCGCGAACGCCGCGGACATCGTCCTGATCCCCGAAATCCCGTTCAGCCTCGGGGGAGAGGACGGTCTGCTGGCCCACGTGGAGCGGCACGTGCGGGCCAAAGGCCACGTGGTGATCGTCCTGGCGGAGGGGGCGGGCCAAGACCTCCTCGAAGAACACGGCCTGCCCGAACACAACGGGCACGGCACCGACGCTTCGGGCAACGTCAGGCTCGGCAACATCGGCGAACTGCTCAAGGCGAGCATCGCCGGACACCTGACCGCGGCCGGCCTGACCCCCACGATGCGCTACATCGACCCGAGCTACGCGGTGCGCAGCGTCGCGGCGAACGCCTACGACAGCGTCTACTGCCTTCGTCTCGCCCACGCCGCGGTGCACGCCGCCATGGCCGGCCATACCGACGCCGCGGTCGCGCGCTGGCGCCGTCGCTTCGTGCACGTCCCGTTCTCCCTGATGACCAGCCGCCGCAACCAGGTCGACCCGGACGGCGACCTGTGGATGTCGGTGCTCGAAACCACTTGCCAGCCCGCCGAATTCGGAGTGGCGCCGGCCAGGGAGAAGGCTCGTGCGGGCTTCTGCTGAGCGGCGTTGGCAGGCCTTGCTCTGTTCCGTGCGCTATTGGTAGGCGGCGGCCTGGGTGCCGGAGACTCCGGCACTCAGGGCCAAGGCCGCGGCTTCACCGCGTGAGGTGACGTTCAGCTTCTTCAGGACGCCCGCGACGTGGAATTTGACGGTGCTTTCGGTGATGCCGAGCGCGGCGGCGATGGCTTTGTTGCGTTGTCCTTGTGCCACCAGCCGTAGCACTTCGAGCTCACGAGGGTTGAGGTCCGCCAGCTGAGTCTCGTCGACCCGGCCGGCCGCCGGCTCGAACGGGAGGTCGATGGTGACGCGGCTGCCCCACCCAGCGACGGCGTCGATCTCGACGGTCGCCCCCAGCGCTTTCGCGCGTCCGTCGAGCTGCGATCGCAGGCCGTGGACGTCGAGGTCGCCGGATTCCTGGTCCCGGACATCGAGGTGCAGCGCGCTGCTGTCGCTCGACCAGGCGATCCGGAGGCGGGTCAGCCCCGGCTGGCCGGTGAAAGCGAGGACCGCCGCGCACGTCATCGCCCTGGCGGCATGGGCGACCTCGCCCGGTACCGGCCGCCCGTTCTTCGCCGGACCCGTGAACTCCAGCTCCGCGTCGTGGTGGCGCAGCATCTGCCGGATTTCCCGCCGTAGCCTGCCGAACGCGGCGTGTGCGGGCTCTTCGGACTGCGCGAGATCGGTTTTCTGCGCGGATCGGAGCTCGACCAGCGCGGCCGAGGCGGAGTCGGTCGCGGCGAGCCGGGCGCGATGGTCGTCCAGCCGGGTGGACCGCAGCGTGGTGAGGATCGTGACGAGCGCGGTCTCGTGCGCCGCGGCCATTTCGGCGATCGTCCTGGCGCGTTCGCTGGAGGCCGCGCGGGATTCGGCGAGGTAGTCGGGGCTGGCCTGGGTCACCTGTTGCCGGATCGAGGTCGCGACGATGCCGAAGACCTCGGCCAGGCGCGCGGGCCGCGGGAGGCGGGTCCGGCTCGACCGGGGGACGAGGACGAGCAGGGTGCCGATCGGGTCCTGCACGGCCCAGACCGTCCGGCCGGTGCCGCCGAGAGTGGCCGTCGTGGTCAGCTGACGGCCGGGCGGCACACTCGCCTTGAGCGCTTCGAGCTCGGCGATGGTGACCTTGTCGGTGATCTCCCTGGCGCCGGCGACCTTGCGGGGCCGTCCGGTGCATTCCCTGGTGAAGATGACCAGCGCCTGGTGCGGCCAGCCGTCGGCGAGGAAACGCGAGAACCGGTCGGCGATTTCGCGCAGCGGGCCCTCGATGACGTCGCGCAGCGCGGTCAGGTCGGCGAAGTCGGGCATCGGCCGAGCCTAGCCGTCGGCTCGCCTGGCCGAAAGGACAGGATCCACTGGACCGATGGCCAGGTCGCCAAAGCGGCCTCGCGGCATAGTCTCGCGTGAAGCATGCGTTGACGCGCATGCCTGTGTCGCCGAACGGTAGAGGAAACAGGAATGCCACAGCAGGTGCGCGGAGTGATCGCCCGGTCCCGGAACGCTCCGGTGGAGCTGACGGACATCGTGATCCCGGATCCGGGCCCCGGCGAGGTCGTCGTGTCGATCGCGGCCTGCGGGGTCTGCCACACCGATCTGACCTACCGCGACGGCGGCATCAACGACGAATTCCCGTTCCTGCTCGGTCACGAGGCCGCGGGCACGGTGGAAAGCGTCGGAGAGGGCGTGGATTCCGTACAGCCGGGGGATTTCGTCGTCCTCAACTGGCGCGCGGTGTGCGGGCAGTGCCGGGCGTGCAAACGCGGCCGCCCGCAGTACTGCTTCGACACCTTCAACGCGACACAGAAGATGACACTGACCGACGGCACCGAGCTGACCCCGGCACTGGGCATCGGCGCGTTCGCGGACAAGACGCTCGTCCACGCCGGACAGTGCACCAAGGTCGACAAGGCCGCGGACCCGGCCGTCGCGGGCCTGCTCGGCTGTGGCGTGATGGCCGGGCTCGGCGCGGCGGTCAATACCGGCGCAGTCGGCCGCGGCGACTCGGTCGCGGTCATCGGCTGCGGGGGAGTCGGCGACGCCGCCATCGCCGGCGCCCGGCTGGCGGGTGCCGGCACGATCATCGCGGTCGACCGGGACGAGCGGAAGCTCTCGTGGGCACGGGAACTCGGCGCGACCCACACCGTCAACGCCTCCGGCGTCGACACGGTCGCCGCGATCCAGGACCTGACCGGCGGTTTCGGCGCCGACGTCGTCATCGACGCGGTCGGCCGCCCGGAGACCTGGAAGGCGGCGTTCTACGCCCGTGATCTGGCGGGCACCGTGGTCCTGGTCGGCGTTCCGACCCCGGACATGCGCCTGGACATGCCGCTGATCGACTTCTTCTCCCGCGGTGGTTCGCTGAAGTCGTCCTGGTACGGCGATTGCCTGCCGGAGCGGGATTTCCCGATGCTGATCGACCTGTACCTGCAGGGCAGGCTGCCGCTGGAACGGTTCGTGACCGAGCGGATCTCGCTCGACGGGGTCGAGAAGGCCTTCCACGCCATGCACGCCGGTGAGGTGCTGCGTTCGGTGGTGATCCTGTGAGCGGGAACCTGCGGATCGAACGCGTCGTCACCGCCGGGGTCTTCGAACTCGACGGCGGGAGCTGGGACGTCGACAACAACGTCTGGCTGGTCGGTGACGACGACGAGGTCGTGATCGTGGACGCCGCGCACGACGAGAAGACCATCACCGAAGCCGTGGGCGGCCGGAACGTCGTCGCCGTCGTCTGCACCCATGGGCACAACGACCATGTCACCGTCGCTCCGCAGCTGGGCGAACACCTGCACGCGCCGGTCGTTCTGCATCCGGGGGACCGGGAGCTGTGGGAGATGACGCACCCCGGTCAGCGGTTCCGGAGTACCGAGGACGGTGAGCGGATCGCCGTCGCCGGCACGGAACTCGAAGTCATCCACACGCCGGGACACTCGCCCGGCTCGGTCTGCCTGCATCTTCCCGAGGCCAAGGCGCTCTTCTCGGGGGACACGCTCTTCTCCGGCGGACCCGGTGCGACGGGCCGCTCGTTCTCCGACTTCCCGACGATCATTTCCTCGATCAGGGAACGGCTCTTCGCCTTGCCCGAGGACACGACCGTCCACACCGGACACGGCGACCACACCACCATCGGCACCGAAGCGCCGCACCTGGCCGAATGGATCGCCCGCGGGCACTGAGGCACGGAACGCTTATCCGTCCCGCCAGTGCCTCAGGGTCCCCATTTTGTATTCGCGGATACCGTCCCAGGCGAAGAAGATCACCGTCTTGAACCCGACGAATCCTTCTGGCCAGTCGAAATTGCAGATCTTCGTGCTTCCGTAGCCTGTGGTGTTGTAACACATCCAATACTGCGGCTGTCCGTCGACCGTCATCTGCACCCGCGCCATGACCGGATTCCCATCGTCACAGTGGTCTCGCACCGTGACGCGGTCCCCGTCGAGGGTGACCCACGCGTCGCCGACGGACCTCCGCTCACCCAGGCATTCCATCGATGTGGCCATGCTGACCGGCCCGACGTCGATACTCGTGTAATCAGCCGCGGCGACATTGTTCGTAGCGAGCATTTGCGCCGAAAAAACCAGCGCTGTCGCCGCGACGGACGCGAGAAGGCGTGAAGAACGGGGCATGGTGTTCCTTTCGCATTGATGCTCGCCCGAAGGTAGCCCGAGCCCTGTATCGAGTGCAGGGGGCATTCGAACCACAAAGGCAGGCCATTTGGAAAAGGTTCCGCTGGCGTTCGCGGCGAGATGCGGGCATTGACAGGGCCCGTCGTGTACTGGGCGCCATAAAGGACAGTGCCGGTCCGCCGGATGCCCGGTCGATGCTCGCACGACCGGTTCTTCGCGGGGGTTGTGAGTGGTAGAGGTGTTGACGATGTAGGAATCGGGACGTTGAGTGTCCCGATTCCTACATCGTCGAAGGGTGCGCCGGATCTCCGTCGATCCAAGCCACCTATCCGGCCGACACCTCGAGCGGGGAAGATCCCGGACACTCAACGTCCGGAATCCTCCCCGCTCACCGTCATCGGCTCCACTGAGGGGCAGGAATCGACGGACCGTTGCAGGGCAAGAACAACCGCTTCTTGGAATACCATACGGGGGTAATGTAACGTGACGGCGAACGGGCCGCCGTCAGGCGAGTTCGCCGAATCGAAGGGTGAGGGCTGATGGACACCACGGTGTACACCGTCAAGGGCATGACCTGCTCGGGCTGCATGAACAAGGTGACGACGGCGGTGAACGGTGTCGCCGGGGTCAACGAGGTGGACGCGGACATCGCGACCGGCGAAGTGACCGTCGTGAGCGAGGGGCCGGTCGACGCGCGGCTGGTGCGGTCCGCGGTCGAAGGGGCGGGTTACGAGGTGGTCGGCTGACGTCGATGGCTGAAGGCAACGGAGCTGGACCGGCTGTCGTCATCAAGGTCGTGAACAACGGGCCGTATCAGGTGAAAGGGCCTGTCCGGCTGGTCGACCACGACGGCGAAGAACACGAACTGACCGGACGTGCCCAATTGCTGTGCCGGTGCGGGAATTCGGCGAAGAAGCCGTTCTGCGACGGCGCCCATGTCCGGACCAGGTTCACGAGCGAATAGGAAGCGGGCGGGTGACATCAACGTCACCCGCCCGCTGGTCGTTGGCCGTCCAGGCAGGGTGACATACGCCACCAGGGTATGCCGGTTGCCCTACCCCCCTAGGGTATGTAGAGTCGTCCTCAGGAGGCAGCGAGATGCACGGATACACGCAAGGCAAAGAGGAATACCTGAACCGGCTGCGGCGGATCGAGGGTCAGATCCGGGGCCTGCAGCGGATGGTCGAAGAGGACAAGTACTGCATCGACATCCTGACGCAGGTGTCCGCGGCCACGAAGGCGCTGCAGTCCGTGTCGCTGGGGCTGATGGACGAACACCTCAGGCACTGCGTGTCCGACGCCATCGCCAAGGGCGGCGCCGAAGCCGACGAAAAGATCAAGGAAGCGAGCGACGTGATCGCCCGCCTCGTCCGTTCCTGATATCCCGCAAGGAGAACCACGATGAGCGAGACCACCTACACCGTCACCGGCATGACCTGCGACCACTGCGTCCGGTCGGTCAGCGAAGAGGTCGGCAAGATCGCGGGCGTCACCGGCGTCCGGGTGGATCTGCCCACCGGCGCGGTGACCGTGACCAGCTCCCAGGAACCCGAGGTCGCGGATGTCCGTGCGGCCGTCGAAGAGGCCGGATACGAGCTGACCGCCTGATCCGCGGTCCGCTCCCGAACGCGGGGATCGCCCCGCACTAAGGACTTCACGATGAACACAGTTGCGAAGCTCTCCGCCTACGGTGTGGCGCTTGCCCTGGTCGCCGGTGGCGCCTGGGCCGCCGGCACCGCTGTCGGTCCTTTCGCCGGCGCTGCCGGCCTGCCCGGCGGCGAGGACGCCGGGCATGGGGACGCTCACAGCGGCACCGTCGCGGAGGCGGCGCCGACCGACGAGCCCGGCGGGCTCGCGTCGTCCAGGGGCGGCTACACCCTCACGCCCACCACCACGACGCTCGCCACGGGCACGACCCGCCCCTTCTCCTTCAAGATTGTCGGCCCCGATGGTAAGCCGGTCACCGCTTACGACGTCGAACACGAAAAGCGGATGCACCTGATCGTCGTCCGCCGTGACACGGCCGGTTTCCAGCACATCCATCCCGAACTGGGGGCGGACGGCCTCTGGACGGTGCCGCTCGCGCTGCCGCAGGCAGGCTCGTACCGCGTCTTCGCGGACTTCAAGCCGACCGGCGGAAGCGCCACGACCTTGGGTGTCGACGTCGCCGCGGCGGGGGAGTTCAAGCCCGCCGAGTACCAGCCGTCGCGCGTCGCGAACGTCGACGGTTACCAGGTCCGTCTGGACGGTGACCTGACGCCGGGCAAGGCGGCGAAGGTGACCTTGACGGTGACCAAGGACGGCCGCGACGTGACCGATCTCCAGCCGTACCTGGGTGCCTACGGGCATCTGGTGGCGCTGCGCGGTGGCGACCTCGCCTACCTGCACGTCCACCCGGACGGTGAGCCCGGCGACGGCCGCACGAAGCCCGGCCCCACGGTGACCTTCTTCGCCGAAGTCCCCTCGGCGGGGACGTACCGGCTGTTCCTGGACTTCCAGCACCAGGGCAAGGTCCGCACGGCCGAGTTCACCGTCGCCACCACGGGCACTCCCGCGCCGCCGGCCACCCAGAACCAGACCCCACCCCCGGCGGCCGACGACGGCCACGGCGGACACGGCTGACCGCGAGCCGGAAAGGAGTGACCACGATGACTTCCGATCTGGACCAGGCCACCACGGCCGAGGTCGAACTCGCGATCACCGGGATGACCTGCGCCTCGTGCGCGATGCGCATCGAGAAGAAGCTGAACAAGCTGGACGGCGTCACCGCCACGGTCAACTACGCCACGGAGAAGGCGAAGGTCACCTACAGCGGGGACATCGAACCCCAGCGGCTGATCGAGCAGGTGGAGGCGGCCGGTTACTCGGCCGCCGTGCCCGCCCCGGCGAAGGCCGCTGAGGCGGACGCGCCGGCCGAGGAGGCCGATCCGATCGCGCCGCTGCGGCAGCGGCTGATCGGCTCCGCGGTGCTGTCGGTGCCGGTGATCCTGCTGGCGATGGTGCCCGCGCTGCAGTTCACCTATTGGCAGTGGATCTCGCTGACGCTCGCGGCGCCGGTGCTGGTGTGGGCGGCGTGGCCGTTCCACAAGGCGGCGTGGGCGAATCTGCGCCACGGCGCGGCCACGATGGACACGCTGATCTCGATGGGCACGCTGGCGGCGTTCCTGTGGTCGTTGTACGCCTTGCTGTTCGGCAGCGCGGGAACACCGGGGATGACGCACGCCTTCGAGCTGACCGTCGAGCGGATGGCGGGCGACGGCAACATCTATCTCGAGGTCGCCGCCGGGGTGACGACGTTCATCCTCGCCGGCCGGTACTTCGAGGCGCGGTCCAAGCGCCGCGCCGGTGCCGCGCTGCGGGCGTTGCTGGAGCTGGGCGCGAAGGACGTCGCCGTCCTCCGCGACGGCAAGGAAGAGCGGATCCCGGTCGACCGGCTGGTCGTCGGCGACCGGTTCGTCGTCCGGCCGGGGGAGAAGATCGCCACCGACGGCGTGATCACCGAAGGCAGTTCCGCCGTCGACGCGAGCATGCTGACCGGCGAGAGCGTCCCCGTCGAGGTCGGGCCCGGCGACGCCGTGGTCGGCGCGACGGTGAACGCGGGCGGCAGGCTCGTCGTCCGTGCGACGCGGGTCGGCGCGGACACTCAGCTGGCGCAGATGGCGAAGCTGGTCGAGGACGCGCAGACCGGCAAGGCGCAGGTCCAGCGGCTGGCGGACCGGGTGTCGGGCGTCTTCGTGCCGATCGTGATCGCGCTCGCCATCGGCACGCTGGCCTTCTGGCTCGGGGCCGGTGGTTCGGTGGCGGCGGCGTTCACCGCGGCGGTCGCCGTGCTGATCATCGCCTGCCCGTGCGCGCTGGGGCTGGCGACGCCGACCGCGCTGCTCGTGGGCACCGGGCGTGGGGCGCAGCTCGGGATCCTGATCAAGGGACCGGAGGTGCTGGAGTCCACCCGGTCGGTCGACACGGTCGTCCTCGACAAGACCGGCACCGTGACCACGGGACAGATGTCGCTGGTGGCGGTCCACGTCGCCGAGGGCGTCGACGAGGAGACGACACTGCGCTTGGCCGGGGCACTGGAGAACGCGTCCGAGCACCCGATCGCGCAGGCGATCGCCCGCGCGGCCCGCGAGCGGGTGGGCGAGCTGCCCGCTGTCGAGGAGTTCACCAACGTCGAAGGCCTTGGCGTGCAAGGGATCGTCGACGGCAAGGCGGTGCTGGCCGGGCGCAGCGCGCTCCTGGAAGAGTGGGCGCACCACCTGCCGGAAGGTCTCGCCGAGGCGAAGGCGAACGAAGAAAAGGACGGTCGTACCGCGATCGTCGTCGGCTGGGACGGAAAGGCCCGCGCGGTCCTGGTGGTGGCGGACACGGTGAAGCCGACCTCCGCCGAGGCCATCACGCAGCTGCGGGCGCTCGGGCTGACCCCGGTCCTCCTGACGGGGGACAACGAAGCCGTGGCGCGCGCGGTGGCGGCGGAGGTGGGGATCACCGAGGTGATCGCGGAGGTCTTGCCCAAGGACAAGGTCGACGTGGTCAAGCGGCTCCAGGACGAGGGCAAAGTGGTCGCGATGGTGGGCGACGGCGTCAACGACGCGGCCGCGCTGGCCCAGGCCGACCTCGGCCTGGCGATGGGCACCGGCACGGACGTCGCCATCGAGGCGTCGGATCTCACTCTCGTCCGCGGTGACCTCCGGGCGGCGGTGGACGCGATCCGGCTCTCCCGGCGCACCCTGCGCACCATCAAGGGAAACCTGTTCTGGGCCTTCGCCTACAACGTCGCGGCGCTGCCACTGGCCGCGGCGGGGCTGCTCAACCCGATGATCGCCGGCGCCGCGATGGCGTTCAGCTCGGTCTTCGTGGTCACGAACAGCCTGCGGCTCAAGGGATTCCGCAGCACGGCGAGCTGACCCTCGCTCGACATGAGGCGCGGGGGGGGGCCGGTGGGGGGGGCGGGGGGGTGTGGTGGGGCTTGGCGCGACAACCCCCCCCCCCCCCCCCACGACCGCCATCGGGCGCCGAGCACGTCCAACCGCCCGGATTGAGCGGCTGGACACCCTCGCTCAGCCGTTGACTTCGGCGATCAGGCTCTTCGGCCGCAGGTCCGTCCAGTGCTCCTCGACGTAGGCGAGGCATTCCTGGCGGGGGGCCTCGCCGTGGACGCGGGTCCAGCCGGCGGGCACCTCGGCGAACGTCGGCCAGAGCGAGTGCTGGCCCTCGTCGTTCACCAGCACGAAAAAGGAACCGTCTTCGTTGTCGAAGGGATTGCTCATGATTGTTTCCTTTCAGGCGCCCGGCCGCGGCCGGAGCTTCTCGGCGACGATGGACCCAATCTGGACCAACGCCGCGGGTTGCACCATGTCGTAATGGTTGGTCGGGATCTCGTGGTGTTCGATGGCGCCGCTGGTGAAGTCCTTCCAGCCGGCGACGGCCTCCGACACGGGCAGGTGCGCCGGCCGGTCCTCCGAAGCGACGAAGAGCAGGATGTCGCCGTTGAACGGCGAGGCCGTGTGCTGCGGCCCGACCTTCCAGAGGTTCTTCATCACCGCTTCCAGCCGCTCCCGGGCACCGGGGCCCTGGACCATTCCGCCCGCCAGCTCCAGATCCTGCTGTTTCCGTTTCTGGAGACCGTCCTCATCGCGCGCGGCCTCTTCGGTCACCGTGCCGGTCGCGTTCCGTCCCATGTAGACGGGGTACGCGTCGAGCAGGGCGAGGAGGCCGAGTTCTTCCCCGTCGGCTTCGAGCATCGCGGCCATCGCCTGCGCGATCCGGCCGCCGAGCGACCAGCCGAGCAGGTGGTACGGCCCGGTCGGCTGCACGGCACGGATATGCGCGAGATAGTCGGCCGCCATTTCCTCGACGCTCTCGGGCAGGCGTTCGGTCCGCGCGAGACCGCGCGCCTGCACGCCGTAGACCGGCTGGTTCGCGGGGAGATGCCGCAGCAGCGGCCCGTAGTTCCAGCTCAGCCCGCCGCTCGCGTGCACGCAGAACAGCGGCGGACGGTCGCCGTTCGCCTGCAGTGGCAACAGGATCTCGTAGTCGCCCGTCTTCACCGCGGTGCTCGTGCGCCGCCGCTCCCCCACCACGATCAGGGTCTTGGCCGGGGTCTTGCGGGCGAGCAGGCCGGTGTTCAGCATCCGGTGACCCGGCTCGCCGAACGGGCAGGGCTCACCGGATCCGCCCTCGTCGACCGCCGGACCGGTGACGTAGAGATCGCCGACGACGCCCGGGGCGACCGGCCGCCGCTGTGCGTCGAGCACGAGCGCGCCGAGCGGGCCCAGCTCCGCGACCACCGCGGGCACCTCGCCCGCCCACCGGGCGGGGGCGATCGCCGGACGGCCGCGTTCGGTCTCGTCGAGGAAGAGGTCCAGCTCGCTGATCCGCCGCTGGGGATCCTCCGCGACCTGCTCCAGGACGTGGACCAGCCGCCGTGCCACCGATTCCGCCGTCGCCTCGTCGAAAAGGTCGGCGGCGTACCGAAGAGTGCCTTCGAGACCGTCCTCGTTGTCGTCCTCGTCGAGCCGCTCGGTGAGCTTGAACGCGAGATCCAGTTCCGTGGCCTCGGTTCCGCCGGGTTCGACGCTGGTGCGCAGGGCGGGCAGTTCCGCCGCGTCCCACGCGCCGATGTCCTCCTCGTCGACCTCCAGTCCCACCTGGAACACGGGGTGGCGGGACAGCGAGGCCGGCAGGTCCAGCAGCTCGACGATCCGCTCGAAGGGCACGTCGAGATGCTGGCGCGCGGCCCGCACGGCTTCCTGCACCCGCGTGACGACCTCGAGGAAGGTCGGGTCGCCGGAGAGATCCGTGCGCAGGGCGAAGGGGCGGGCGAACGGCCCGATCATCGGTTCGAGGTCGATGAGGTCCTCGTCCCGCGCCAGCGTCGTGCCGATCACCAGGTCCTCGCCCGCGCCGAATTTCGTCAGCAGCATGGCGAGCGCGGCGTGCACGACGTGGATCGTGTCCGCGCCGAGCCGCTCCACCGCTTCCGTCAGCCGGTCGTACGGCTCGGCACCCAGCCGCAGCGCGACCGTGCCGGCCTTGCGCGACGGGACCGCCGGACGCGGCCGGTCGAACGGGAGCACCGTCTCCCCGTCGATCCCGGTCAGGGTGTCCCGCCAGAAAACGACCTGCTCGTTGATCAGGCTGCCCTGTTCGTCCTCGTCCGCGAGCAGCCGCTGCTCCCAGATCGCGTAGTCGGCGAACTGCAGCGCCAGCGGCGCGCGCTCCGGGACCCGGCCCGAACGCCGCGCGCCGTACGCGGCCGCCAGGTCGCGGAAGAACACGTCGAGCGAATCGTCGTCGGCGAGGATCCGGTGCAGCCGGAGGTGCAGCACGTGTTCCTTCTCCGCGAGCGCGAAAAGGTCGCAGCGCCAAGGCACTTCGGCGGTGAGGTCGAAGACCGACGCGCGCAGCGCCGCGAGCAGTCCGGGAAGGTCTTCCTCGGTGGCGGGCACCGGGGACAGCTCGATGGCCGCGGGCTCGTGGACGTCCTGCCGAACACTCTGCGCGTCACCCGGGAAGGTCGTGCGCAGCACCTCGTGCCGGGTCGCGACGTCGCCGAGCGCCGCCGCCAGCGCGGGCACGTCCAGCCTGCCGCGCAGGCGCAGCGCGACCGAGATGTGCAGGCCCGCGGTCTCTTCGCCGGGGTTGGCCAGCAGCCAGGCGCGCAGCTGCCGCGCGGTGAGCGGAACGCGCTCGGGCCGCTCGGCGGGTTCCAGCGCGGGCCGCGACTTCGCGGCGAGCGCCCTGGCGACACCGGCGGGCGTGGGCGAGGAGAACAGCTGCCGGATGGGCAGATCCACGCCGATCACCTCGCGGATCCGTGCGATCAGCCGCATCGCCAGCGCCGAACTTCCGCCGAGGTCGTGGAAAGCGTCGTCGACACCCACGTTGTCGACGCCGAGGATCTCGGAGAACAGCTCGCAGAGGACCTTCTCCGACTCGCTCTCCGGCGCCTTCTCCGACGCGCGGCCCGCGAGATCCGGAGCGGGCAGGGCCCGGCGGTCGACCTTGCCGTTGGGGGTGACCGGCAGACCGGGCAGGGCGACGACGGCCATGGGGACCATGTACGCGGGCAGCACCAGGCCCATCTGCCGCTTGATCTCCTCCGGGCCGGCGTCACCGCCGTCGGAGACGAAGTAGCCGACCAGCCGCTTCTCGCCCGGCTGGTCTTCACGCGCCATGACGACGGCCTCGACCACGCCCGGCTGGGCGGCCAGCACGGCTTCGACCTCGCCGAGTTCGACGCGGTAGCCGCGGATCTTCACCTGGTCGTCGGCGCGTTCGAGGAACACCACCTCGCCGTCGCGGGTCCAGCGGGCCAGGTCGCCGGTGCGGTACATGCGTTCGCCGGGCAGGAACGGGCACGCCACGAACCGCTCGGACGTAAGGCCCGGGCTGTCGAGGTATCCGCGCGCCAGCCCCGTGCCCGCGATGTACAGCTCGCCGGCCACACCCGGGGCGACCGGCCGCAGGAACGCGTCGAGGAGGTAGATCTTGCGGTTCGTCATGGGGTGCCCGATCGGCAGTTCCCGATCGACGACGTCACCGGGTTCGATCGGAAGCCACGTCGCGCACAGCGTGGTCTCGGTCGGCCCGTAGGTGTTGCGCACCCGCAGATCCGGCTGGGCCCGCCGCAGGTTTTCCACGGACTGCGCGGGAACGATGTCCCCGCCGGTACCGATCTCGACCAGGCCGTCGAAGCATTCCGGCGACGTCTCCGCCAGCGCGCGGAAGGTGCCGGCGGTGAGGTGGACGTAGTTCGCGCCGCGGGCGACGGCCTGCCGCACCCCGGCCGCGTCCAGCACGCCCGGCTCGGTGAGCAGGACACGCGCACCCGTCGAGAGCGGCACCCACATCGCGTACAGCGAGGGGTCGAAGACGTGGGTCGCGTGCATCAGCACGCCGTCGCCGGGGCCGATCAGCCAGCCCTGGTCGCCCGCCAGGCCCGCCACGCCGCCGTGGGGAATGCCGACGCCCTTGGGCAGACCGGTGGACCCGGAGGTGTACATGACGTACGCCAGATCGTCCGCGCTCGGCCGGAATTCCGTTGTGGTGACCGCGAAAGCGTCGATGGCGGCCCGTGTTTCCGGTGCGTCGAGGACGATCGTGTCCTTCGGAACGACGCCGCTGGTGGCCTGAGTGCACACGACGACCGAGACCGCGGAGTCGTCGAGGATGAACGCGATCCGCTCGGCCGGGTACTCGACGTCCACCGGAACGTACGCGGCACCTGCCTTCCAGATGGCCAGGAACGCGATCAGCAGCTCCGGCGACCGTTCCATCGCCACCCCGACCCGGTCGCCGCGGCCGACGCCACGGGAGGCGAGGTATGCGGCCAGCCGGCTCGAGGCCTGGTCGACGGCGGCGTAGGTCAGGTCCGCTCCGTCGGCGTCGGTGATCGCGACCGCCTCGGGCGCCTCGGTCACCCGCCGCGCGAACAGTTCGACGACGGATTCGCCGGGCACCGGGCCCTCGGTCGCGTTGAATTCGTCCACCACCAAGGCGCGCTCGGCCTCGCTCAGCAGGGTCAACCGGCCGACGAGGACGCCGGGGTCGGCGACCAGCCCCTCCAGCACGCGGGCCAGCGCGCCGACGACCGATCCGGCGACCTTCTCGTCGAACAGGCCGCGGTCGTAGTCGAGGATGAGCGGCATCCGCTCACCCGGACCGGTGACCAGGGTGAACGGGTAGTGCGACGAGTTGCGCCCGCGTTTGACCGGACGCAGAGTCAGGCCGTCGTGCGCCTGGCCGAGCCCCTTGCGGGGGAAGTTCTCGTAGATGACGAGCGTGTCGAAGACCGCGCCGGGCCCGACCACGGCCTGCACGTCCTGCAGGCCGAGATGCTGGTGGGCCATGAGCGCCGACTGGTCGCGCTGAAGTTCGGCGAACAGGTCGACGGCCCGTTTCCCGCCGTCGAGCCGCACCCGCACCGGCAGGGTGTTGAGCAGCTGGCCGACCATCGACTCGACGCCGGCCAATTCGGCGGGACGGCCCGACGCGGTCGCACCGAACACGACTTCGGTCCGCCCGGCGAGCTGCGACAGCACCACGGCCCACGCGCCCTGCACGACGGTGTTCAGCGTGAGGTCGTGTCCGCGCGCCAGATTCGCCAGCCCGTCGGTGAGTTCCTCGGACAGTTCGACGATCGTGGTGTCGATTTCCGGCACCCGGCCGGGATCGGCGGGCGCGATCGCGGTGGGCGTGTCGATCCCGGCGAACTCCTCGCGCCAGGCGGCACGGGCGATTTCCTTGTCCTGCTTGCCGAGCCAGGCGAGATAGTCCCGATAGGACACTGTGGGCGGCAGGCCGGACGCGTCCCCGCCCGCGGCGTAGATCGCGGCGAGTTCGCGGTGGATGATCGGCATCGACCAGCCGTCGGTCAGCACGTGGTGCAGCGTGTGCACGAGCCGGTGGCGGTCCGGGCCGAGCCTGATCAGGTGCAGCTTCATCAGCGGCGCCACCTCGATCCGGAGCCGCTCGGCCAGCTCGTCCGCGGCCAGCCGGTCCACCTCGCTGTCGAGGATCTCCTCCGGCAGCCCGGTGAGATCCGTTTCGCGCCAAGGGATTCGCGCGTCGCGGGTGATGACCTGCACCATCTGCGCGCCGCTGACATAACGGAAACAGGCCCGCAGCGCGGCGTGCCGGTCGACCAGTGCCTGCCAGGTCGCCCGCAGCAGCGCGGCGTCCAGCGGGCCGTCGATACCGTAAACGGTCTGCACGGTGTAGGTGTCCGGCCCGTCGTCGTCGAGCGCGGTGTGATAGAGCATTCCCTCCTGCAGCGGGGAAAGAGGCCAGACGTCCTCCACGCTGGAACGCGGTTTCGCGCGAGTGTCGTCAACGGTCACGATCTGCTCCTTGGTGAGTGGTCGAGTGAACTCGCGTTTCGTGAGGGGGTTCACGAGAACCCGGCCTCGAGCTGGTCCAGTTGGTCAGCGGAAAGCGCGACGAGTGAGCCACCGGAGGGTTCCGGTTCCGGGGTGCTCTCGCCTTCGGCCGGGATCTCCTTGACGAGCGTCGCCAGCCGTTCCGGTGTCTTCTCTTCGAACACCTGCCACGGGCTCAGTTCGAGCCCTTCCCGGCGGGCGCGGGCCGACAGCTGCATCGAGATGATCGAGTCGCCGCCGAGTTCGAAGAAGCTGTCGTCGGGCCCGACCTGTTCCAGGCCGAGCACGTCCGCGAACAGCTCGCACAGCCTCGCCTCCATGGCCGTGCGCGGGTCGCGTCCGGAGGACATGCCGGAGAAGTCGGGCGCCTGGAGCGCCCGGTGGTCGAGCTTGCCGTTCGGGGTGAGCGGCATCTTCTCCAGCGCCACGAACGCCGCGGGCATCATGTACTCCGGCAGCCGTTCCGCCGCCATGTCGCGCAGCACCGACGTCAGCGAGCCGTCGGCGTCGTCCGACGGCACGACGTAGGCCACCAGCCGTTTGTCGCCGGGCCCGTCCCGGTGCACGGCGACCGCCGCCTGGGCGACGCCGGGATGCTCGGCCAGCACGTTCTCGATCTCCGCGGGCTCCACCCGGTAGCCGCGCACCTTCACCTGCGCGTCGACCCGGCCGACGAAGAACAGCTCGCCGTCGGGAGCCCGGCGGAACCGGTCGCCGGAGCGGTACATGCGCTCGCCCGGGGTGAACGGGTCGGCGACGAACCGTTCCGACGTCAGGCCCGGCCGCCCCAGGTACCCGCGGGCGAGACCCGCGCCCGCGATGTACAGCTCGCCCTCCACCCCTGGTGGCACCGGCTGCAGGTACGCGTCGAGGATGTAGTGCTTCACGTTCCGGATCGGGCCGCCGAGCGGGACCACCTCGTGTCCCGGCGACAACGGGGCGCTCATGGTCGAGCAGATCGTCGTCTCGGTCGGGCCGTAGGCGTTGATGAACCGGCGGCCCGGCGACCAGCGGTCGACCAGCGCGGGCGTGCACACCTCGCCGCCGGTCAGCACCCCGCGCAGGGTGTCCGGCAGGTCCTCCTCGACCGCCAGCACACTCGGCGACACCGTGAGATGCGTGATCCCCCAGCGCCGCAGCGCGTCGCCGAGCGTCACCCGCGGCGGCATGGTCTCCGCGCCGGCCAGCACCAGGGTCGCGCCGGCCAGCAGGGACATGTACAGCTCGGAGACGATGGCGTCGAAACCGATCGCGGACAACTGCAGGACCCGCGAGGACGACGTCACGCCGAGGCGTTCGATATGCGCCGTCGCCAGGTTCCCGAGCCCGGAATGGGTGACCATGACACCCTTCGGCACCCCCGTCGACCCCGACGTGTAGATCACGTACGCCGCGTCGGTCGTCTTCACCGGCGGCAGCACGACCGCCGGATCCGCGGCCGGAGGTTCGTCCAGCAGCAGGATTTCGCCGTCGAACGTCGACGGCACGACCGACCGGGTGGCCGCCGTGCACACCAGCACCCGCGGCGCCGAACTCGTCAGCATCAGCTCGACACGCTCGGCCGGATAGTCCGGGTCGACCGGGACGAACGCGCCGCCGGCGAACGTCACGCCCATCATGGTCACCACGAGTTCGGCCGACCGCTCGACCAGCACACCGATCCGGGTCTCCCGCCGGACGCCGAGCCCGACGAGCAACCGCGCCAGTGTTTCGACCTCGCCGAGCAGTTCGCCGAAGGTCAGGGTCCGCTTCGCGTCCTCGATCGCCACCGCGTCGCGGGACTTCTCGACCTGACGGCGGAACAACGCCGGCAAGGCTTCGGCCTCGAACGGCACCTCGGTCCGGTTCCATTCGTCGATCACCAGACGGCGCTGCTCCGGCCCGATCAGGGCGACCCGGCCGACCGGCACGCGCGGTTCGGTCACGACCTGCTCGAGCGCCCGGATGATCGAGGCGACGAACTCCTCGATCCGCGTCCGGTCGAACACGTCCGGCCGGTAGATGACCTCGCCGTGGACGCCGCCGCCTTCGGAAGCGCGGAGGGACAACGGATAGTGCCCGGTGTCGTCCGGGATCCCCGCCGGGCGCAGGGCGAGGACGTGGGGGTCGTCGGACGGCGGGGGCGGCGGCGGGTAGTTCTCGAACACCACGATCGTGTCGAAGGCCGCGCCGGGCCCGGCGAGCTGGTTGATCTCGGTCAGCCCGACGTGCTGGTGCGGCATCAGCGCGACCTGGCGTTCTTGCAGATCCGCCAGCATTTCGAGGAACGGCTGGGCACCGGCGAGCCGGGCGCGGACCGGCAGCATGTTCATGAACAGGCCGACCGCGGACTCGACACCCGGGATCTCGATCGGCCGTCCGGCCACCGTGGTCCCGAAGACGACGTCCTCGCGTCCGGTCAGCCTGGCCAGCAGAAGTGCCCACACCCCTTGGAAAAGCGTGTTCGTCGTGACGCCGTGGCGCCGCGTGAACTCCATCAGGCGACCGCTCAGGTCGTCGTCGAGTTCGAAGCGGACACGGTCCGGCTCGATGGGCACGGCGATCGTGTCCGGCGGCACCACGTGGGTCGCCTCGTCGAGCCCGGCGAGTTCGGTCCGCCACGCTTCCTTCGCGGCCGCCTTGTCCTGGCGGGAAAGCCAGGCGAGGTACTCGCGGTACGACGTCGGTGTGGGAAGCGACTGGCCATCTTCGTACGCCGCCATCACCTCGCCGAGGAAGACCGGGAGCGACCAGCCGTCGGCCGAGATGTGGTGCGACCGGAGCACCAGCCGGTGCCTGCGGTCGGTGAACCGCACCAGGTGCAGGTGCAGCAGCGGCGCCTTCGCCAGATCGAACCGCTCGGCTTGGGACTCCGCCGTGAGCCGCTCGAATTCCGCCAGCGCCTCGTCCTCGGGCAGGTGGGACAGGTCGGTTTCCTGCCACGGCACCGGAACATCGCGGACGACCGCCTGGACGGCCGTGCCGGAGCCGAGCCGGTGGAAACCCGCCCGCAGCGCGGGATGCCGGTCGAGCAGGGTCTGCCACGACGCGCGGAACCGGGCGACGTCCAGCGGCCCGTCGAGGATGATGTCGCGGATACCGGCGTAGACGTCCGGGCCGCGTTCGTCCACCGCGTGGAACAGCAGTCCTTCCTGCAGCGGGGAAAGCGGCCAGATGTCGTGCAGGCTCGGGACGAGCGCCTCGACGTCCGCCACTTCCCGCTGCGTCAGCGAAATGAGCGGGAAGTCGGACGGCGTGTGTCCTCCCGCGCCGCCCTCGGCGTCGATGGCGAGCTTGGTCAGCATGTCCAGCCACGCCTGGCCGAGCGCCTCCGCGTCGGCTTCGGTGAGCAGCCGTTCCGCCCAGGTCAGAGTCAGCGTGATCTCCCCGTCGAGGACGACCGCGTCGATCTCGACGGCGTGCCGCAGCGGCAGGTCGTCCTCGGCCGTGCCGCCGATGGTCCCGGCCAGCTGCCAGGGTTCCGCGTCGCCGTCGGGCCGGGGCGAGAACCGCCCGAGGTAGTTGAACCCGATCTCCGGCGACGGCAGCGCCGCCAGCGCCTTCCCGGTCTCGGCGTCGAGATACCGCAGCATCCCGTAGCCGAGCCCGCCGTCGGGCACCGCCCGCACGTTTTCCTTGACCTGCTTGAGCAACCGGCCAGGTGTGTCCGCCCCGACGGTGTCCAACCTCAACGGATGGACGTCGGTGAACCAGCCGAGCGTGCGCGACAGGTCCATCCCGTCGAGGGGCTCACGGCCGTGACCTTCGACGTCCACCACGACGGCGGTGCCGCCACGCCATTGGGTGACCGCACCGGCGAGGGTGGCCAGCAGCACCTCGTGGACGCCGCAGTGGAAGGCCGTGGTGGCCTTCTCGACGAGCACGCTCGCGCGATCGCGCGGCAGGGTCCACGACCTGCGCCCGGAAGTCGCGATGGTGTCGCGCTCAGGGTCGAGTTCGCCGATCCGCGCCTGTGCGCCGTCGAGGATTCCCTTCCACAGTTCCAGTTCCCCGGTCCGCGACGCCGCCTGATCGGCCAGCGTCCGCGCCCAGCGCCGGAACGAGACGGGCGGCGGGTCGAGCACCGGTTCCTCGCAGGCCACCTGCAGATCCGCCAGCAGGACACGCCACGACACGACGTCGACCGCGAGGTGGTGGGCGGCCAGCACGAGCCGCCCCTCGGTTCCCGCATCCACCCAAACGGCCTGGAACATCACGCCCGCGACGGGGTCGAGCCGTCCGGCCGCCTCGTGGGCGAGGCGGTCCGCGAGTTCGTCGAGGTCACCATCTCCGGCCTCGACCCGCTGGAGCAGGGCGGCCGCGTCGACGGTTCCCCGCTCGACCACGACCAGACCCGACTCGGTGACCCGGCTCCGCAGCAGGTCGTGGGTGTCGATCACCGCACGCAGCCCGGCCGTCAGCGCCGTCTCGGTCAGATCGCCGGGCACGCCCGCGGTCACCCACTGCGCCAGCGCGCCCCGCGACATCGCGCCGGGATCGCGTTCCAGCAGCGCCCGCACGACCGGCGTCCACGGCACCTCGCCGACGCCGTCGGTGGCCTCGGCCTGCCGCACGCCGCGTCCGGCGACCGCCGCGATCCCCGCGGGAGTCTTCTGCTCGAAGACCTGCTTGGCACCGAAGACGAAGTCCTCGCGCCGGGCGCGGGCGGCCAGCCGCATCGAGAGGATCGAGTCGCCGCCCAGTTCGAAGAAGCTGTCGTCCGCGCCGACCCGGTCCACGCCGAGGATCTCGGCGAACAGCTCGGTCAGCACGCGTTCGGCCTCGGTCCGCGGTTCGCGGCCGGCGGATCGCCCGGCGAATTCGGGGGCGGGCAGGGCGGCGCGGTCGATCTTTCCGTTGAGGGTCAACGGGAAGGTGTCGAGCACGAGCACCACCGCGGGCACCATGAACTCCGGCAGCCGATCGGCGAGCCGCGTGCGGACCGTCTCGGCGTCCACTTCCGATTCCGCGGTGACATAGGCGATCAGCCGCTTCTCGCCGGGACGCTCTTCCCGAGCCACCACGACCGCCTGAGCGACCTCGGGCAGTGCGGTCAGCGCCGCCTCGATCTCGCCCGGTTCGACGCGGTAGCCGCGGATCTTCACTTGGGAGTCGGCCCGGCCGCCGAACAGCAACTCGCCGTTTTCGGTCCAGCGCGCGAGGTCCCCGGTGCGGTACATCCGCTCACCGACGGCGAACGGACTCGCGACGAAGCGCTGCGCCGTCGCGTCCGGAGCGCCCAGATAGCCGTGCGCGAGACCGGCACCGGCGAGGTACAGCTCGCCGGTCACGTTCGGCGCCACCGGCTGCAGGAACGCGTCGAGCACGTATGCCTGCCGTCCGGCCAGCGGTCCGCCGATCGGCAGGACGTCGCCCGTTTCGGCACCCGGTTCGAGGACCAGCCAGGTGGCGCACAAGGTGATCTCGGTGGGTCCGTACAGCTGACGGAACCGGACGTCCGGGCAGGCACGGCGCATCCGCTCGACGGAGGCGAGCGGCACCGCGTCGCCGCCCGTCAGGATTTCCCGCAGTCCGATGAACGACTCAGGCGCTTCTTCTGCCACCACACGGAAAGTCCCGGCAGTCAGGTGAAGGGTCGTGACGCCGTTTTCGATCGCCTCCCGCACCCGCTGCGCGTCGACCGCGCCCGGTTCCGCGACCACGACGGTGGCCCCGCTCACCAGCGGCACCCAGATCTCGACGAGCGACGCGTCGAACGCGTGGGAAGCGTGCAGCAGCACGCGATCCCCGGGTCCCTGCGACCAGCCCGGATCCCCCGCGAGAGCCGCGACACTGCCATGCGGCACCGCGACGCCCTTCGGCACGCCGGTCGATCCCGACGTGTACATCACGTAAGCCACGTCGTGCGCGCCGACGGTGACGGGCGGCGCCGCGTACTCCATCGCGCCCATGACCACCGGTTCGACGCCGACCGGCACCGCGTCACGGCTCGCCGCCACACAGATCGCCAGCGCCGCACCGGAATCGGTCAGCATCCGCTCGATCCGCTCCGCGGGGTAGTCCACGTTCACCGGGACCTGTGCCGCGCCGGCCTTCCAGACCGCGAGCAGGGCGACGAGCAGATCCGCGCCGCGTTCCAGCACAACGCCGACGCGGTCACCGCGCCGGACACCCCGCGCGGCCAAGTACCCGGCCAGCCCATCGGATTCCCGGTCCAGCTCGGCGTAGGACAGCGTGCGATCCCCGTCGACGACGGCTACAGCGTCCGGCGACTCCCCGGCCCGCCGCCGGAACAGCTCCGGCACCGTGGCATCGGACGTCGCCTCGCCCGTCGCGTTCCACCGCTCCACCACGGATTCGCGCGCCGGTTCGCTGGTCACACCGAGGCGGCCCACGGGAAGCGATGCCTCCTCGGACACCCGCTCCAGCACCCGAACGACCTGCCTGGCGACCTCGGCCGCCGTTCCCGCCTCGATCCGGTCGGGCCGGTACGCCACGCGGATCTGCAGGGTCTTGCCGGGGGAAACGCTCATGGTCAGCGGATAGCCGGTGCCGGTCCTGGTGACGACCGAGCTGATCGAAACCCCGCCGTCGTCGCCGAGACCGTCGGCGTCGTGCGGGTAGTTCTCGATCATCACGATGGTGTCGAAGACCGCGCCCGCCCCCGCCGCGCGCTGCACCTGCGACAGCCCCAGGTACTGGTGCTCGGTCAGCGCCGACTGGCGGGTCTGCAGATCCTGGAGCAGCTCCAGCACCGGCAGGTCACCGTCGAGGCGCACGCGCACCGGGACGGTGTTGATGAACATCCCCACCATCTGTTCCACGTCCGGCACCTCGGCCGGACGCCCGGAAACGACCGTCCCGAACACGACGTCCGTCCGGCGGGCGAGCCGCGACAGCACCAGCGCCCACGCGCCCTGCACGATCGTGCTCAAGGTCAGGCCGTGCCCGCGGGCGAACCCCGTGAGGGCCCGTGTCGCGGCTTCGGGCAGCCATTCGGCGTGCTCACCCGGCACGACCATCGCCTTGTCCGCGTCGGCGTCCACCACGGTCGGCTCGTCGGAACCGGCGAGCTCGGCTCGCCAGGCCTCCTGCGTCGCCTGCACGTCCTGACGGGCCAACCAGGTCAGGTAGTCCTTATAGGACGGTGACTTCGACGGCGCCCGCCCGCCCGCGTACGCGATCGACACTTCGCCCAGGACGAGCGGTGTGGACCAGCCGTCGAGGAGAACGTGGTGCGACGTCAGCACGAAGCGGTGCCGCACCGGGCCGAGCTTGATCAGCATCAGCCGGAGCAGCGGCGCCTTGGTCACGTCGAACCGCTCCGCCTGGTCCTCGGCGAGCAGCCGCTCGATCTCCGCGGCCGCGTCCGCCTCTCCGACGTGCGACAGATCGACCGTGCGCCAAGGGATTTCGGCCTCGGCGGCGACGACCTGCACCGGGGCGCCGGAACCCAGCTGGTGGAAACCCGTCCGGAGCGAATCGTGCCGGACGACCACCTGGGTCCACGCGGCGCGCAGCCGGTCCGCGTCGAGCGGCCCGTCGAGGTCCAGGATCCGCTGGCTCTGGTAGACGTCGACGCCGTCATCGGCGACCGCCCGTTCGAAGAGCATGCCTTCCTGGAGCGGCGAAAGCGGCCAGATGTCGGTCAGGCCCGGCGTCGCGGCTTCCAGCTCCGTCACGTCCTGCTGCACCATCTCGACGAGAGCGAAGTCGGACGGCGTGTGCCCGCCCGCGGCGGGATCGCCGGCGAGCGCGGTCAGCATCGCCAGCCAGGCCTCGCCGAGGCGCTCCACCGTGGCGGGGTCGATATCCCGGCCGTCGATGGCGAGCCCGAGCCGGGGCCCGTCCGGCGTGTCCTGGACCTCCGCGCCGACCTCCACGGGGTGGGCCAGGATCATGTCCGGCCCACCGCCGAGCGGCCCTTCGCCCGCCGGCTGCCACGCCCGATCCTTGGCGGAAAGGCTTGTGCGGCCGAGATAGTTGAAGCCGATCTGCGCGGACGGCAGCTCCGCGAGCCTGGCACCGGTTTCGGGGTTGAGGTAGCGCAGCAGCCCGTACCCGAGCCCGTCACCGGGGACGGCGCGGATCTGTTCCTTGGCGGTCTTCAGCAACTCTCCCGCCGAGACGTCGAAACGGACCGGGTGCACGCTGGTGAACCAGCCCACGGTGCGCAGCAGATCCTCACCGTCGGCGGCCTCACGGCCGTGGCCTTCGACGTCCACCAGCAGCGCGCCACCGGTCCCGCGCAGCCGCGTCACCGCACCGGCGATACCCGCCAGCAGGACGTCTTGGATCCCGCAGTGGAAGGCGTTCGGCAGCCGGGTCAGCAGGTCGTCCGCCGCGTCGCCGGACATCGTCGCGGACCATGAGTGCGTCTTGCCCGCGCTCAGCTCCACGGCCGGTTCCGCCCCGTCGAGGAGGGCGATCCACCGCTCGGTTTCGGCCACGGTGCGCTCGTCGCGCGCCTGCTCGGCGAGCCGCCGCGCCCACTGCCGGTAGGGCGTCGCCACGGGTTCGAGCGCCGCGTCTTCGTAGGCCGAGCGCAGATCCGGCAGGATGATTCCCCACGAGACCGCGTCGACGGCCAAGTGATGCGCCACCAGCGCCAACCGGCCCTGCCCGGAGTCCGGATCGTCGATCCACACCGCGCGCAGCATGGCCCCGGCGGCCGGGTCCAGCGCGGCCGTCGCCCGCCGAACCTCGCGTCCGGCGGCCTCGTCCAGGTTCTCGTCGATGACCCGCGTCACCACGGCGGCCGCGTCGACGGCACCCGGCTCGGGCACGATCAGCCGTCCCGATTCCACCCGGGCCCGCAGCAGATCGTGCGTGTCCAGCACGGCCTGCAGGGCCTTGACCAGCGCGTCCTGGTCGAATCCTGCCGGAGTGACGAGAACCCTGGCCTGCGCGAAACCGGGACGTACGGCGTTCTCGCCGAGAGCGAGCATCACCGGCGTCATCGGGATCTCGCCGACCCCTGACTCCACTGTGGACGGTTCCGCGGTCTCCTTGGCCAAGGCCGCCAGCCGCTCGGGCGTCCGGTGCTCGAACACCAGCCGCGGGGTCAGGGAGATCCCCTCGCGCCGGGCGCGGGCGGCGACCTGCATCGACGAGATCGAGTCGCCGCCCAGCTCGAAGAAGCTGTCCTCGACGCCGACCCGCTCCAGCCCGAGAACGTCGGCGAACACTCCACAAAGGACTCGTTCGTCCTCGGTCGAGGGCTCGCGGCCCGCCGCCTTCGCGGAGAAGTCCGGCTCGGGCAGCGCCTGCCGGTCCACCTTCCCGTTGACGGTCAACGGCAATTCGTCCAGCACCAGCAGCGCGGCCGGGATCATGAACTCGGGCAGCGTCTCGGCCAGCTGTCCGCTCAAGTGCGCCGGGTCCAGGCCTTGCCCCGCCTCGGGGACGGCGTAGCCGATCAGGTGCTCGCCGCGGGCGACGACCACGGCCTGCGCGACACCGGGCAGGCGGGCGAGCGCCACCTCGATCTCCCCGGGCTCCACGCGGTAGCCGCGGATCTTCACCTGGTCGTCGGCGCGGCCGGCGAAGGCCAGCGTGCCGTGCTCCGTCCAGTACGCCAGGTCCCCGGTCCGGTACATGCGGCCGCCCGCGACGAACGGATCGGCGACGAACCGCTCGGCCGTCAGCATCGAGCGGCCCAGATAGCCTTGCGCCACACCGGCTCCGGCGACATACAGCTCGCCAGGCAAGCCCTGGGGAACGGGCCGCAGGAACGCGTCGAGGACGTACACCCGCCGGCCCGCGAGCGGACGGCCGATCGGCAGCACCGCGCCCATCTCGTCACCGGGTTCGAGCAGCCACCACGTCGCGCACAGCGTGGCCTCGGTGGGCCCGTAGAGATGCCGCACCCGGACGTCCGGGCAGGTCCGGCGCACGCGCCCGACCGCGGCGGGCGGTACCGCGTCGCCGCCGGTCAGCACCTCGCGCAGCCCGGCGACCGACTCCGGCGCTTCCTCGGCCAGCACCCGGAAGCTCCCGGCCGTCAGGTGGGCGGCCGTGACTCCGGAGGCCACGTAACCGGCCAGCGCCTCGCCGTCGACCACACCCGATCCGGCGAGCACGAGCCGTGCGCCCGACAGCAGCGGCACCCACATCTCGAACAAGGAGATGTCGAAAGCGTGCGAGGCGTGCATCAGCACGGCGTCGCCGGGGCCGACCTCCCAGCCGGGCTCGCCGGCCAATGCCGCGACGTTGCCGTGCGACACCGCCACGCCCTTCGGCGTCCCCGTCGAGCCCGACGTGTACATCACGTACGCGACATCGTTCGCCGTGGCACCGATCGACAGCCGCGCGGATTCCGCGACCGCACGCCGGGTTTCCGGCTCGTCGAGGACGATCGGGGCGAGACCGCCGTCCAGTACGGCGTCCCGGTGCGCTGCCGTGCACACCACCGCCGCCGGTTCCGCGTCCGCCAGCATGAACTTCACGCGCTCGGCCGGATACGCGGGGTCGAGCGGGATGTACGCCGCTCCCGCCTTCCACACCGCGAGCAGGGTCGCGATCAGGTCGGGCGAGCGGTCCATCACCACGGCGACCCGGTCGCCGCGCCGGACTCCCTTACCGCTCAAGTAACCCGCGAGCCGTTCGGCACGCTCGGCCAGCTCGCCGTACGACAGCGTCTCTTCACCGGCGACGACCGCCACCGCGCTTTCGACCTGACGAGAGAACAGATCCGGTGCCAGCACGTCCGGTGCAGGCTCAGCTGAGACACCCCACCGACCGACCGTTTCGCGCTCGGCTTCTGTGGTGACTTCGATGTCGGCGACGGTGAGACCACGCGTCAGCTGCCGCAGCACCCCGGTGAACCGCTCGACGATGGCGAGCGCGGCGGTCTCGTCGTAAAGATCCGTCAGGTAGTCGAGTTTGACGAGCATCGACTCGCCGGGAACGGCGACCAGCGTCAGCGGGTAGTGGGCCGCTTCCTGGCCCTGGTTCACGCGAATACCGAAGGGCGCGGCGGAATCCGGCCCGCCGAGCTCACGCGGGAAGTTCTCGAAGACGATCATGGTGTCGAAGCTCGCGCCGGGTCCGGCCGCCTGCTGGATGTCCGCCAGCCCGACGAACTGCTCGGGAATGAGCGCCGACTGCCGCTTCTGCAGCTCTGCCAGCATCTCGACGACCGGCGCCGAACCGCGCAGCCGCGCGCGCACCGGGACGGTGTTGAGGAACAGCCCCACCATTCCTTCCACGCCGGGAAGATCCGGCGGGCGCGCCGAAACGACCGCGCCGAACACGACGTCCGTACGGCCGGTCAGCTGCGCGAGCACCAGCGCCCACGCGCCCTGCACGACCGTGTTGAGCGTGAGTCCGTTGCCGCGGGCCAAATCCTCCAGCGAGCGGGTGAGCTCCGAGGGCAGTTCCACCGTAACGCTCTCGGGAATGCCGGGCGCCCGCCCCGGATCGGCGGGCGCGACCAGCGTCTGCGACTCGAGGTCGCCCAGTTCCGTCGTCCAGGCCGACAGCGCCCTCGCCTTGTCCTGGCGGCTCAGCCACGCGAGATATTCGCGGTACGGCGTCACTTCCGGCAGCTCCGCCGCCGCGTACAGCGCCGACAGCTCGTCGAACACGATGGGCAGCGACCAGGCGTCCATGATCGCGTGATGGCAGGTCACCACGAGGCGATGACGGTCGTCGCCGAGCCGGATCAAGGTCAGCCGCAGCAACGGCGCCGTCGCGAGGTCGAACCGCTTCGTCCGGTCCTCTTCGGCCAGCTCGTGCACGGCTTGGGTGGCGTCGTCGAGGTGGGACAGGTCGACCTCGCGCCACGGCAGTTCGGCCTGCCTCGCGATGATCTGCACGGTCTCACCGGTTTTGCGCTGCCGGAAGCAGGCCCGCAGTGAGGCGTGCCGGGCCAGCAGCGCCTCCCACGCCGCGCGCAGCCTCGCCGCGTCCACGGGCCCGTCCAGCTCCAGGACCCAATGTCCAATGTAGACGTCGAGCCCGTCACCGTCGTAGACCGCGTGGAAGACCAGCCCTGCCTGCAACGGCGACAGCGGCCAGATGTCCTCGATCCGCGACTGAGCCATCAATATCTCCCTCGATCAGCGAAGTTCTTCGGCGAACCAAGCTCGAATTCCTCGTTCCCGTCCTGCGCGAAGTCGAGGAGCCGACGTCGAACGCGGCATGTCCCCCCGCAGAATCGTCGCCCGAAGGGTCGGCACGGACAACATGTCCAACGGGCCGCGTTTTCCCTGCGACTAAAGGACGTGTGCCGCGGGGGTGTGCGCGGCCGAGGTGTCGCGAAAGCCACTTTCGCGACGTCTGATGTCCCGAAAGTGGCTTTCGCGACATGGCCCAGCCGCCGCCCGAAAGCAAAAGGGGGTCGTGAGTGGCGTTTCGGGTTAGAACCCGAAACG
>NZ_JBIWKX010000079.1:0-27408 GCF_044765885.1 Amycolatopsis sp. NPDC102389
GCTCTCCCCGAAACACTACCACCTGCAACAACACCCCGCGCCGGGCGGGGGGGGCGCCCCCAACCCCCCCTTGCCCGGCGCCCTTGGCCCCCATGGGGGCCCCCCCCCCCACGCCGCGCTGAGCGAGTGGGCCATTCATGAGGCCGCACCTGGGCTCGCCGGGGAGAACGTGAACTGCGCCGGGTTCTGCGGCACCCAGAACGCCATCACGGCGGTGAGGAAGGTGGTACCGATGAGGAAACCGAACGCGGCGGTGTAGGAGAACGCGTCGGCGAGCCACCCCATCGCCACCGGAGCGACCGCGCCGGCCACCTGGCCGCCGAAGTTCATCACCCCCATGCCGATCCCGGTGACCGCCGTGGGCAGCACGCGCAGCGGCAGGCCGAAGACCGCCATCGTCGCCATACCGAACACGGCGAGGGCGAGCGTCTCGTAGAGGGTGAACTCGGCCGTGCTGTCCGCGTTCACCATCAACGTCAGCAGCACCACGGTCACCAGCGCGATCGAGCCGAGGTACCAGCGGCCGTGATCGTGGAAGTACCGGTCGAACAGCCAGCCGCCGAGAATGGTCGTGACGATACTGACCAGCATCGGGATCGCGGCCAGTATCCCGGTCTGGCTCAACGACAGACCCCTCGATTCCAGCAGGTAGCTGGGAACCCAGGTGATCATCCCGTAGTTGAGCATGTTGGTGACGCAGAACAACAGGGTGAACTTCCAGATCACCGGGGACTTCAGCAGCTGTTTGCGGGAGACCTCGGGGGTTTTCATCTCGTCGCGCGGAAGGCTGCTCAGTTCTTTGGGCAGTGCCTTGGGAAGTATCGTCCAGACGACCACGCCGATGATCGCGCCGATCCCCGCCATCCAGAAGAACGTGTGCCGCCAGCCGACCGCCATCAGCAGCGGGCCGACGATCAACGGCGCCAGGCCGGCACCGATACCACCGGCGGACAGCATCACGCCGGTCACCGTCGCGCGGTTGCCGGGGGTGGTCCGTTCGGCGATCGCCTTGAACGAAGCCGCCGGGAAAAGCCCTTGGCACACACCGAAAAGGCCGCGGACGACGAGCAACATGCCGAAGGTGCCCGCCATCCCGGTCATCGCGGTGAACGCCGACCACAGCAGCAGCGTGACCAGCATCGGCCCTCGCGAGCCGTATCGGTCGGCGAGAAAGCCCGCCGGGATCTGGCAGACCATGTACACCAGCGCGAACACCGTGACGAGCCAGCCCTGTTCGGTCTTGCTGAGCTCGAACTCGGCGCCGATCATCGGCAGCGCCATCCCGATCGAGAACCGGTCGATGTAGTCGACCGCCCAGGCGAACACCATCACCACCATCGTGATGAGCGCCGTCCGGTTGATCCGCCGTGCTGTCCAGGTGTCCTCATTGACCACTGCCGTCATGGCGCCTCCGCGGAAACTTTGGGAGAGAAGGAGAACGGCGCGAGCGTGGCGCCGATCACTCATTCTGAAACGCGGCAGGCGTACGGAGTTCGTGCGATCACACGAACATCCGCCGTCGTTTCGGGCCGGAAGACCAACGTCAGTCTTCGGCGCCCGGCGGTCCGGTCCGCGCGTCGCGGGGCAGCAGCCGCAGTTGCAGCATCGCGGCGAATCGCTCCCCCGCGTCGTCGAGGTCGATCTCGCCGACTTCCGCGAGCCGCCGCAGCCGGTAGCGGAACGTGTTCGGATGGACGTAGGCCGACGCGGACGCGGCTCCGATGTCACCGAAGGCGTCGAGCCAGCACCGGAGGGTGTGCACCAGTTGTGACTGGTGTTGCGCGTCGTAGGCGAGCAACCGCGCGACAGGTCCTGTCGCGACGTCTCCCCTTGCCGCGGCGAGGTCGGCCAAATCCAGCATGAGTGCGTCGACGTGGACGTCTTCGGCGGTCGCGACGCGTTTGGCGCCGCCGTTGGTGAGCAGCACGCGCAACGCCCGGTCCGCACCATCGCGGGAGGCGTGGAGGCCGGACGCGTCGAGGGCGAGCGGGCCGATGCCGATCGCGGCCGCCGCCCGGCGTCCCGTGCGCTCCAGAAAGGTCGACGCGACCCGCACCGAACGCTCCTGGCAGTCGGTTTGGCCGCCGGGCATCGGAAGGATGCCGTAGGCGACGTCGCCGACCAACGCGACGGCCGAGCGAGGCTGGACGGCGCTCAGGTGCATGGCGAGGGCGTCGGCGACCCGCTGGCGGTCCGCGACCAGCCGGAGATCGTCCTCGGGATCGGGTGCGCCGAGGAGTCCCATGGCGAGCACGATCGACGGCTGGCCGAGCAACCCGAGCCGGGCGATGGCCTCCGGCGCGCCGGCGCCGCCTTCGAGCGCCGTGCTCACCAGATCCGCGCGCAGCCGTCGTTCGACGTCGGCGCCCGCACGCAGCCGGAGCAAGTGCAGCGCGACGAGTTTGGCGGCGTCGATCAGCGCCTGCGTCCGCTCTTCGCTGAGCGGTTCCCGCACCGCCGCCCAGATCGACCCGAGCACTTCGTCGCCGGCGCGGACGGCGAACGCCACACGGGGCAACGCGATGGCACTGTCGTCGTAGCGCTGCGGATCGACGTAGACGGGCGCGTGGTCGCGGTACAGCCTCTCGAAGACGCCGTCGCGTTCCAGGCCGCGGGCGAATCGCTCCGGCACCTGACGCCCGAGGATGGTCTCGACCCGAGACGGGTCCGCTTCGTCCTGGCGTCCGGAGAACGCGAGGATCCGGTTGTTGCGATCCTCGATGGTCACCGGAGCGTCGATGAGCGCGGCGATCGCGTTGGCCAGCGCGAAGAGATCACCCGACGGCATTCCGCCGAGCGTCTGGGGCGAGACCTCGCCGACGTCCTCCTCGGCGAGCAAGGTCCTGAGCATGGCGGCGAGTTGTGCCCAGGACGCGCCACGCGCGAGCCCCAGCAAGGCGACCCCAGACGACTCCGCGGCGCGGCGGAGTTCCGGCGCCGGGGTGACGGGAGACCGGACGACGAGCGCCGCCGCGCCTCTCGCACCCACGTCGTGCAAGAGGCGGACGATCTCGTCCCGATCCCGCACCCCGACGCCGAGCACGACGGCCCCGCCAGGGATTTCGGATTCGTCGTGCGGATCGTGGATGACCACCCCGCCGAGCTGTTTGCGGGTGGTCCGGCCGACCGCGACCGGCTCCAGGAGCACGTCCCCGAGGTCTTCGAGGACGCGTCCCAAGCTCGTATGCGGCTTGCTGGGCACCGGTGTCAGCACCCCCCCGAAGTTAAACCCGGCCTCACCGAACCGACTGGTTCGATCCGACCAAATCTAACCCCGGATTTCGTAGCGCGCTACGAACCGATCCACGCTTTCTCCGTGGTGACCTCGTCCAGGAGATCGGGAATCGGAGTCACGCCGAGCCCCGGACCCGTCGGCACCGGCAGATGCCCGGCGTCCAGCACGAACGGCTCGGTGATGTCGGTGCGGTAGAACCGGCCGGACGCGGAGGTGTCGCCCGGCAGCGTGAAACCGGGCAGCGACGCCAGCGCGACGTTGGCCGCCCGGCCCAGCCCGGTCTCGATCATCCCGCCGCACCACACCGCCACGCCGTGCGCCGCGCAGACGTCGTGCACCCGGCGTGCTTCGAGGTAACCGCCGACGCGGCCCGGTTTGATGTTGACGATCTGGCAGGCGCCCAGCTTGATCGCGTCCGCAGCCGCCTTGGCGGAGACGATCGACTCGTCGAGGCAGATCGGCGTCCGGATTCGCTTGGCCAGTTCGGCGTGGCCGAGCACGTCCTCCTCTTCGAGCGGCTGCTCGATCAGCAGCAGGTCGAACGGGTCGAGCCGGGCCAGCAGGGGCGCGTCGCCCAGGGTGTACGCGGTGTTCGCGTCGACCTGCAGCAGCACGTCGTCACCGAAGCGCTCACGCACCTGGCGGACCGGCTCGACGTCCCAGCCGGGTTCGATCTTCAGTTTGATCCGGACATAGCCCTCGTCGAGGTAGCCGCCGACGACGTCGAGCAGGTGCGGGATCGAGTCCATGATCCCGACCGAGACCCCGCAGGCCACGGAGTCGCGGGTCGACCCGAGTTCGGCCGCGAAGGACCGGTCGTGCGCGCGGAGTTCGGCGTCGAGGACCGCCATCTCCAGCGCCCCCTTCGCCATCCGGTGCCCCTTGAACTTCGCCAGCAACGGCGTCAGCTTGTGCGCGGTGACGTCTCCCGCGGCCAGCAGGGCGGGGATCAGATGGTTGCGAAGCACGTGTTCGGCGGCGTCGTTGTACTCCGACGAGTAGACCGGCGCCCCCATCGCGACACATTCGCCCCAGCCCTCGCCCGCCGGGGTCACCGCGCGGACGAGCAGCAGTTCCCGTTCGGACTGCGTTCCGAACGAGGTCCGGAACGGAGCCACGAGCGGCATCCGGACCCGGCGCAGTTCCACACCGCTGAGTTTCACGACTGCTCCTTCGAGATCACGTACCAGCCGGCACGATCGAAACCGGCGACCTTGGCGTTGTCCGCCATCAGCCCACCGAGGACTTCACGCAGGGCGGCGCGCCACGCGTTGCCGCGACCGGGATCGGTGCGGCGCAACCGTTCGATGTCGGACGGGACGGCGACGAGCACGGTCGGCGCGTCGGCGGATCCGATACTCGGACCGCCGTCGGAGTCGACCGAAAGTGCCTTCGCCGCACCAAGTGCCTCCGCGTCGATCAGGACGGGTTCACCGAACGCGGCGGCATGAACCTCGGGGCTCGTCAGATCCCAGCCGACCATCAGCCGGTCGGTGTCGCCCGAGCCGTTGATGCTGTCCTCCATCGGCCCGTAGAAATCGGGCAGGTAGCCGATCGGTCGCGCGCCGAGTTTCCCCAGATTGAAATAGGCGTTGCGCCGCACCAGCGGGTCGAAGGTCCAGGTGATCACCGAGACGTCCTGGAGCAGTGCCCACCCGCGCTGGTGCAGTTTGAGCGCGTATCCGATCCCGCGGCCCACGCCCGCCTTGGCGACTCCGGCGATGTGGCTGTGCAGGCTCGCCTTTCCTGGGTTCCCGAAGAACCCGAAACAGGCCCCCAGCAGTTCATCGTTCTCGAAGGCGCCCGCGACGTAGTTCCCTGCGCTGGACATCGCGCGCAGCAGTTCCGTGCTCACCGGCCGCGCGCCGGGTGCCGATTGCCAGATCGACTCGAACAGGCCGACCACCGCGGCCAGTTCGGCGATTTCGGTGAGTTCGCGGATTTCGACGCCCGAAGCCGCGGCCGCGGCCCGCGCGGCGGCGACGGCTTCGTCGCGTACGTCCGCCGACGCGAGGCTTTCCGCGTTCGTCGCTAGATTCGTCACGGGACGATCCTTTCCCGGCACGACGGCCCAGTCACCGTCGTGCCGTACCAGATTCGCCCGCGCGATTCGTCGCACCGGACGGATCCCTTTTCACGAGCACGTTCTCCACGAGCGCGGCCAGCAAAGCGGTGCGGCGCGGCAGTTCCGCGACGACGACGTGTTCGTGATCCGCGTGCGCCCCGCCCCCGACGGCGCCCAGTCCGTCCAGGGTGGGAACGCCGATCCCGGCGGTGTAATTGCCGTCCGAGGCGCCACCAACCGACGCGGAACTCAGTTCACCGAGGCCGAGTTCGCCGGCCAGCTCCTGGGCCAGCGCGAACAAGCCTGCCGACGAGCCCGCTTCGAGCGGCGGCCGGTTGATCCCGCCGGTCACCCGGACCTCGGCCCCGTCCAGTACCGGAGGAAGTTCGCGCATGGCCCGGTCGACGCGGAGTTGCTCGGCCTCGTCCCATACGCGGACGTCGACGGCCACACTCGCGGCGGCGGGAACGGTGTTGATCGTCGTTCCCGCCGAGACGACGGTGGGTGTCACGCTGGTCCCGGCCTGGGGGTCGGCGAGCGCGGCCACGGCGAGGATCTGGTGGGAGATCTCGATTCCCGCGTTCACCCCCTTCTCCGGTTCGAGCCCGGCGTGCGCGGCCCGGCCGATGACCTCGACCCGGTAGTGGGAAACGCCTTTGCGGCGGCATTTCAGCGCACCGCCGTCGGCCGAAGCCTCCAGCACGAACGCCGCGTCACAGCCCGCCGCGGTCTCCTCGATCAGCGCGCGGGACGTGGGCGAACCGATCTCCTCGTCACCGGTGACCAAAATGGACAGTCCGTCGCGGTCGGGCACGGTCGCGGCGGCGTGCAGCGCCATCACGACGCCCGCCTTCATGTCGAAGCAGCCGGGGCCGCGCAACACACCGTCCCGTACGGAAAACGGATGCGTCTCCAGCGAACCGTGCGGCCACACCGTGTCGTGGTGGCCGAGCAGCAGCACCCGAGCCGGTCCGTCACCGAATCGCCAGCGCAGGTGGGTGACTCCGTCCACGACGATCCGCTCGGGATCTGCACCGAGCAACCTCCGGCCGATCTCGGCCACCACTTCGGCGCTGCGAGCCACCGCTTCGTGATCCGACGACGGCGACTCGCACCGCACGAGCGTTTCGATGTCGGCCAGCAGGTCGCTCATCGCGGCTCACCCCGCAACGGCTTGCCCGGGAACGCGTCCGTGCGCAGATTCCCGTCGGTGACGACCGGGACGCCCGAAACGAACAGGTGCCGGACGCCGACCGAGGGCCTGGTCGAGTCGAAGTAGGTCGCCGCATCGGTGATGGCTTCCGGGTCGACGACGACGATGTCGGCATCGGCGCCGACGTTCAGCCGTCCCTTGGCCAGCGCGCCGGGGGCGACCTCGTCGAGCACGCGCGCCGGCAGGTAGGAGCAGCGCCGGAACGCCTCCAGCCACGTCCAGGCCTTGCTCTCCCGCACCATCAGCCGCAGGGTCTTGGCGTAGGTCCCGGCCGTGCGCGGATGGGTCGCGCCGCCGGGCGGCAGCGGCCATTCGGTGCTCTCGCTGGTGCCGTTCTTCCAGTACACGGGCAGCGCGTCGCTGGCGACGATGGCGTCCGGGAACGCGAGCGCCTGACGCAGCAGGCCGAGGTCGTGCGCGCTGCTCTCGTCGAGGAACTCGAGGATGCAGGGCGCACCCGGGTCTTCGGCACGCACCTGGAGCAGGCGGCCCTCGTCGGCGATCCGCTCCCCCGACTCCAGCATGATCACGCTGGACGGGGACAAGCCCTTCATCTTCAGGCGTTCGGGCGAGAGGAACGCCGCACCGATCCCGGTGCTGCCCGCGCCGTACGGATAGGCCTCGACGGTCACCCGCGAACCGGCCGCGCGGCCGGCTTCGAGCGCCGCGAGCACTCGCTCGATCTGGTGGCCCGACGTGCTGTTCACGTGGCAGTGGTGCATCGCGGCGCCGGTCTCGGCCGCGACGATCGCGATCTCCGCCGAGCCGTCGATCGGCGTCTCCGGATTCACCTCGACCAATTCACGGACGTGGGTGTAGGTCGGTGCCCCGGCCTCCTTGGCCAGCCTGGCCAACGCGAGGAACTCTTTGGGGTCGGTGTCGGGCGCGTAGCCGAGGAGCACGCCGACGCCGAGCGCACCCGCGGCCAGCTCACCGTCCACAAGGGACAGCCAGGCCGCGAGCTCCTTCGGCGAAGAAGTCCGTTGCCAGGCCGGGTTTCCGAGTACCGCCAGCCCGCTGTCGATATTCGCGTCCGGCTCGATGCCGGCGAGCACCTGCGCCCGCGCGGCACCCCAGGACGCGGAGAAACCGTAGTGCAGCGGACGTCCCGCCGCGGCCGCCTCGGCGTAGGCCCGCTCGATCGGCATCAACCCGGCTTCGAGGTCGAGCGCGGTCGTCACCCCGTCCATCGCCTGCAGCCGCTGGCCCGCGATGGTGTGCACGTGGCTGTGCAGGTCGATGAAGCCCGGTCCGACGACGAGCCCTCGGACGTCGATCTCCACGTCACCCGGCTCCGCGATCAAGCGTTCCCCGACGGCGGTGACCACCCCGTCGGATACCAGCAAGTCGGCCGTACCGTCGAAACCCGTCGCCGGATCGATGACACGACCGCCACGCAAGAGTGTCCGCATACTTCGCCTCCTAGGATCGCCTCGTTCATGGCGACCCTAGGAGGTTTCGGCGGGCGTCCGTTCGTACCGCGCGACGAATCCGGACCCCTCGGTCCATCCGCCCGCACGAACCGTTCGCGAGGCCGGTCAGCGGTTCCGGTGCTCGGCGATGATCTCCGCGTACCGGTGCCCGCTCGCCTTGACCGTGCGGACCTGCGTGTCGTAGTCGACCCGCACGAGCCCGAACCGTTTGCTCAGCCCGCTGTCCCATTCGAAGTTGTCGAGCAGCGACCAGGCGAAGTAGCCCTTCACGGGCGCACCCGCTTCGGCTGCTCCGGCGACCGCGCCCAGATGTTCTTCCAGGTAGGCGATGCGGTCGGCGTCGTGGATCGAACCGTCCTCGGCGACCTTGTCGTCGAAGGCGGCCCCGCTCTCGGTGACGTAGATGGCGCGGGCGCCGTACTCGTTGGCGAGCCGGTGGATCAGGTCCGCGAGCCCCTGCCCGTGGATCTCCCAGCCCATCGCCGTGGTCGCCGCGCCCTCGACCGGCACCTGCCGGGCGCGGGGCGCTGGGCCGTCCGGGTCGTCCTCGACGATCTGCCGGAAGTAGTAGTTCAGCCCGTGGAAGCCGACCGGCGTCGAGATCACCTCGAGATCATCCCCGACCACGGGCGGTTCGACGCCGTAGACCTCGATCATGTCCGCCGGGTAGCCGCGGCCGTTCGACGGGTCGAGCCACCACCGGTTGACGTGTCCGTCCATCCGCTTCGCCGCCTCGATGTCCGCAGTCGAATCCGACGCGGGCTCGATCCCGCTGAGGTTGAGCACCAGGCCGACGTTGGGAGCCTGAGCGGCGTTGGCGGTGATCGCCTGCACGCCGAGGCCGTGCGCGAGCAGCAGGTGGTGCGACGCGTCGATGGCCTGCTTGAGATCCTTGACGCCAGGCGCGAACCGGCCTTCGAGGTAGCCGAGCCAGGCCGAGCACAGCGGCTCGTTGACGGTGTTCCAGTCCCGCACCCGGTCACCGAGCCGCCCCGCGACGACGGCGGCGTAATCGGCGTAGGCGTAGGCCGTGTCGCGCTCGGGCCAGCCGCCCTTCAGCGCCGAGGGCAGGTCCCAATGGAACAACGTGGCGAACGGCCGGATCCCGGCTTCGAGCAACGCGTCGACCAGCCGGTCGTAGAAGTCGAGGCCCGCCGCGTTGACCGCGCCGCGGCCGGTGGGGATCACCCGCGGCCAGGCGATCGAGAAGCGGTAGGCGTCCAGGCCCAGCCGCTTCATGATGGCGAGATCCTCCGGCCAGCGCCGGTAGTGGTCGCACGCGACGTCGGCGGTGTCGCCGTTCAGGACGGCACCCGGGACCCGGACGAAGTCGTCCCAGATGGACGGGAGGCGGCCGTCGGCGTCGACGGCACCCTCGACCTGGTACGCGGCGGTGGCCGCACCCCACAGGAAATCGGCGGGCAGGTGCAGATTCAAGGCGGACCTCTCTGTACGGAGCGACGGGCGGGTCATTTCACGGCACCGGCGGTGAGCCCGGCGACGAGATAACGCTGAAGCAGCAGGAATCCGGCGACGACCGGGACGGAGACGATCAGGGACGCGGCCATGACCTGGTTCCAGTACACCTGGACCTGGGTGGAGTACTCCTGCAGACCGACGGCGAGGGTCCGCGTGCCCGAGTCGGTCATCACCGACGCGAACAGGACCTCGCCCCAGGCGGTCATGAACGAGTAGATCCCCACCGCGACGATGCCCGGCATCGCCGCCGGGATCACCACCCGGATCAACGCGCCGAACGGCCCGGTGCCGTCGACCATCGCGGCCTCGTCGAGTTCCTTGGGGATCGAGTCGATGTAGCCGGCAAGCATCCAGATGGCGAACGGCAACGAGAAGGTCAGGTAGGTGATGATCAGCCCGAGCCGGGAGCCGTACAGGACGATGCCGGTGGTGTTGCCGATGTTGACGAAGATGAGGAACAGCGGCAGCAGGAACAGGATGCCGGGGAACATCTGCGTGGACAGCACGGTCATCTTGAAGAAGTTCTTGCCACGGAAGCGGAACCGGCTCAGCGAGTACGCCGCGAAGATCGCGATCACCACCGAGAGGATCGCCGCCGACCCGGAGATCACCAGGCTGTTCACGAAGTACTCGGCGAGCGGGATGGTCTCCCAGATGTCGAAGAACGGCTGGACGGTCAGCGTCGTCGGGACCCATTCCCAGGTGCCCTGCACGTCCCCGAGCGGCTTCAGCGACGACGAAACCATCGCGTACAGCGGCACCAGCGTGAACAGGGCGAGGAAGCCGAGGACGAATCGGCGGGCCCACGGGACCCAGCGAGGCTCAGACAACGGCGTTCCTCCTCCGCGCGGTCAGTCCCAAGTAGACGGTGCTGACGATCAGCAGGAACAGCAGCAACAGCACCGACATCGCCGAGCCGAGACCGAAGTTCCAGGTCACGAAGGAGCTCTGGTAGATGTGGATCGAGATCAGCGACGCCTCCTTCGGCGCGGACGCTCCGAAAAGGACATACGGCGTGTTGAAGTCGTTGAACGTCCACAGGAACAGCACCAGCAGCAGAACCTGGTTGACCGGGCGCAGCATCGGCTGGGTGATCGCCTGGAACTGGCGCCACCAGCCCGCGCCGTCGATGGCCGCCGCTTCGTACAGTTCGCCGGGGATGTTCTGCAGCCCGGCCATCACGATCAGGAACGCGAACGGCCAGTTGCGCCACACCGAGACGACCAGCAGCGACCAGAAGCTGTTGTCCCCGATGAGCCAGAACGAATCCGTGCCCAGCAGGTCGTTCACCAGGCCGGTGTCCTTCTGGAACATGAACGACCAGGTGATCACCGCGGCGTACATCGGCAGCGCGTAAGGCACCAGGAACAACGTCCGGAGCAGGCCGCGTCCCCGGAAGTTCTTCTGCATCAGGACGGCGGCCGAGGTGCCGAACAGCCAGCAGAAGCCCACCGAGAGAACGGTGTAGAGGACGGTGATCCAGAACGAGCCGAGCAGCGACTTCCCCGCCGCGGCGTCGAAGTCCAGGACGAACTTGTAGTTGTCCAGTCCCGCCGCCGGGGCGGACGCGAAGTCCCGGATCGAGAACTGCGTCAGCTTGAAGAAGCTCATCACGAGCCCGGCGATCATCGGGATCACGTGTACGAGCAGTTCGAGCAGGATCGCGGGGAGCAGGAGCAGATACGGCAGGGCGACCCGGCGCCGCTTACGCCGGACACCCCGGGGCCCGGGAGCCCCGGCCGCCTTCACGGCCGGGGCGTCGTCGAGAGCGGTCGGCATCAACTACCGGCCGCGATCTGCTGGTCCGCCTGGTTCAGCTGGTCGCGGATCTTGGCACCGTCGACCGGCTTGCCCGCGGCGATGTCGGCGAACATCGCCTTCATCGCGGTGCCGATCAGGGTCTCGAACTGCGACTCCTGCGGGACCTGTGGCATCGGTTCGGCCGAATTCGCGAGCACGTTCTGGAACACCTTGACGTCCTCGGTCTGGAAGGCCGCGTCGGTGTAGGCGTCTTGGACGGTCGGCAGTGAACCGTAGGTCTTGTTGAGCAGTGCCTGCTCCGGCGCCGAGACCATGAACTTCACGAAGTCCAGTGCGGCGTCGGGGTTCTTCGTGTTCTTGAAGACCGATATGTTGATGCCCGCGACGAAACTCGTCACCTTCCGGCCGTTCGGCGGCGCGGTGGCGGGCAACGGGATCGGCGCGACACCGAGGTTCGCCATGTCCATCCCGATGCTCTTGAACGACCCCGCGGAGGCCTGGTTCATAAACATCGCGGCCTTGCCGTCCGACAGATCCTTGAGGGATTTGGCGGTGTCGGCGTACTCGGCGTTGGCCGGATTGACGATCTTGTCCTTCTGCATCAGGTCGACGAACTGCTGTACCGCCGCGACCGACGGATCCGAAGCCAGCTGCGGTTTGCCCTCGGCGGTGAAGAACTGTGCACCTTGTTGGGCGCCGAGAATCGCGGCGTGGTGACTGTTCTCCGTGACCTGGCCCGCTTGGAGCGAGAGCCCCCACTGGCCCTTGTCGGGTTTGGTGAGCTTCTTGCCGTCCTCGACGAGCTCCTCCCAGGTGGCGGGCGGCTTGGTGATACCGGCCTCGGCGAAGAGCTTCTTGTTGTAGTACAAGCCGTATGCCTGGCCGTAGAGCGGTACGCCGACCGGCGGCTGCCCGCTCGCCCCGGTGGCCGCCAGCGACGGCCCGAGGAATCGCGACTTGCCGCCGACCTTCTCCAATGCGGCGTCGTCGAACGGCAGGAAAGCGCCCGTCGCCTGCAACGAGGCCGACCAGGTGTTGCCGATGTTGAGCACGTCCGGCCCCTTGCCGGAGGTGGTGGCCGCGAGGATCCGGTTGAGCAGATCCGTCCACGGGACGACTTCGAGCTTGACCTTGATCCCGGAGGCCTTCTCGAACTTGTCGAGCTCGGGCCGCAGGACGGCTTTGTCGTTGTCGAGACTGGTGCCCTGATTGGACGCCCAGTACACGAGCTCCTTGGGAGCGCTGGACGACGTGTCGCCGCCGCCGCACGCCGTCGTGGCGGCGGCCGCCAGCGCCAGGACGAGCGCGGGAGCGATCTTTCCGATTCGCATCGATGGTCCTCGGGGTGAGTGGCCAAGCCGCGTCCGGGCCTGTGACCCGGGACACGTCTTATTTCAGGGCTTGAGTTAAGCCGTGGCCCACTCCGCCGTCAAGACCCTGAACGCCATTTCGTCCGCCTCGGCACCGTATCGTTCACCAGGGGGTTCCACCCAAGGTCGCGGGGCCGCGATCGACGGTGATCATCTTCTCCGGACGATAGCGGTCCAGATCCGCATGGAGCCAGGACTCCCCCGGCCGGGCACGGTGGAACCGGAAGGTCCCGTTCGTGGTGTTGGCGCCGACGACGCATCGGACTGGAACCGGCGCGGCGCGGGCGATTTCGAGCGCGAACCCGAGGCCGTGACGCAACATCAGGACCTGATCCGCTTCCGAGATTACCGGCTCGCCGTCGGGCAGGCTCCCCACCTCGATCGGCAGATGGTCTTCGAGATGGAAGCCACTGACGAAGCACTCCCACTCGGTCAGGTCAGTCTGTCTTCCCGGTGGCCGTCCGGCCCAGGAGGGAATCCCGCCGAGAGTGATCACCTCACCGGTCAGGACCACCCCACCGGCGATCATCTCCTTCAGTCCCGGCGCCAACCGGTCAAGCGGTATCGCGGCGGACAAGGGGCCCAGCGCCTCCGCGGCCAGGTCGTTCAAACGGACGTTGAGCACCGTCACTTCCCCGTCAGCACGGCGAAGGCCTCGCCGCGGTGGACGGCGAACAGTTCGAGTGCCTTCTCGCCGTCACGAGCCCGAAGCGCGGACGCCAGCCGACGGTGTTCCGCCGGGATGCTCGCGAGGTAGCCGTCTGAACTCACGCCGATCCGCGTCAGCAGGAACAGGTACACCTGTGACCGGATCGCCTGCCAGGCCTCGACGAGCCGCCGATGCCCGGACGCGGCGTAGACCGCGTCGTGGAAGTCGATGTCGCAGCGGACCATCTCGTGCTCGTCGCGCGCCCGATCCATCCGGTCGACGACGTCGTCGATCGCGGCCAGCTCCGCGTCCGACGCCTTCACGACGACCAGCTGAACCGCCAGCTGCTCCAGCGCCGAGCGCAGGCTGTCGAGTTCGGCGACGTCCACATCGGACAGCGTCGTGACGATCGCACCGCGATGCCATTCGCTGCGGACCAGACCCTCACGCTCCAGTTTCAGCAGCGCTTCGCGCACCGGACCACGACTGACGCCGAGCGCGGCCGAAAGCTCGACCTCGCGCAGCTGCGCGCCAGGCGGATAGGCGCCGCCGAAGATGGCGTCCCTGACCCTGTCGGCCACCTCGTCCGCCAGCCCGCGACGACGCGCCGGCATCACCCCGGCGGATTCGCTCATCGTCATCCCTCCCACTCGACCGGCCGATCGTAGCGGCTCGCCAGTTTGTCCTAATGTTAACATTGCGACAAGTACTCACTCGCCGGAAAGGATTCTTCGGTATGACCGTCCTCGACTCCCCCATCCCGCGCTTCCACCTCGCCATGCCCGTCGACGATCTGGCCGCCGCGCGCACCTTCTATGGCGAAGTCCTCGGCCTCGAACAGGGCCGCAGTTCCGACACCTGGATCGACTGGAACCTCCACGGCCACCAGTTCGTCACGCATCTCGCGCCGGAGCGGCCGCAGCGGATCCACAACCCCGTCGACGGACACGACGTGCCCGTCCCCCACTTCGGCCTGATCCTCACCGTCCCGGAGTTCCGGAAACTGGCGGACCGGCTCCGCGCCACCGGCACCTCGTTCGTCATCGAGCCCTACGTCCGCTTCGAAGGCCAGACCGGTGAGCAGTGGACGATGTTCCTTCTGGACCCGGCGGGCAACGCGCTGGAGTTCAAGGCTTTCGCCGACGACTCGCAGGTGTTCGCCGCCTGACCGACTCCTGCAAGTATCGCCTGGCGCGCTGACCTGCGGAAAGGAGGCGGGACCTTGGTGTCGCGGGAGGGGCGTGTGGATATAGGGACGTTGAGTGTCCCTGTATCCACACACCCTTCACTCACCGTCAGGGCCATCGCTGACTGTGTGGATTTTGGTGCGTTGGATGACCCGAAATCCACACGGTCACCGGCCTAGGCGGTGTCCTGTAAGTCCTGTTGGCGGTCTCCGCACCCACGTGTCGCGAAAGCCACTTTCGGGACATCAGACGTCGCGAAAGTAGCTTTCGCGACACGCTCCGGCCGCACGATCACTTGCGCAAAGCCGCCACCCCACCCCAATGTCCACCTCCCCGAAAGGACGCTGCCCGATTAGCCCGATTTGAGTGGCTTCACGAAGAGGTCGTGAGTGACAAAGACGGTTATTGAGCCGAAAGTCGAACGCGTCGTGGTGAGGCCGCGAGCAACCGCGGAAGTGTCCTTTGTGGATACACGTAGGCGCAAGCTTACCGACACCACCTAGCCGATGGCCGTCGTGTCCTGAGCCTCCACAGAGGACACTTTCTGGCAACCGGATGGCCATATGAGCAGTTCCACACGGGGGTCGCGAGTGGTAAGTCGTGTTAGAACGACCTTTATCACTCGCGCCCCCGCGCGAGCAGGAAGTGTCCCTTATGGACAGTCGTCACCGCGCCAAGCCACTTCGGCGAGCCCGCACATGCACCCGATCGATAACCTCCACATTATCAATCGGTGCGGCTTTCCGCGTTGATCACTGTCCGGCGCCGGGAGAAGCTGGTCTCCTCAGCGAGCCTGCTGAGCACGAAGAACCAAGGAGACGCCACCATGTTCGACCCCATCCTCCTCCGGGCCGCCGACGCCGAGATCGTCAGCGACGCGCCGGGCAGCGAAATCACGCTGCTGGCCGACTCGGACACCACCGACGGGGGTTTCACCGCGAACCGCGCGACCCTGAAGGACGGCGTCTTCGGCACCCCGGCCCACTTCCACACCCGCGCGACCGAGTTCTTCTTCGTGCTCGAAGGAAAGCTCCAGGTCCTCGTCGAGGAAACCCTGCACACCCTGGAGAAGGGCGATTTCCTCGCCGTGCCGCCCAAGGTGCCGCACGCGTTCGGGCCCGCCGCCGGATCGGACGCGGACGTCCTGGTCACCTTCACGCCGGGTATGGCCCGCTTCGACTACTACCGGCTCCTCGACCGGGTCGCGCGCGGCGAAGCGGATCCCTCGGAGATCGCCGCGTCCTCGAAGCAGTACGACAACCACTACGTCGACAGCCCGATCTGGCGCGCCGCGCGCGGCCGGTGAGCGTCAGTCGATGACCGCGGTCGCCTCGACCTCGACGAGATGCTCGGGCACATCGAGCGCCGCGACGCCGATCAACGTTCCCGGCGGGACCGGGGTTACACCCAGCTTCGCGGCGGCCCGGTCCACGCCTTCGAGGAACAGCGCGAGTTTGTCCGGCGTCCAGTCGACGACGTAGACGGTCAGCTTCGCGACGTCGTCGAAGGTGGCGCCGGATTCGGCGAGCGCGGTGCCGATGTTCAGGTAGCACTGCTCGACCTGGGCGGCGAGGTCACCTTCGCCGACAAGGGCGCCGTCGGCGTCCCAGGAGACCTGCCCCGCGATGAAGACCAGCTTCGACCCGGTCGCGATCGACACCTGCCGGTAGGCGGGGATCTCCGGCAGCCCCGCGGGATTCACCAGGGTGATGCTCATCCGTACTCCTCGTCAATGGTCACTTGTGGTTACCCAGGAACTGTAGGAGAGTGTGCGGCGACCTGGAAGAACGTACTTTCTCGTGACTGGGGAACCTCATGGTGACCAAGCAGCTCAACGGTTCGGACGACGCCGATCTGCTGCGGGCGGACTCACTGGCGCGGGAGATCTTCTCCGACGTCGCCAACAAGTGGGCGCTCCTGATCATCGAAACGGTCGGCGACCGGACCCGGCGGTTCACCGAACTGCGCAACGACATCGAGGGCATCAGCCACAAGATGCTCACCCAGAACCTGCGCATGCTGGAGCGCAACGGCCTGATCGAGCGGACGGTGCATCCGACGGTGCCGCCGCGCGTCGACTACACCCTGACCGAGGCGGGCCACGGCCTGCGCGCGACGGTGGACGGGATGTGCGACTGGACCCACCGGTTCCTCGGCCACATCGAAGACTCACGCCGCCGGTTCGACGCGCCTGTTAACGGTTAACGGCCTGGCCAGGACCTTTCGTGGTTCAAATCCCGGCGGTCGGCGATCTATGCTCGTCAGGTGATCTCCGGCGGTGCGGAACCCCGGCCCGAGTTCGAGCGCTTGCTCCGCGACGGGCCCTTCGCCGACGCGCTGCGCGAGGCGATCCGGGTGCGCGGCCTCAGCCTGGAACGCCTGCGCGACCATCTGCGCGCCCGGGGCGTTTCGATCACCGCCGCGACGCTCAGCTATTGGCAGTCAGGGCGCAGCCGCCCGGAACGCCGGGATTCGGTACGGGGGCTCCGCCACCTTGAACAGGTACTGGAGGTACCGCCCGGCAGCCTGACCGGGTTGCTCGGCCCGCCGCGCGCGCGAGGCCGATGGCCGGCCCGCGCCGACGGCCTGCCGGAGATCGGCCGGTACTGGCCGGACCGGACGCGGATCGACTCGGCGGTCAGCGAAGTCGACACCCGCTGGGACGAACGGCTGACGAGGATCAGCCAGCAAGACGTCGTCTTCGTCGGACCCCGCCAGGAGGAACTCGCGTTCCAGTCCAGGCAGGTGCTGCGCGCCGAGGCCGACGGTCCGGACCGGTGGGTGATGATCGTCCACATCGACGAGCACGACCGGCCGTTGCCCGAAGTGACCTCATTACGCGGCTGTCGTCCCGGCCGGAGCGTGCTCCACCCCGAAGACGGTCTCCTCGTGATGGAACTGCTTTTCGAGCGGCCGCTCGCGAAAGGCGAAACGGTCATCACCGAGCACACTCTGGTGAACAGCGCCCCGTTTCCGCACGCGACGAACTACGAACGCAAATTCCGCTTGCCCACCCGGGAATACGTGCTCGAGATCCGATTCTCCCCCGGTGTGCTCCCGGCGCGATGCCGCCGCTGTTCCGAACAGGACGGACAGCAGGCAGAGTCGTCGGAAGTCCTGCCGGTAGGCGATTCCGTGCACGGTGTCGCCCTGAATTTCGGCCCCGGCCGATTCGGGTTCGAGTGGGACTGGGACTCTTAATTGTTAAGGACTCGCGGGCCTACGATTTCGCGAGGTGAAGGAATTACCGTCTGCGCATCGCCTTTCGATTCGAGGAGTGCGTATGAGACGGCACAACGGAGTGCTTTCCTGTTCGATCGTCGTGGCCCTGGCCGCACTGGGGTTCAGTCCGGTGGCGTGGGCCGCTTCCCCGCCTGTCCCGGTCCATCCCGACGCCGAGGTGAACGGCGTCGCGGCGGCGTTCGGCCTGAGCGTGTCCGAAGCGAAATCCCAGTTGGCCGCCCAGGACGAGGCCCACCGGCTGGCCGCGTCGCTCCCGGCTGGGCTGCGCGCCCGCTCCGCCGGGCAGTGGTTCGACGCGGCGACGGGCAAGCTGGTCTTGGCCGTCACGAACGCCGCCGACGCCGACGCGGCCCGCTCCGCCGGCGCCGAACCCCGGCTGGTGTCGCGGACCAAGGCCGAGCTGGACCGGACCGACGCGGCGGTCCGCGCGCTCGTCGGCGACGGCGTACCGGGGGTGTTCGGCTGGGGTGTCGACGTCCGGGGCAACGAGGTCGGGATCTCGGTCGACCGCTCCCGCAAGACCGCCGAGACCGAGAGCTTCCTTTCCCGGGCAAGGAATCTCGGCGTGCGGATCACCGAAACCGGCTCTTCGCCGCGGCAGCAGGACGGCACGATCCACACCGGCGACCCGTGGTGGCCGGGCGGTGAGAGCAACTGTTCGGTCGGGTTCGGCGCGACCGATTCGACGGGCGCCAAGCACTTCCTCACCGCCGGGCATTGCACGAACGACCGTGACCAGGCCGCTTATGGCGCGTCGGGCCAGCAGAACCGGATCGGCACTTCGAACGTCGGCGGGACGCGCAGCGTCAACGCCCGCGAAGGCGACATGGGCGTGGTCGCGGTGACGCAGCCCGGCTGGGCGCTCTCGGCGGCGGTCAACACCTGGGGCGAGCCCGCCGTCACCGTCACGGGTTCGGCCGAGGCGATGGTCGGCGACCGGGTCTGCCATTCCGGCAACACTTCGAAATGGAAGTGCGGCGAAGTGAAGTACACGCACAAGTCCGTCGATTACGGCGGCGGGCTGATCATCGAGGACTTGACCTGGACGACGGCCTGTTCACTCGGTGGCGACTCGGGCGGCGGCTGGCTCCTCGGCACCAAGGCGGTCGGCCTGCACGACGGCGGGCCTTCCCAATGCGTGCCGGATCCGAGCGACGGGGACATGTCCCTCTTCCAGCCGGTGATCGAGGCGCTGAACAAATGGGGCCTCACCCTGGTGACCGGCGGCGGAAACGGCGACACGACGGCGCCGAGCGCGCCGGGCAACGCGCGGTCCACCGGCACGACGTCGAACAGCGTCTCGCTGGCCTGGGACGCGGCCACGGACAACGTCGGTGTCACCGGTTACGACGTCTACAACGGCTCGGTGCTCATGACATCCGTGACGGGGACCAGTGCCACCGTGACCGGTCTCAGCCCGGACACCTCGTACGCCTTCACGGTGAAGGCTCGCGACGCGGCGGGAAACGTGTCGCCCGCGAGTGGTGTCGTGTCGGTCAAGACTCAGCCCGGTGACGGTGGCGGCCGGACGTTGAGCAACGGCACCGACTTCGCGATCCGCGACTACCAGCAGGTGTTCAGCCCGGTGACTTCGACGCTCACCGGGCAGGCCGCCGCTTCGCTCGGGATCTCGGTGACCATCCGGCACACCTGCGCCGAGGATCTCGGCGTGACGCTCCTGGATCCCCGGGGCAAGGCCTATCCGCTCAAGTACAGCGGCGGTTCGGCCTGCACGGCCTGGAACGGCGTACGGACGTTCTCGGCGCCCGGCTCGTCGTCGCCTGCCGGCGGGAAGTGGCAGCTGCGGGTCACCGACTACGGACCCGGTGACACCGGCGTGCTCGACACTTGGTCGCTCACGCTCTAGGACCTCGTGAGTGGTGAGGACTCCTCACCACTCACGAGTGTGTATCAGGGCAACCGCACGACACGCAGGAAGGCGGGCAACAGCCACGGTCGCCGTCCGCCGACGACGATCTTGCCCGTCAGCGCCGAACGGACCTTGCCGACCCGGTGGAACAGCATCAGGTTCAGGGACGGTGGATCGAACGAGATCCGCGCGTCGACCGGGCCGCCGGGCTCCTCGACCGTCACCCGTCCCCGATGCAGCACCAGCACGACCGGGGACGTGTACGCCGATCGGAACGCCACGGCGATCCGTCGTTCTCGCGGCGACTCGCCGGTGTCGAGGAGGTGCCCGATGTCATGGCTCAGCACACCGACCAGAAAAAGATCGAAGAACAGCGCCGCGTCAGCGGGCGGGATCGTCCAAGGCAGCTTCAGCGCCCTGGCGATGTCCCAGCCGTGGATCTGCAGTTCGTTGACCAGGTGGGCGAGGACACCGGCGAGCGGTACTTTCGACTCCCCGAGCCACTCCACCAAGGTGGCCGGGTCGGCGTCCTCGGTCACGCGCAGTACTTCTTCGATGTCCGCGAGCAATCCGGTGACCAGCACGCCGAGGTCGCGTTCGGGAAAGTCTCGCAACACCAAGCCGTTCAACACGGAAACCGTGTCCACAGTGGTCTTTTCGACCTGGCTCTGCCCGCGGGCGTCCAGCAACGGGACACTGTCCGGGCACACCAGTGCCGTGTACATCTTCGCGATCATCGCGACGTGGGCGACCGTTTCGGCCACCGTCCAGTCCGCGGTGACCATCGCGTCCGGATCCGGAACGCGGTCCACCATTTCCGCGAATCGCGCGCCCGTCACCCGATAGGCTCGCCGCACCGAATGCCATCGATCCACCGTGATCGCTCTGGTCACGTGCCGATTTTATAGCGCCACCACCGAAAATCCGTCCGCTCACGTGCGGTCCCGAGCCGCCCCAAAGGGCAGTGACCGTACTCACTACGGAAATTCACGTGACAGGCACCGACCAGCACAGGCACACTTGAGGACATTCAGCCTCGCCTTCGCTGTCACCGTTGCCGGCGCCGAAGGCGGCCCACGCGGACCCGCGCCCTTCCAGGAGCCCTTCACTGATGACCGAGACCCTGCCCGAAACCACCCACGACCAGGAACGGGCACCGGCGAAAGCCGGGCTCCTGATCGGGGTCCTGGTCCTTTCCGCGTTCGTGATGATCCTCAACGAGACCATCCTGAGCGTCGCGCTGCGTGACCTGACCGTCGACCTCAAGGTCCCGACCACCACCGTCCAGTGGCTGACCAGCGGCTTCCTGCTGACCATGGCGGTCGTCATCCCGACCACCGGGTTCCTGCTCGAACGGTTCACCCCGCGTCAGGTGTTCCTCGCCTCGCTGATCCTGTTCAGCACCGGCACCCTGGTCAGCGCGCTCGCCCCGGGTTTCGCGCTCCTGCTGACCGGCCGGGTCATCCAGGCCTGCGGTACGGCCGTCATGCTGCCGCTGCTGATGACCACGGTGATGCGCCTGGTCCCGGTCGAGAAGCGCGGCGCCACGATGGGCACGATCACCATCGTCATCGCGGTCGCCCCGGCGATCGGCCCGACCATCGGCGGCGCCGTGCTCTCCTCGCTCGGCTGGCGCTGGATGTTCTGGATCGTGCTGCCGCTCGCGCTCGCCGCCCTGCTGGTCGGCATGCTGCAGCTCCGGCTGGAGAGCGACACCCGCAAGGTTCCGCTGGACGTGCTGTCGGTGATCCTGTCCGCCGTCGGTTTCGGTGGCGTGCTGTACGGCCTGTCCGTGTCCGGCGAGGGCGCCGGCGGACATCAGCCGGTGCCGCCGTGGGTGCCGATCGTCGTCGGCGTCGCGGCACTCGCGGTGTTCACCTGGCGCCAGTTGCGCCTGCAGAAGGAAGATCGCGCGCTGCTGGACCTGCGCCCGTTCACCCACCGCAGTTTTGTCGTCTCGCTGGTGCTGACGGCGCTGCTGTTCATGTGCCTGCTCGGCGCCGCGGCGATCCTGCTTCCGCTGTACCTGCAGACCGTCCTGCGCACCAGCACGTTCGTCAGCGGGCTCGCGGTGCTTCCCGGCGGCCTGGTCCTCGGGCTGCTCGGCCGTCCGGTCGGCGCGCTGTACGACCGCTTGGGCCCGCGGCCCCTGGTCATCCCCGGCGCGGCCGCGATGGCGGTCTCACTGTGGCTGTTCGCGCTGCTCGGCCCGGATTCACCGCTGATCGCGGCCATCGCCATCCACGTCCTGCTGATGGGCGGGCTCGGCCTGATGATGACGCCGCTGATGACCGAGTCCCTCGGGTCGCTGCCCGAGCACCTCTATTCACACGGCAGCGCGATCCTGGCCACCCTGCAGCAGCTCGCCGGCGCGCTCGGCACCGCCGTGTTCATCGCGGTGGCCACGGCGAGCACGACCACGGCCGGGGCGGCCAGCCCCGACTCGGGCGGTATCCGCACCACGTTCATGGTCGCCGGTTGCGTCGGGCTGGCCGCGTTCGTCGGTTCGCTGTTCGTCAAGAAGAGCGCCGGAGCCACCCCGGTGGCCGCTCACCACTGATCCACCGCTTCACCGCGCGCCCGCCGCGGCCTCCACCGGAGGCTCGGCGGGCGCGCGTCGATCGAGCACCTTCCGGCCGTAGGCGATGGCGGGCAGCTCGACCCAGCGGCGCAGCGCGCAGGCGAACACCAACGCGACACCGGTCGTCGCGGCGGCCTTGGCGAGACCACTGGGCAGCAACCAGCCCGTCACCCCGGCGGCGCCTGTCTGGGCGAGGTAAAGCGCGTACGAACGATCTCCGACGAAGGTCATCGGCCTGCTCGAGAGCAGTGCCCGGACCGGACCCGGCGAGACGACGGCCACGAGCAGCAGCGCCGAGCCGGCCGCGTAGACCGGGACCACGAACTGCCAGTGCCCGCCGAGCGCCTTCGCCAGCGGGCCGACGGAGAACTGCAGTACGACGAACCCGCAGCCGATCACCGTGGCGACGGCGGGACTGGTCAGCGGCCGGAACAGGGCGAACCCGCGCGGATGGTGGAGCGTCATCGCCAGGAGGCAGCCGACGACCAGCGAGCAGTAATGCACCGAAAGGCTCGCCCAGGTGTGCGACGGCGCCCACGGCAGGGCGAACAGCACCACACCGAGAACGGCCGACGCGCCCAGCACCAGACGCAACGCCGTCTTCCCGCTTCGCGCGAACGACGTCAGCACCAGCAACGCCGGCCACACCAGGTAGAACTTCTCCTCCACCCCCAGCGACCACGAGGTCGGATAGGGCGTGTTGAAGTCGACGAGCTCGTTGCCGAAGACGAGGTAGTACGGCATGGCGTCCGCGAGCCTGCTGCTCTGATACGCCCCACCGAGCGTCACCGCGACCGTGGTCAGCGCCAGGAGCAGGAAGTACACCGGCATGATCCGGAAGACCCGGCGCAGGTAGAACCCGCGCAGCGAGATCCGGCCGTCACGGTCTTCCTCGCGCAGCGCCAGCGTCGTGATGAGGAATCCGGAGAGCACGAAGAACAACTGCACCGCGATCCAGCCCTGGAGGCGGTCCACGACGGGACCTCCGTAGTGGAAGAACACGACGGCCACCGCGGCGAGCGCACGCACGCCGGTGAGGCCGGGGAACCACGACGAGGCCAGGTACTCGGCGTGGCCGAGGGGCCGCCACCAAGACCGGCGCGAAGGAGCGAGCATGACCCGAAGGTTCGGGCTCGGACGCTGAACCGAAGCTTAAGGAAGCTGAAGATGTCTTCAGCTTCGCGCCAACGGCAGGCGGACGACGAGGCGAGCGCCGCCGTCGTGCTCGGCGACCTCGACGGTGCCGCCGTGCGCCTGGGCGATCTCGGCGACGATCGCCAGCCCGAGGCCCGCGCCACCGTCGTCGCGCGCACGTCCGTCGTCAAGCCGCACGAAGCGGTCGAACACCCGCTCGCGATCCGCGGCGGGAATGCCGGGCCCGTCGTCAGTGACCGCCAATACGGCGACTTCGTCCACAATGGACGTTCGTACTTCGACGCCGGTACGGGCATGGCGTTGCGCGTTGTCCACCAGGTTCCGCAGCAGCCGTTCCAGCCTGCCGCGGTCGCCGAGGACCGTCGGATCCGCCTCGATCTCGGCGCGGACCCCCTGCCGTCCGGACAGACATGATTCGACCACTTCGGACAGTCGCACCGGTGTGGACCGTTCCGGCTCCGCGTTGTCCAGCTTGCCGAGCAGGACGAGGTCGCCGACGAGGTCCTGCAGCCGGGTGATGTCGAGGAGCGCGTTGCGGCAGGCGTCGCGCCAGTCCAGCCGGTCCGGATGCGCGAGCAACACCTCCAGCTGGGTCCGCAGGGACGCCAGCGGGGTGCGCAGTTCGTGCGACGCGTCCGAAGTGAACCTGCTCTGCCGGGTGACCGCGGTGTCCAGGCGCGCGAGCATCGTGTTCATCGTTTCGGCGAGCTTCGCGATCTCGTCGGCACTGTCCGGGGCCGGGACGCGGCGAGACAGGTCGTGCGCGCCGATCTCCGCGACCTCCGAGCGGATCGCCTCGACGGGGCGCAGCGACCGGCGTACCGCGAACCACGCGATCGCCCCGATCAGCAGCGCGATCACCGGGACACCCGCCAGCAGGGTCACCCGTACCGAATCGAGCGCGGCCTGACCGGACTCGTCGACGAGGGCGGCGCCGTAGATCCGGTACTTGCTGTCGCCGCTCACGGTGACCGCCACGTGCAGCCGGAGTCCGTTCCGCTCTGGATCTTCCCCGAGCGCTCTCGCGCAGCCGATGGATTCCTGCCTGGCGAGGTCGACGTCGCCGGGCTTGAGGTTCTGGACACTGTCGCCGTACACGAAGCCACCGTCCGGAACGATCGCCCTGGATCGCAGGCCGGGACAAGACGCGACCCGCTCGCCGGTCTGGGTGGTCACCTCGTAGATCGAATCCCGCACGAGGAGCCGTAGATCGGCCGGCGCGGCGCCGGTGTTCAGTACGTGGACGATCGCGGCCGCGCGCTCCCTCGCCACCTGCGCGGCGCCGTTGCCCAGCCGGTTCTGGGCATCGAGCACCAGCCACGCTGAAACGACCGCCAGAGCGATGATCGACGTCACGAACGACGTCAGCGCGACCCGGAAGCGGGTCGACCGCCACGCCTTAGGCACCGGAACCGACCACGTGATAGCCGGCGCCGCGCACCGTCCGGATCGTCTCCGCCCCGAACGGCAGGTCGATCTTCCGCCGCAACGCGCTCACGTGGACCTCCACCAGGTTCGCGGTCGCCGACGCCGCGAAATCCCAGAGGTTCTCCAGCAGCTCCGCCTTGGTGACCACCTCGCCCTGCCGCTTCATCAGATACGCCAGCAGGGCGAATTCCTTGGTGGTCAACGGGATTTCGGCGGTGCCACGGCGGCAGGTGTGACTCGCCTGGTCCAGTTCGAGGTCGCCGAGCCGCAGCGTGCCCGGCCGGATCGCTCCCCCGCGCCGGATCAGCGCCCGCAGCCGGGACAGCAGGACGCCGTAGGAGAACGGCTTCGGGAGGAAGTCGTCGGCGCCGGTGTCCAGCGCCTCGATCTCGTCGTCCTCGCCGTCCTTCGCGGTCAGCATGAGGATCGGGGTGGTGTCACCTCGTTCGCGCAACCTCCGGCAGACGCGATAGCCGTTCAGCCCGGGTAGCATGATGTCGAGGATCATCGCGGCGTACGGATGTTCGGCGGCGTACCAAAGCGCGTCGCGGCCGTTGTGCGCGACGTCCACGGCATAGCCCTCGGCGCTCAATCCCGCCCGGAGCGACTCGGCCAGGCGTCGCTCGTCCTCCACGAGCAAGATCCTCATCCGCTCACGATCCCATACCGCCCGGGCACATTCGGCCACCGCCCGCTGTCCGGGTGAAGGCTGCGCCGCCGTCAGGACCAGCCTTCCACCTCCTTCGGCCGCATTTCTGGGAGCGATTCCACAATGCGGTTCCCTCAGCCTTGTCAGGACCGGTCCGCCCCTTTACGGTCCTCATGGGAGCGCTCCCATAAATCGGATTCCGGTCGCAAGGAGGCGACGTATGAGATTCCGCAGAAAGGGTGCTACGGCACCATTGGCCGTCGGCGCGGTACTCGCGATGGTGGCGGTGCCGGTGGTGCTGGGCTCGAGCGCCGAAGCGGCGCCGGGCTGCAAGGTCGACTACACGATCACCAACCAATGGGACACCGGGTTCGGGGCCACCGTGACCGTCACCAACCTCGGCGACCCGATCACCGGCGGCTGGACACTGAGCTGGGACTTCCCGGGCGACCAACAGGTCCAGCAGGGCTGGAACGGCACCTTCACCCAACAGGGCACCCGGGTGACGGTCCGCGACGCCGGGTGGAACGGTTCACTCGGCACCGGCACCACCGTCTCCCCCGGCTTCAACGGAAGCCACTCCGGCACCAACGGGAAACCCACCGTCTTCACCCTGAACGGCACCACCTGCACCGGTTCCACCGTCCCCACCACCACGACGTCACCCACCACCACGACCACGACGCCCGGTCCGGGCGGACCGAAGGCCGACAATCCCTACGCCGGCGCAGGCGTGTACGTGAACCCGGAATGGTCGGCGAAGGCCGCGGCCGAGCCCGGCGGCTCCCGGATCGCGAACCAGCCGACCGGCGTCTGGCTCGACCGGATCGCCGCCATCGCTGGCACGAGCACGAGCCGCGGACTGCGCGGCCATCTCGACGGAGCGCTCCAGCAGGCCGCCGGGAAACCGATGGTCGTCCAGCTGGTGATCTACAACCTGCCCGGCCGGGACTGCGCGGCGCTCGCGTCGAGCGGCGAGCTGAAGTCAGACGAACTCCCGCGCTACAAGACCGAGTACATCGACCCCATCGCCGCCATCCTCGCCGATCCGAAGTACGCGTCGCTGCGGGTGGTGACCGTGATCGAGATCGACTCACTGCCGAACCTCGTCACCAACGTGACCCCCCGGCCGACGGCCACGCCCGCGTGCGACGTCATGAAGGCCAACGGGAACTACGTCGCCGGTGTCGGCTACGCGCTGGCGAAGTTCGGCGCTGTCCCCAACGTCTACAACTACATCGACGCCGGACATCACGGCTGGCTCGGCTGGGACGACAACCTCGGCCCGTCCGCGGCGCTGTTCGCACAAGCCGCGAAGAGTTCCGGCAGCACACTGGCCAATGTGCACGGCTTCATCGCGAACACCGCGAACTACGGCGCGCTCAAGGAGCCGTACTTCACCGTGAACGACAGTGTCGGCGGAACTTCGGTGCGGACGTCGAAATGGGTCGACTGGAACCGCTACGTCGACGAACTGTCCTATGCCCAGGCGTTCCGGCAGGAGGCGATCCGGGCGGGCTTCCCGGCGGACGTCGGCATGCTCATCGACACCTCGCGCAACGGCTGGGGCGGCACCGCGCGGCCGTCCGGCCCCGGACCGTCCACCACGGTCGACGCCTACGTGAACGGGAGCCGGACCGACCGCCGGATCCATCTCGGCAACTGGTGCAACCAGGCGGGCGCCGGGCTCGGCGAACGTCCCAAGGCCGCGCCGGAAGCCGGGATCGACGCCTACGTCTGGATCAAGCCGCCGGGTGAATCCGACGGTGCCAGCAAGGAGATCCCGAACACAGAGGGCAAGGGTTTCGACCGGATGTGCGATCCGACGTACACCGGCAACCCGCGGAACCAGAACAACATGTCGGGCGCGCTGCCCGACGCGCCGCTGTCCGGGCACTGGTTCTCCGCCCAGTTCCAGGAACTGCTGAAGAACGCGTACCCGGCCCTGTAAGTGAGCGGTAAAGCAGAGGTGGCAGGTTGCGGCGAGCGGTTCGCTCGTGGCCGTCTGCGATCGTGTCGCGAAAGCCACTTTCGGGACGTCACACGTCGCGAAAGTGGCTTTCGCGACACGGGCCATGTCGGCGGCGGGC
>NZ_JBIWKX010000079.1:27418-32030 GCF_044765885.1 Amycolatopsis sp. NPDC102389
TGTTGGGGTGGTTGGGGTGGGGGGTGGTGTGGGGGGGGGGCCGAGGGTTTTGGTTCCCCAAACCACTTTGGGGCCCCCACCCCGCCCTTTACTTGGCCCCCCCCGACACACCATCTTTGCCTTACCCCTCAAGAGAACCGTCCTTGGATAGGTACTGCGGGTGCACGGGTGGCGGTTCCGTCGTGTCGTCCGCTCCAGCACCGCGCCACCGGCTCGCACGCGGGACTGGGGGCCTTACCCGCCTGCTTTCTGCGCCGCACCGGTGATGTTGCGGACCATGCCGCCGAAGACGACACCGTGGAACGGCGCGATCCCCTTCCAGTACGCGTGCCCGGCCAGCCCGTGCGGCTCGAACACCGCGCGCTGCCGGTAGACCGTCCGACCGTCCTCATCGGACTCGACGCCGAGTTCGAGCCACGCGCGTCCCGGCAACTTCATCTCCGCCCGCAACCGCAGGAGCCGCGGCCGGTCGAGATATTCGACGCGCCACCAGTCCAGCGCCTCGCCGAGATGCAGCCGTCGCGGATCCCGACGGCCGCGCCGCAAGCCGACGCCGCCGACGAGCCGGTCGGCCCAGCCGCGGACCGACCAGGCCAGCGGGAACGAGTACCACCCGTGTTCCCCGCCGATGGACTCGATGACGTCCCACAGTGCCTCCGGCGAAGCGTCCGTCCGCTGCTCGCGCTTGTCCTCATAGACCGTCCCGCCCGCCCACTCCGGATCGGTCGGCAGCGGATCCGACGGCGCGGTCGACGCGTCCGACCAGCGGGTCGGCACGTCGGCGTTGCGGATCCGGGACAGCGCCAGCTCGACGGCGCGTTCGTAGTGGGTCAGCCCCGCCTCCGGGTCGGGGATGTGCTCGGCGATCGCGTGGTCGTGACAGACGACTTCGTGCACCAGCGATTCGATCAGCGGTACGGCGATCGATTTCGGCACGGGCGTGACCAGGTTGACCCATTGCGCGGACAACCACGGAGTCAGCACCGGCACGGGTACGACGGCGCGCCTCGGCAAGCCCGCGACGACGGCGTAGCGGCGCATCATGTCCAAATAGGTCAGCACGTCGGGCCCGCCGATGTCGAAGGCACCGTTCACTTCGGACGGCAGTTCCGCGGCGTGCACCAGGTAGTGCAGCACGTCCCGGATGGCGATCGGCTGGATGCGGTTGCGCACCCAGCGCGGGGTGACCATCGCCGGAAGCCGCTCCGTCAGGTAGCGCAGCATCTCGAAACTCGCCGAGCCGGAGCCGATGATCACCGCTGCCTGCAGCACGATCGCGGGCACCCCGGAGTCGAGCAGGACCCGGCCCACTTCGGCGCGCGACGCCAGGTGCGGCGACAACTCCTCGTCGTCCGGGACGATGCCGCCCAGATACACCAGCCGCCGCGCGCCCGCCGTCTTCGCCGCCTCGGCGACCGTTTTCGCCCCCTCGCGGTCGACGTCGACGAAGTCCTTGCGCGCCAACGAATGCACGAGATAGTAGACGACCTCGCAGCCGGTCAGCGCCGTCTCGATCGAGGCCGGATCAGTGACGTCGCCGCGTTCGACCTCGACACGGTCGCGCCACGGCTCCTCGGCGACCTTCTCCGGCGATCGGGCCACCACGCGGACCTCGTGACCCGCTTCGAGCAGTTGCGGCACCAACCGCCCGCCGACATATCCCGTCGCCCCGAGCACCACACATCGCATGCCCCCGAGTGTTCACGGTGCCAGGCGGCCCCGCACCTCGACGGTCGCGGCGATGGTGCTCCGGAGGAACCGGGCGACCGTCCGCCGTTCGTCGTCCCCCATCTCCCGCCACGCTTCGGCGTAGCGCCGGCCGAGAGGCAGGAAGAACTCTGCGCCGATCTCCCGCGCCTGCTCGTGCATCCGCAGCTCGACCTTGCGCCGGTCGGTCGCGCTCCGGTCCCGGTAGAGATGCCCGGCCCGCTCCAGGCGGTCCAGCACCGACGTCGTCGCCGACGCGCTCAGGTGCAACGCGCTCGCGAGCATGCTCGGGCTCATCGGCGTCCCCATCTTGGCCGCGTCCATGATCACCGCTAGCGCGTTGAGGTCGGTCCGGTGCAGGCCGTGCGTCTCACCGAACATCTCCGCGAACCGGTCCGATTCGACGGTCAACTGCCGCAGCAGGAGAACGAGCAGGTCGTCGGTGACCTGTTCGGCGTCCTCAGCCATGTCGGGAAGCTCCCCTCACGTTGCCCCGTCCGGATGACCACTCTACTATTTCGATGGTCGAACTATTCACTCGTCGAAGTAGTGTCACGGGAGCCATCCGTCCATGATCTCGGAAGTCGAACGCCCCGCCCGCACGCGGTCACGTCTGCGGTGGCTGCTCCCAGCCCTCGTGGCGGTCGCCTGGCTGATCTTCGGCGGCTTCAGCGGCCCGTACGCGGGCAAGCTCAGCCAGGTCACGGAGAACGACAGCAGCAGTTTCCTGCCGGCGTCGGCCGAAGCGACCGAAGTGGGCGAGCTCCAGAAGCAGTTCTCGAGCTCAGCCGTCATCCCGGCGATCGTCGTCGCCGAGCGGCCATCGGGCCTCACCGAGGAGGACAAGCGGTTCCTCGCCGACCGGACGGCGAACGCGCGGCTCGTCCCGGCGCCGGAGAGCAACGCGGGCGCACAAGTGGTCGTGCTCCTGGACGCCACGAGCGACCCCGGCGACGGCGTCGAGGCACTGCGAGAGTCGCTCTCCCGTGACACCCCGGACGGGTTGAAAGTGCTCGTGACCGGGCCCGCCGCCCAGGTCGCCGATCTCAAGAAGGCGTTCGGCGGGATCGACGGGCTGCTGCTCCTGGTCGCGGGCGCGGTGGTCGCGGTCATCCTGGTCATCGTCTACCGGAGCCCGTTGCTTCCCCTGCTCGTCCTGCTGTCGGCGGTGTTCGCGCTGGGAACGGCGAGCCTCGCGGTGTACCTGCTCGCGGATCACGACGTGCTGGCGCTGAACGGGCAGAGCCAGGGAATCCTGTTCATCCTCGTCTTCGGCGCCGCCACCGACTACGCGCTCCTGATGATCTCGCGGTATCGCGAAGAACTCCGGACCACCGACGACGCCCGCGCCGCGCTCCGCACGGCCTGGCGCTCGACCATCGAGCCGATCGCGGCCTCCGCCGGGACCGTGATCCTCGGCGTGTTGTGCCTGCTGTTCAGCGATCTGAACTCCAACAAGGGACTCGGCCCGGTCGCCGCCATCGGCATCGGCGCGGCCTTCCTCACGACCATCACGTTCCTGCCCGCCGTCCTGGCCTTGTGCGGACGCAACGCCTTCTGGCCCTTCCGCCCGGCAGTGGCCCCGCCTCGCGAGGAGACCGGCGGGCTTTGGGCACGCGTGTCGGGCCGGGTCGCCCGCGCACCGCGCACGATCTGGATCATCACGACCGTCGTGCTGCTCGCGGGCGGCGCGTTCCTCCCCCAGCTCAAGGCCTCCGGCACCGCGCAGTCCGACGTCTTCCTCACGCCGGTCGATTCCGTCGCGGGGCAGGAAGTCCTCTCGCGCTACTTCCCCGGCGGCTCCGGCTCGCCCACGGTGATCATCACCCCCGCCGGTCAGGCTCCGGCCGTCACCGCGTCGGCCCGCGTTCCCGGCGTTTCCGACGTCCGCCAAAGCGGCGAAGCGGGCGGGCTCGCGAAGATCGACGCCGTACTCGCCGATCCGCCGGACTCGGACGCCGCCGTCGCGACGGTGCAACGGATCCGCGACGCCGTGCACACCGTCGAGGGCACCAAGGTCGGCGGGCCCACGGCCACCCTGCTCGACACGAGGGAGACCTCCGAGCACGACCGGATGGTGATCATCCCGATCGTCCTGGTCGTGATCTTCCTCGTGCTCGCGCTGTTGCTGCGGTCGCTACTGGCGCCGTTGTTGCTGATCGGCACGGTGGTGCTGTCCTTCGCCGCGACGATGGGCGTCTCGGCGCTGGTGTTCAACCACGTCTTCGACTTCCCCGGCGCCGATCCGGTCGTCCCGCTGTTCGGCTTCGTCTTCCTTGTCGCGCTGGGGATCGACTACAACATCTTCCTGATGACCAGGGTCCGCGAAGAGGCGGGCAGGATCGGCACGCGGGACGGGACGCTGCGCGGCCTGCGCGTCACCGGCGGCGTGATCACGTCCGCGGGCGTCGTGCTCGCCGCGACCTTCGCCGCTCTCGCCGTCCTGCCCATCCTTTTCCTGGCACAGCTGGCTTTCATCGTCGCGTTCGGCGTCCTGCTCGATACGCTTCTGGTGCGTTCGCTGCTGGTACCGGCCCTGGCGGTGGACGTCGGACGGAAGATCTGGTGGCCGTCGAGGCTGGCGAAGACCGGCCAGGAATGAACGACTCCAACTTATTGAGGGGCAAGTCAAATATGGCGTGCCGCGCACCCTTTGCGGCCTGGGTCCGCGCTGACCGACGAGGGCCGATCGCGCGGTAAATGTCCACAAAGGACACGCTTCGGGCTGCCAGCGTCCGCTTTGGGTAGTCTGCACGGTTCCGCAAGGGAGTCGTGAGCGGCAAAGAGGGTTCTATTTGAGGGGTAAGTCAAACGTGGCATGGTCGGTGCGGGTGGGGGGGGGGGGGGGGGGGGGGGGGGGGGGGGGGGGGCGGCCGGACCCCGCCGCCCCCCCCCCCCCCCCCCG
>NZ_JBIWKX010000080.1:0-31172 GCF_044765885.1 Amycolatopsis sp. NPDC102389
CATTCATCAACAACGCCATGATCACTATGATGACCAGGCGCCTGACCCGCCAAAAGCGCGCCAGGACCACCTAGCCACGTTCAAAGACAGGCTCTTAGAACCCCACTTGCCACGCACTCTTTACACCCTGGGTCCGCGCTGACCCACGAGGGCCGACCGCGCCGTGAATGTCCACAAAGGACGCTTTTCGAGCCGCAAGTGTCCGATTTGGGTAGTATGCACGGTGTCGCAAAGGGGTCGTGAGTGGCAAGTGGGGTTCTAACCCTCATTGCCACTCACGACCTCGGCCAGGATCGTGCAAATGGATATAAAACGGACGCCGCGCAGCCGAAAAGTGTCCCTTGTGGACAATCAGCGGCGCTTAGGCGTCAGTGGAGAGGGTCCACGCCACGTTTGACTTGCCCCTCAATGGAACCCCACTTGCCACTCGCGACCTCCGTGCGAAGATGAGCAAAGTTCCCAAATCGGTCACCCTGGGCTGAGAAAGTGTCCTTTGTGGACACCCAGGGGAGGCGCAGGCTTGCAGGCAAGCTGGTAGACCGTTCGGGTGGAAGGTTCTCACGTGGTGACGCGCGTGGTTCGCGGGGATACCCCGCGCGCGTCGGATCACACGGGAATTCCCACGAAGAATTCCCACGAATTCGAGGATCCGATTTCCTGTGTGACCGGCTTTCGTCCGGGTACTCGACGTGGTGTTCGCCCCATTCCACCCGGATCGGAGGAAATCATGACTGCATCGCCGGCCACGGTCCGGCGGGCACCGCGCCAGCTCATCGCCCTCGGCGTGGGCGCGGTCTTCCTGCTCGTCGGCATCCTCGGCTTCATCCCCGGCATCACGACGAACTACGAGCAGCTGAGCGGCGCCGGACACGATTCCGGCGCGTTGCTGCTGGGCGTGTTCCAGGTCTCGATCCTGCACAACATCGTCCATCTGGCGTTCGGTGTCGCGGGCATCCTGCTGGCCCGGACGGTGAGCGGCGCGAAGGCGTTCCTCGTCGGCGGCGGGGTGGTCTACCTCGTGCTCTGGCTGTACGGGCTGCTGATCGATCACGGATCGGCGGCGAACTTCGTGCCGGTCAACAGTGCCGACAACTGGCTGCACCTCGGGCTCGCCGTCGGGATGATCGCCCTCGGGCTCATTCCGCTCTCCGGTTCGAAGGCGCCGATCGCCGATTCCCGCTAGCTCGTTCCCCCTGAATTCTTCGGAGGTTGTCTGTGTTCCGTCATACCAGATCGCTCCAATTCGAGGCCAAACCGGAAAAGCCGGACGCCCTCTACGCCCGTAAGCTGCAGGAACTGATCGGCGGCGCCTACGGTGAAATGACCGTCACCATGCAGTATCTGTTCCAGGGCTGGAATTGCCGGATCGAAGGCAAGTACAAGGATTTGATCATGGACACGGCGACCGAGGAGATCGGCCACGTCGAAATGCTCGCGACGATGGTCGCCCGGCTGCTGGAAGGCGCACCCGCCACCACGGTGGCCGAGGCGGCGAAGGATCCGGCCACCGCGGCGATCCTCGGCGGGATGGATCCCCAGCAGGCGATCATCTCCGGCGGCGGCGCCACGCCGAGTGACAGCCAGGGCTATCCCTGGAACGGCCGCTACGTCGTGGCGTCGGGCAATCTGCTGGCCGATTTCCGGGCGAACGCCGCCGCGGAGGCGCAGGGCCGGTTGCAGACGGCCCGGCTGTACAACATGACGGACGACCCCGGCGTGAAGGCGATGCTGCGGTTCAACCTCGCGCGGGACACGGTGCACCAGAAGCAGTGGCTCGCCGCGATCGAGGAACTCAAGGCCGATGGCCTGGAGAGCGACATCGCGCCGACGGCGTTGTTCGACGAGGAGGATCAGGACCACAACAACACCATTTGGCATTTGTCCGACGGTCCGGACGGCTCGAAGGGCGGCTGGAGCTTCGGCGAAGACGGGATCGAGTACCTGATGGATCCCGAGCCGCTCGGCGGACCGGGCACCGCTCCGAAACCGGATCCGGCGCTCTACGGCACTTATGCGCCGCTACAGGACGCGGTCGGGACGGTCAAGGGCAAGGTCAAGGTCAAGGACGTGAAGAAGAAGGCCACCAAGTCGCGCAAGAACTGAGAGGCTCGACCGAGCCCTTCCCCGGGGACCGCCGGGGAAGGGCTCGCTTCACGCTTCGGCTACCGCTGTCGCGGTGCCGGAGGCGGCGGAACCGTCTTCGCCAGGACGATGTCCGCCAGCCGGATCGTCGCGAGTCCGCGTTTGGTCTCCACCGTGCATTCCGTGTCGTCACGGGAGCGCAGGTAGCCGAGCGCGTCGGTGAACCCGCCTTCGATCCGGTACCGCACGACGACCCTCGTGCCGATCGGGACGTCCGGGAGGGTCACCGGTTCAGGTGCGCGGTGAGCTCGTCGTCGCTCGGCTCGACCAGGTGGGTGCCGTCCGGCCAGACGATGGTCGGGATCCGCCGCTCACCGTTCTGCAGCGCTCGCACGGTCTCCTCCGCGCCGGAGTCCGCCTCGACGTCGATGTAGTCGTACTCGACGCCCTTCGAGTCCAGCAGGGCACGGCTGCGTTTGACGTCGGGGCACCAGCCGGCGCCGTACACGGTGAGGTCGCTCATGGATCACAGCATGCCAGGTCGCGGTCCGGCGGCGTGTTCGGCGAGGGCCGCGCGGTCGGCGAGCCCGGTCTTGGCGAGCAAGCTCGCGACATGCTTCTCGACCGTCCGGGGCGAGATGTGCAGGCGGGCGCCGATGTCCTTGTTGCCCATCCGCTCGGCGAGCAGCACCAGCACCTCGTATTCGCGGACGGTGACCCCGGCCGCGCGCAGGTCGCCGGGGACCCGGTCGACCCCGGAGCGCCGCTGCCGGACGGGCGCTCCGAGCTTGCGGAGCAGGCTCCGGCAGGCGGCCGCCACGGCCTGGATGTCCCGGCCGTGGAAGTACTCTTCGGCCTCCTTGAGCCAGGTGGCCGGATCGCCCCAGCCGTCGGCGGCGGCCGGTTCGGCGATGAGCCGGAGCCCGAGGTGCCGGGCCAGGGGATAGGGCGCCGACGTCTCCAGCGCGGCCGCCACCGCCCGTCCGGCTTTCGCCGCGTCGCCGCGTCTGCCGTGCTCGACGGAGTGCGCGAATTCGACGAACTGCCGGTTCCATCGCATCCCGCTCACCGCGGATCCGTCCTCCGGGCAGGGCGCGCCGCCGAGGGTCTCGACGAGCGTCCTGAGCCCGTGCTGGCCGGCGAGGTGGAACCGGCTCGGCCGCCGGTCCTCCAGCTCGATGACCTGGCCGAGTTCGCGGCGGGCCCGGTCGAAATCCTCTTCGAGCAGTGAGCAGAAAACCCGCGCCAGCCCGATGCTGAGCACCATCTCCTGCGCGTTCTCACCGCCGCTTTCCCGGAAATCGTCGAGCGCCTGTTCCATCGCGGGCCGGTCCGCCCGGTGCCCGGCCGACATCGCCCTGGTCATATGCGCGTACTGCAGCAACGCGGTCAACCGGAGCCTGCCCAGCACGGCGAGGTTCTCCGCCAGCAGCGTGTGCGCGGTGCCGAAGTCGCAGCGCAGGATCGCGTGCATGGTGCGCACGGAATCGACCGCGCAGTGCAGCGTGATCGACCCGGTCCGCTGGGCGTCCGCGCGGGCGAGCAGGAGGGTCTGCTCGTCGCCGTTCATCAGCACGCGATGCCCGCCGAGCCGGACGAGTGCCTGGGTGCGGAGGTGATGCAGGTGGTTGTCCTCGGCGGTCCGCCGCGCGAGTTGCATGTAGTGCTCGGATTCGGTGAGGTCCCGCGAGAGCGCGAGCATCCCGAGCACCTGCAGCGCCTGGCAGACGACGAACGGCTGTTCGGTCGCCTCCGCCACCTTCCACGCTTGACGCGCGAGCCGTTCCGCCGTGCCGGTCCGGCCGGGGACGTCGAGCCAGAGGTTCGCTTCGACGGCGTCGAGCGCCGCTTGCTGAGCGGGCGAGATCGCCGAACCCAGCGGAGCGCGGGCGCGTTCGATCTGACCGAGACATTCGTCGTGCCGTCCCGCGATGTAGGCGGCCCAGGCCAGCTGGGTGCGCAGTTTCGCGGCCCGTTCGAGCGTGCCGATCTCGCCGAACGCGGCGGAAAGTTCGACGGCCCGGTCGAACTGGCCGGTCTGCCCGAGCGCGTGCACCAGTGTCTCCAGCACCTCGGCGCGATCACCCGCGTCGGCCCCGGCGAGCAGGTCTACGGCTTTGGTGAGCATCGTGACCGCGGAGTCCGCGGCGCCGGCGTCGAGGGCACGGCGACCGGTTTCCGCGAACAAGCGGCCCGCCGCCGGTTCGTCCAGCGCGGTCAGCCGAAGGGACGCGACGAGCGCGCACAGGTCGCCCGGCAGCCCCGGGTACAGCTTCTCGACGGCGTCGGCGGCCTGACGGGCGAGTTCCGCCTTCCGCGCCGGTGACTGGCGTGCCAGCAAGGCCTCCGCGGTCAGCGGATGACGGAAGGCGTACCAGCCGGGTGTGGTCTCGTCGGTGGTCACCAGGTTCGCGGAGACCGCGGCGCTCAGGTGGTTGTGCAGGGTCCGGTCGTTGGTGCCGGTGACCGTCTGCACCACCGTCAGCGGGAAGCGGCGGCCGATGATCGCCGCGACCGACAGCAGTTCGCCCGCCTGCTCGCCGAGTTGCTCCATTCGGACGCCGATACTGGTGACCAGCGCGGCGGGGACGCGGGCGCGGAGTTCACCGATGACGCGCCAGCCGTCGCGGCCCTCGACCATCAGACCGTCGTTCACCATGCCGTGGAGCAGTTCCTCGACGATGAACGGAAGGCCGGCGCTGTTGCGCCACAACAGTTCCGCCGCGGCGGACGGCAGCCGCTCCGGCTCGGTCTCGAGACAGGCGGCGGCGAGCGCGCGGGTGTCGGCGAGGCCGAGCCTGCCGAGTTCGACGACGGCGCAGCTCATCCGCTGCGCGCCGGAGGTCGCCAGGCGCAGGGCGTCGGAGGGCTCGTTGCGGAGCGTGCCGACGAACAGGGTCTGCGCCGCGGGCAGGTTGTCGACGAGGTATTCGAGGATGAACAGCGTCTCGGCGTCGGCGTCCTGAAGATCGTCGAGGACCAGGAGCGCGCCGCGGTCGCGGCTGGTGACGGCCAGCAGCCGGAAGACCGCTTCGGCGAGCACCATCAGGGAGCCCGACTCCCTCGGCCGGTCGCCTCGGCCCCAGTCGGGGATGAGCTGGGCGAGCACGGGGATGAACGGGTCGAGTTCGGTCGCCTCCGGCGGGCCGCCGCCGCGGAAATGCGACAACAGCGCCTGGGTGAGCGGCCGGAACGGGACGAGCGGGCCGATCGAACTGGCCCGGCCCTGCAGAACCGGGACGTCGGCGGCGACCGCCCGCGAGGCGGCTTCGATGGCGAGCCGGGATTTGCCGATGCCGCCTTCGCCCACGAGGAAGATCGCGCCGCCGCGACCCGCGATGGCGCGATCGAGAGCTCCGGAGAGCTCGGCCAGTTCGGCGTCGCGGCCGATCACCCGCGACGAACGGATACCCACCGCCGTGACTATAGCGAGCGGATTCCCCTGTCACGGCCAACAAATGATCACGAAGGCGGGCGGCGCGAACCCGCCTTCGTGATCATGTCTCAGATCCAGCCGCCGGTGAAGACGCTGACGACGGACGGCGAACCGGTGTCCGTGGAAAGGGTGGCGAGCGGATTGGCGCTCAGCCGCGGCTTGCTGCCCGCCAGCGCGTGGTTGCGCGAGCCGACCTCGAGGGCGCGCGGCAGGTTCACGGCGCCGAGGACGTCTTCGGTGGCGGGCAGATCTCTTTCGTACATGTGGTTCTTCTCCTCATATTCGGTTTACCGGCGGAACAACGGTGGCCGCGGGATGCGGCCGGTCGGGGCGGAGCAAGAGCGCGGAGGGGACCCGGTCGCCGAATCCCAGCCGCAGCAGGCCGTAGCCGATCCCCGCCAGGCCGCTCAGCAGCCCTGGCGAGGGGACCGCGCCGGGAGTCCCGCAGCGGGCACCGCGCTGGTCGATCGCGGCGAGCAGATGCCCGGTCCGGCGGCGTACCGCGGCCGCGGCGCCAGTGTGCCCGTTCTCCGCGAGCACGCACAACACGTCCAGCACTCCGGACTCGCCGTGGCAGAGGCTGAGGTCCCTCAGCGGTGCCCCGTCGGCCACCAGCCTGATCGTCCGGTCCAGTTCCCTGGAGTGCTCGGGATCGGGCAGGTGCGCGGCCAGGCCGAGGGCATCACCGGCGAGCCCGTCGCACCAGCCGCCGGCGCTTTCCGCCCGATCGGCCGCCTTTCCGGGTGGTTCTTCGCCGGAACGGTCGTGTGCCCGAAGGACCCAGTCGATCCCGGCCGAACCGCGGGCGAAAGCCCGCTCCGGTGGACGTTCGCGCTCGAGCAGCTGGGCGGCGTAGCGGTCCGCCCGCGCCAGCGCCGTCTCCAGTCCTGTTTGGACATACACCGAGCGCATCGAGGCGACACCGCCCGCGAGCCCGGTCGTGAACCCGGACGGCGTTTCGGGGGTGGCTTCGGGCATCAGGTCGACGGCCTGCTCGATGAGGTCGCCCGCGGGAAGTCCGACCAGCGTGCTGAGCCGGGCGATCGTGTAGGCGACGCCGCCGAGGCCGAGAAGCCCGCCGCAGCCGGCGGTGGCGGCCAGCTCACGGTCGGCGCGCAGCGTGGCGAAAAGGCCGGGGAGCGGGGTGATCGCGTACGCGGCCAGATCGCGGTACCGCGCGATCCCGGTCAGCTCGGCGAGCTGGGCGAGGAACAACGCGACACCGCAGTAGCCCTCGCCGAGCCCCGCGCCCATCGGCAGCACGGTCCAGTAGCGGTCGTCGACGAGTTCGATCCCGAGCCAGTTGGAGCGGTGCTCGTCGGAGAAGGCGTTGGCGACGATCTGGTCGGCGATCCCGCACGCGGTGACCAGCAGCCGTTCCGCGTCGGGCGCCTGATTCGGCACCGCGGTTTCCGCGGTCTCTCCGCCGCCGTGATGTCCGGGGTTCGCCGTGCTGATGGCGAGGGTGGCCGAGATCAGCCATTCCTGGTCGCGCTGGTCGAGCGGGTCCATGTCGGCGACCTTCGCCAGCACGGTGTCCAGCGACGGCCGGTCGACCACCCCTTCGACGCTTTCGCCGCGTGAATCCAGCAGCGACGTCGAACCGGGGTTCGAGGTGAACATCGGCACGTCGCCCGCCCACAGATCGTCCCGCTCGTGCGGTACGAGGCGGAGCAGCTTGTCTTCGCCGGCGGAGTCCTCTTCGAGCAGGTCGAACGCGCGGTCGCGGTCGGTCGCGTCGCGCAGCAGGTCGGGGTGGGTGGTCTCGTCCAGCAGCCGGAAGTAGAAGTTCGTCGATCGGATGAGCACCCGGATGGGGTCCTCGGCGCAGCGCCGGAGGTGCTCGGCGAGTTCGTCCCGTCCGGTGGAGATCGCGTCGTAGCCGAGCCGGAACCCGGCCAGCAGCGCGGCGCTGTGCTCGGCGGGCGTGACCTCGCGGCCGTCGAGGCGCGGCAGGTTGTTCCCGCCCGCGAGTTCGCCCGGCACCCGGATCAGCCGCATGCGGTCGGTGCCCGGATCCGCCCAATCGACCTGGTCGGTCGGCAGCTTGCCACCGCGGCCGGCGAGGCCGGAGATGTCGACGGCGCCTTGTTCGCCTGCGAAGAGCTGGGGGAGCAGCAGCGTGCGCTGCACCGACCGCGCCAGCATCGCCGCCGCGGGGTCGCCCTCCGGTGGAACGGGCGGGGACGGCTGGAACAGGGTCTCGATGTCGATCAGCACAGGCTGGTCGCCGCAGGCGATGATGTTCTCGTAGTGGACGTCGGTGGCGTCGAGCGCGTGCAGGAGCGCCAGGAGGATGCCCTGCCTGCGGTAGAAACGGTCGACGTCGCCGATATCGGCGCACGGCCGGTGTTCGACGAACCGGAGCCAGCCGTACCCGTCACGGGGCAGTGCGTCGGCGGTCCGCAGCTCGAGCCCGGGCAGCCGTTTGTTGAGCTGTTCGACGACGTCGGTGAAACGTTCGTGCAGGATCAGCGGGCGGGGTTTGTAGATCACCTTGGCGCCACTGGAGAAGCGGAGCAATTTGACCGAACGTCCGCGTGCGTGCAAGTCACCGATGCCGCCCGCGACCTCGACGAGTGTGCCGAGTTCGCCGTCGACGACCGAGCAGGGCAGCAAAGCCGCGTCGGCCGAGAACCGGGCGAGCGTTTCGGCGTGGGCTTCGGCGGCGTGCAGGCAGGCCTGGGCGAGGAGCCGGGCCAGCACCGGGTACTCGCCGAACAACCGGACGAGCCCGGCCGGAGTGGATTGGCGGCGCACGAAATCCGAGAAGCGGTCTTCGGGCGTCTCGCCCTGGAGGATTCCGTCCTTGCGGGCGCGGTGGAGTTCGAGGACCAGCGTGCGGACCGAGAGTTTGAGCAGGTGCTGGTCGAGTTGAGCCGCGAAGCCGCGACGCAGCGCTTCGACGTCGGCGTCGGGCAGGTCGTCCGGGACCGCGTCACGCGAGGCGGCGTCGACGAGCGACCTGAACACCCCGGCGAACGCCGGGCGCCAATCACCGGCAGGGGGACGCTCCGGCAGAAGCGTGGTGACAGCGTGTTCGGCGAAGTCGGCCCACAGGGGCTTGTCCGCTGTCCGTTCGCGCGGGGTCCGGCCGTGCTCCCACCACCTCGGCGGCAGGGACGTCGCCGATGGCTGGGGCGTCACGGCGGTAATGCTGTCAGCTCGGCGGGGTCCGCACATGGGGGCCGCACCCCCACATTCAGCGCACGCACGAAGATGCCCGGAGAGTGACTGCCGGGCACGGACGGTGCGCGACCGATGCCACAGGGGAATATGGGGTCCCGGCACCCATGCGCGGGACCGGTCCCGGTCGCACCATGGTCGGGTGGTGGGGGACTCGCGGTGGTTCCCGAGGGATCACCGCGGTGCCGCGCGGGCCGGTTCTGGGGGTCCGGCCCGCGTCGGCGAGGGGTTCCTCGGGCATGATCGACTCATGCGCGTCCTGTCCGAAAGCCAGCTCGGTTCCGTTCTCGCGGGCGTGCCCGCGTCGTGCCCGCGAGTGGTGGTGAGCGGGAATTTCGCCACGCCGATGCGAGCACTGAAGGTGCTGGACGCGGCGCTGGCGGAGTACCGCTTGTTCGCGTTGAACGCGCAGGCCGGAATGCCCGACCGCGAGGGCGTGCTGCTGGAGACGCCGTTCGTGGGCGCGGGAATGCGCGGCCGCCCCGGGCTGCGGTACTTCCCGTCCCGGCTGTCGCTGGTGCCGCAGCTGCTCAAGAACTCGCTGCCGCCGGACGTCGTCCTGCTGCACACCTCGGCACCGGTGGACGGCGTGGTGTCGCTGGGCACGGAGGTGAACATCCTGCCCGCGGCCATCGAGGCGGTGCGAGCCCGCGGAGGCCTGGTCGTCGCGCAGCTCAACCCCGAGATGCCGTTCACCTACGGCGACGGCCTGGTGCCGGTCGACGAGATCGACTACGGCATCGAGGTGGTCGAGCCGCTGCTGTCGCCGGTCCCGCGGCCGGTGGGGGACACGGCGCGGACCATCGGTGAGCGGGTGGCCGGTCTGGTCGCGGACGGCGCGACCCTGCAACTGGGCATCGGCGGGATCCCCGACGCGACCCTGGCGGCGGTCACCGGACGGCGCGGGCTCGCGATCTGGTCGGAGATGTTCAGCGACGGCGTGCTCGCGCTCGACCGCGCCGGGGCCCTCGATCCGGCGGAACCGGTGACGGCGTCGTTCGTGTTCGGCAGTGCCGAGCTGTACCGCTGGCTCGACCGCAATCCGCGGATCCGCCTGCTGCGCACGGAAAAGACGAACGACCCGGCGGTGATCGCCCGGCAGCGTGGTCTTGTTTCGGTGAACAGCGCCCTCGAGGTGGACCTGTTCGCGCAAGCCAACGCGAGCCGGGTGCGAGGGGCGATCTACTCGGGATTCGGCGGGCAGACCGACTTCGTGGTCGGGGCGTTGCATTCACCCGGTGGCCGGGCGATCATCGCGCTGCCGTCCTGGCATCCGAAGGCGGACGTCTCGACGGTCGTGCCTCGGCTGGCCGGCCCGGTGACGTCGTTCCAGCACAGTTTTGTGGTCAGTGAACACGGTGTGGCGACGATCTGGGGCAACGACGCGAACGAGCAGGCGCGGCAGATCGTCGACCACGTCGCGCATCCGACGGCCCGTGAAGACCTCTTGGCGCGGGGCAGGGAACTGGGTTTCGCGCTTTAGCGGTATTCCTCACGGGCGTGAAAAACCGGAACCCGGTAAAGGGACACGATTGTGCCCCTTTACCGGGTCGCAAACACGAGGGGCCGACCCGCGCCAACAGATTGGCCCCCGTCAATCCCTGTGCTTAGAGCGTCAGACCAGCCATCCGAGCACGTGGGCCAGGTGCGCGAGCAGACCCGAAACGAGGTCGTGACCGTGGTGCACGTGCTGGGTGAACATCTGCATTGAGGGGCTCCTTGTTCGGATTTTCGTGTTCGGTTGTGCTCTCGCGAGGAGCGATCGAAGATTTTCATCACGTTGGCGAACTGTCAAAAAACGATTTCCCGGGCCGTCGGCGAGTCGTGAATCTTCCCACGATAAACACGTAAGTCTTTCGTGTTTTGCGCCAGGGGTGGCTTTCGCGAGCGATGACACTGTGCGTAGCGGGCTTGAGGCGCGCCGATGTGGACGCCAGGATTCCGCTACGGCAAGTGGGCGCGGGTATGACACGAAACGGTGATCCACTTGCCACGAATGGTGAGTTGGCGAGATTCACCGATACGGGTGACGAGACCTGAGTGCGGCCGCCTTCTTCCGGGTTTCGGGTTCGGCTAGAAGTGGGTACCCATATCGGTTCGCAAGGAGGGAGCAGTGATGTCAACACCGGAATCCACAGTGGACAAGGGCGCCGTCGTCGTCGGCTATGACGGCTCCGAGCAAGCACGGAAGGCCGTGCGCTGGGCCGCGGGGGAAGCCGCCGCCCGCGGATGCGGACTGGTGGTCGTCCATGTCGTCGGGTTCATGCCCCTGGCCGAGGCGGCACCGGGTGGCGGGACGTGGCCGGGGTTCCTCGAAGCGGGTCAGGAAACGGCGCAGCGGCGCGCGGAAACCCTGCTCGGCGACGTCGCGCAGGAGTGCCGCCGGGCGTGGCCGGAGCTGGCTGTTTCGACCCGGTTGTTGTCCGGCCGCGCGCCCGAGGCGCTGGCTGACGCCGCGGAGAACGCGGATCTGCTGGTGATCGGGTCGTCCGGGCTCACCGCGCTCCCGAGGCTCCTGGTCGGGTCGACGGCCGACGAACTCCTGCGCGAATGTCACCGGCCGATCGTGGTGGTGCGCGACAGCGACGAACCGGCGGCGGACGAAGAACGAAAGGTCGTGGTGGGTGTCGACGGATCCGAGGCCGGCGTCGAAGCCATCGGTTTCGCCTACGACTTCGCCGACCGCCACGACTGCGTGCTGGTGGCCTTGCACGTCTGGTCCGACCTGCCCCTCGAAGCGATGGCGGTCAATCCCACCGAGCACGACCGGGAGATCGTCCAGGAACGTGGAACGCCCGTGCTCGACGAAGTGCTCGCGGGCCATCGGGATCGGTACCCGGATGTCGCCGTGCGCCGGGTGATCGCGATCGACCGGCCGGCTCGCGCGCTTTCGGAGCAGGCCGAGGGGGCCACGCTGCTGGTCGTCGGCAGTCATGGACGCGGCCCGCTACGGCGCGCTCTCCTGGGATCGGTCAGCCGCGCGGTCGTCCACCACGCGCCCTGTCCCGTGGCCGTGGTGCGTCATCACCCCTGAGCCATCGGTCCGCCCTTCGCCAGATGGCTCGCACGTCGAGGTCGTCGGCGCTCCAGGTGGTCGCGCGGGTGGTACCGAGTTCGCGGTACTTGCGCATGATCGCCACGTGGGCAGGCAGCCCGACGAAGCCTCGCAAGCCTTCGTGGTCGCGCCACACCGAGACCGAGCCCAGCCGGCGGCGCAGCGGTTCGGCCCACAGCCACTGTCCGACCGCGCCGGGCAACCGCGGCCACTCGCGGCTGAGCGCGTATCCCGCCCGGTAGGCGCCTGGCGTGCTCCGAAAGTCGTCGAGTGTCAACGCGGTGACGCTGACCAGCACTTCGCCGGAGAAGTCCGCGGCCTGCCCGGGGATCCACTTGACTCTGATCATGCTCGCTCCTCGCGTCACCTCAGCCCCAGATGGCTGCGTCCTGCTTACTATACGCAGGTGCGTATCATTGCGGCCGACGGGTTTCATCGCCCACGTTCGGGTACCCGGACGGTGTGACCGACCGAAGGAGCACTGGCGATGACCGCCTTACCGCCCGACCCGGAACCGGAGAAGACCCCAGACCTGGAACCAGGAGGCGGTGTGTCACCGGGTGACACACCGCCCGACTCGGCGCAGACGTCGGGGCTCTCGCATCCGCAGCCGATGCCGTCCAAGGCGATGCCTGTCGCCTGGCTGGTGCTCATCGGCGTCCTCGTCGTACTGGCGACCGGTTTCGTCGTCGCGCTGGGCCTGGGCTGGCTCAAGCTGGGCTGATCGCGCCCCGAACGTTCGTTCGGCTCAGCGGCCACCCGCCGTGGTGATGCGCAGCGAGGCATGGGCGGCGTCGAGCGTCCGGGCGCACTCGCCGATCGAGCCCGCGACGACGGTGACATATGCGACGCGACCCCAGACAGTTCCCTTGGGTGGCGGGGAAACCACGGCGCCGGGTTCGGCGATGGTGACCGCTTGGTCCACTGTGGACGGAAGCGCCGCCTGGTCGAAGTGGATCGAGGCGATGGTGGTGTCGTCCCGGTCGACGTAACAGAAGCGGATCCCGGCCACCCGCCGCCGGGTGGGACGCACGTCGAGGTCGTGACCGCAGGCGGCCGCGGCGGCGAGGGCGCCGGGGTCGATGCCGGTCGCCAGCTTGCCGAGGTACGGGATCAGGTCGCCGCCGAGCCTGCCGTTGACCTCGATGAGTTTCGGGCCCGTCGCGGTCAGCATGTACTCGGTGTGCGTCCACCCGTCCCGGAAGCCCAGCGCGGTATGGGTGTCCTGCAGGAGCGCGGTGAACGTGGAGTCGGCGAGCAGCGGATCGTCGGCGTCCACGTAATGGCCGACCTCTTCGGCGTAGGGCGGGAAGCCGACCACCTTGCGGGCGAGGAAGAGCGGCGTGACCTTCCCGTCCTGGACGACCGAGTCGACGCTGATCTCCTCGCCGGTCACGCACTGCTCGACCAGGACCGGATGATCACTCGCGTAGACGACCGGGTCCGGTGCCTTGGTGTCGCGGGTGAAGGCGAACATCTCGCGCAGCCGCTCGGGATCGTCGACCCGGACCACCCCGAGACTGGCGCCGAGACCGCGGGGTTTGAGGATGGCCGGGTATCCCACCTGCTCCGCCGCGGCCAGCGCCTCGGCGAGGGTGCGGACCTTGACCGAGCGGGGCTGCGGCACGCCGGCCTCGGCCAGCGCGGCGCGGGTCTGCGCCTTGTCCCGCAGCCGCCAGATCATCGCCGGGTCGCCGCATCGCAGCCCGAGTGCCTCCGCGACGTGGGCGGTGGCGTGGATACGCCCCTCGTCCCAGCAGAGCACGCCATCGAACGGCTCGGAATCGTTCAGCCGGACGGCCTCGCGGGCCATCGCCGGACCGTCGATGGTGCTGGGCAGCACGGACCAGCCGGTGATGTACTCCCGTTCCCATTGTGGTTCGGCGGTGTGGAACAGGTGGACCCGGTACCGGGCGCCGATCGATTTCAGCAGGTATTCCCGGAACACCCGCCAGCCGGTCGCGATCAGCAGCAGCCGCGGTCGCTCTTCACTGGACATGGAACCCCTTCTCCCGTACGCGTTCCTCCTCCGTGACGGCGATCCGCCGCACCGCGTAGCGCAGTGTCGGTGGCGCCATCAACGACGTCACGATCGCGACCAGCACGATGATCGTGTACGTGGCGGTATTCAGTACGCCGAGCCGCAGCCCGACGATCGCGACGATCACCTGGATCACGCCTCGCGCGTTGAGGCCGCTGCCGAGCGCAAGCCCCTCCCAATGGCTGAGCCTCCCCGCTCTGGCACCGAGATAGGCGCCGGCGAACTTGCCGAAGACCGCGATGACCAGCACCAGCACGGCCGAGCCGAGCACCGCGGGATCGCGAAGCGCGGTGAGATCCATCCGCAGCCCCGCGGTGGCGAAGTAGATCGGGGTGAGCACGGACAGCACGGTGGTGCGCAACGGCGCGAGCCGGGCGAGGTCGATGTGCCTGGACGAGCCGATCAGGATGCCGCACAGCAGTGCGCCCAGTAACGGTTCCATGCCCACCGCGTGGGTGCCCGCGGCGGCCAGCAGGAGCAGGACCACGGTCGTGGCGATACCGGGCCCCGGCTCGGAAGAGCGGCCCGCCAGGCGCAGCGACGCGTTGACCAGCGGCCGTCCGGCGACGACCGTGAGCACCAGGACCAGCAGCAACCCGCCGACCGACAGCGCCACCTGACCGGCGACCAGCCCGGTGACGGCCAGCGCGGACACCACCGACAGCAGCAGCCAGCCGATGATGTCGTCCACGGCCGCGGCGCTGACGATCAACTGGCCGATGTCCCGGTGCAGCAGGCGCATCTCCAGCAGGGTCTTCGCGATCACCGGGATCGCGCTCACGCCCATCGCGACGCCCATGAACAACGCGAACACCCCGCGGTCGATCCCGGCCGGTACCAGTGACGCGGGCAGTGCGAAGCCGAGCCCGATGCCGAGGCCCAACGGCACCAGCAGGCCGCCCGCGCTCGTCCAGGCCGCGGGTTTGCCCTTGCGCCGCACCAGCTTCAGATCCATGTGCAGACCGGTGATCCCGACCAGCAGCAGGACGCCGAGCTGCCCGACGGCGTCGAGCAGGTTGAGCTGCGCGGCCTCGCGCGGCAGCAACCAAGCCGAGAGGCCGGGGGCCAGATGGCTGAGCACCGACGGTCCGATGAGGACACCGGCGGTCAGTTCACCGACCACCGCCGGCATCTTCAGCCGGAGCGCGAGCCGTCCGAGTAAGAGCGCGAGTCCGAGCAGCAGTCCCAGCTGGAGCAGGAACAGCAGCATGGAATGCGCGCCGATGGGGGCGACGGGGCTAGGCATCGACGTAGTACCAGTTTTCGGGACTGATCATGCCGAACGGGTTGACCGGCGCGAAGCCGCGCAGGTTTTCGGCCACCTCGAACAACCGGATCGGGAAGTTGGGATTGAACACGACCGGCACCTGCTCGGCGATGTAGTCCTGGTACTGGTACAGGACTTCCGGATCGTCGGTGGTGACCGTGCGCTCGATCAGCTCGTCGGCCACCGGGTCGTGGTAGTGGCCGAAGTTGCCGCCCGCGTCGGTCCGGAACAGGACCTCGCCGGTCGGGTGGTGGTAGACCCAGCCGCCGTTCCAGCAGCACATCTCCCACTGGCAAGGGGTTTCGTCGGTCGGGTAACAGGGCGCGTCTTCGGCGACCAGGATCGAACCGTAGACCTCCTGCAGCCGCAATTCGATCCCGGCCGCGGCGGCATCGTGCCGGTACTGGGTCATCAGCCGGGTCAACGCCGGCCGTCCTTCGACGTACCGCAGCAGGAAGCTCAGCTTGGTGCCGCGCGGGATCCCGTCGCCCGCCCGCTCCGGATCGACGCAGACCGCCGGGGTGACGCTGGTGTCCCAGCCGTGCTCGGCCAGCAGTTCCCTGGCCCGGTCGGGATCGAACGGCAGTGGCCACGCCCCGCCGCGCTGCGGCGGTGACACCAGATCGGTGACCGGGAGCATCGGCATCGGCCCGTTCTGCCGGTAGGCGTACCCCTGGTAGATGTCCCGGACCGCGGAGTCCTGGTCGAGCGTGCACTGCAGCGCCTGCCGGACGTAGGTCTGGGCGAACATCTTGCCGACCACGCCGGGATTGTTGAAGTTCAGGCTGGTGTACCGGATGCAGTACGCCACCTGCGGCACCATCGTGTAGCGCCCGGCCAGCGGGTTCACGCCGCCCTTGGCCGGATCGTCGGTGTGACCGGTGGCGAAGCTGAGCGGGAGGTAGCCCACCTGGACCGCGTCCTCGCTATCCGGCCCGTTCTCCAGCCGGCGGTACTCCTCCTCGTCGGAGGAGAATGGGATCTGCCGGAACTCGTCGAGACGCGGTTTGTTCGGGCCGGAGTAGTGCTCGTTCGGCACGAAGGTCACGACCCCGTCCAGGGTGTAGCTCTTCAGCCGCCACGCTCCGCTCACGACACTCCACACAGGACTGTCGGCCCAGTGGGTGCGGTGTTCGTTGCTCTCGTCGATGATGTCGCCCTGTTCGGCCATCAGGTAGTCGTAGACCGCTTCGACGTCGGCGAGATCTCCGGACGCGTTGGCAGGTCCCGCCTCGGTGCGGTCCCACGCCTTCGGCAGCGGGATGATCAGGCTGAGCTGGTTCATCAGCACCCAGCGCCGGGAGTAGACCTTGTCGAAGGTGAAGTAGCAGGTGTCCTCGGACAGCTTGCCGTAGTCGACACAGTTGTCGGGGAAGTAGCCGGGGGTGTACTCGCCGTACCGGTCGCCCTTGACCTTGAGCAGGTTCACCCAGAACAACACGTTGTCGGCGCACAAGGTCTCGCCGTTGGACCATTTCCACGGCTTGATCTTGACCGTGACGGTCAGCCCGTCCTCGCTCCACACGGGCGGCTCGCCGATGCTCGTGGCGTAGTCGACCTCGGGTGTGCCGTCGCTGCCGAAGAAGTACAGGGCGCGGTACATCAGGGCCTGGAACTCCAGGACGTTGCGCATGCCCATGCGTTCCGCCGGGGTGAACGGGAAGATCACCGCCGGCGGGAAGCCCGGCGCACAGGCCCAGGTGACCGTGCCGCCGCGGCGCGGCTTCTCGCCCCGAGACGCGGGTTTCGCGGTGGTCCGGGTCATCGCGATCACCGGATCTCTTGGAGGCGGGAGACTCCGACGGACTGGTGCGGGCCGTAGCGCTGCCAAACCTCGTCGAGCTGGATCCGGCCGTCGTCGAGGATCCGCGGGACGCTGGTGCAGTGACCGGAGATCACCTCGCCGCTCTCCAGGACCATGCAGTACGCGAAGTCGAGTTTGCCGTCGGGGCCACAGGTTCCGGTCAGCGAGCCGCGCCGGGCCCGGCCGCCGGTGAACTCACCCCAGATCAGGTCGCCGTTCTGCCGGTAGACCGCGACCCGGTCACCGCCGTCGTCGTCGCCGGTGTCGTCGACGGCGACCGGACGGAACCGCCGGCCTTCGTAATTGATCATGATCGCTCCTTTGTGGAGGGAAGGTCGAAGGTGGGGGAGGCATCGGTGCAGGTGGTGGGGGGGGGGGGGGGGGGGGGGGGGCCCCCGGGAGCCCAACCCCACCCCCCCCCCCCCCCCCCCCCCCCCCACCCGCGGAGCTCCAGCGCGCAGCATTTCGCCGCGCCACCGGCCTTCAGCAGTTCGGACAGGTCGACGCTGATCGGCTCGAAGCCCGCCGCCCGCAGGCTCTCGGTGAGGCGGACGGCCGCTTGGGGGAGCAACACATGCTTGCCGTCGGAGACGGCGTTGAGACCGAAGACCTCGGCGTCGGCCCTCTCCGCCCGGATCGCGGTCGGGTACAGCTCGCGGAGCAGTGCTTGGCTGTCCGGCGAGAACGCGCCGGGGTAGTACATGATCTCTTCGTGGTCGAGCACCGCCAGCGCCGTGTCCAGGTGATAAAAGCGCGGGTCGACCAGCCGCAAGGTGACCACCGGCAGACCGAAATGGTCGGCCGCCTCGGCGTGCGCGCGCTCGTCGGTGCGAAAGCCCGTGCCTGCCAGGATACGGTCGCCGGTCGGCAGCATGTCGCCTTCGCCCTCGTTGACGAACCGGGCGTGCTGGACCGGGTAGCCGTGCTCGGCGAACCAAGCCTGATAGGCCGGTGCCTCGCCGAACCGTTGCGGATGCCGGTATCGGGCGGCCAGCACCCGGCCGCCGACCACGGTGGCCGCGTTCGCGGCGAACACCATGTCGGGCAGGCCGGGCCGCGGCGGTACCACGTCGACCTGATGGCCGAGCTCGACCAGCCGGGCGCGCAGCCGGTCCCACTGCAGGATCGCCAGTGGCGTGTCGGTCGGCTTGTCCGGCTCCATCCACGGATTGATGGAGTAGCTGACCTCGAAATGCTCGGGCGGGCACATCAGGAACCGCCGGGTGCGGGCCACTCTCATCGGTCACGCTCCAAGGTGACGGTGATCTTGCCCGCCAGTTCGGTCATCAGCTCGTAAGCGTCCTCTTTGGACGTCCCGGTGGTACCGAGGAAGCCGAAGATGGTGTTGCCGTCAGGCGGTCTGAGGATGACGTCGCCGGGGCGGGCGGTGATCTGCAGCAGGAAGACCCGGTCCGATTCGCTCACCTCTGGCGGCACCTCGATGTGGTCGACCACGCCGCCGTCGCAGATCAGGCACATCGCGGTGATATGTGTCCCGGTCGGCCAGTAGTGGCGGACGGGCGGCTTCACCCCCCGGCCGACGTCGACCACGGCACGGATCGGATCGTGGTCCGCGGTGAGCCGGGCGATGGTGTCCAGCCCGCCGCCGCCGACCCTGGCCGCGATCTCCAGCAAATGCGGTTTGCCGTCGTGGTAGCGCACTTCGGCGTGCATCGCGCTGCGCCGCAGGCCTTGCGCGCGAGCGGCCGCCTTGACCACGTGGTGTACCCGGGCCAGTTCCTCGGCAGGCAGGGACGTCGGCGCGTGATGCACGTCGTCGTCGAAACTCCGGCCCTCCGCGGTGATCCGGTCGACCACCGAGCCGAGGTAGAGCTCGTCGTCCCAGGCGAGCGCCTCCATCAGGTACTCGGGCCCGTCCAAAAAGGACTCGACGAGCAACCCGATCGGACCGAGGTCGACGTCGTCGGCCTCGGCGTTGATCCAGAACATGTTATGCAGGCCTTCGCTGGCCGTGGCGAAGTCACGGGCCAGCTCCTCCGGACCGTCCACTCGGTACACCAGGTGACTGCCGGCGCCCAGGGTGGGCTTGATGATGACCGGGTAGCCGAATTCGGCGGCCGCCGCGAGCGCGTCGTCCAGTTCGGTGACGAACCGGAAGGCGGGAATCGGCACCCCCGCCCGTTCGTACGCCTGGCGCATCAGCAGTTTGTTGCGGCTGTTGCGGGCGGCGTCGACGCCGATGCCCGGCAGGCCGAGTGCTTCGGCCACCGAGGCGACCGCGATCACCGCCGCCTCGGAAAAGGTGATCACCCCGTCGAAGTGCTCGGTGGCGTGCCATTCCCGGGCACAGTCGATCATCTCGTCGATCTTCTTCGAGCCGACCAGCCGGTAGTGGTCGGACGGCCAGAAGTCGGGTGTCCCCTCACCGTTCATCACGTACAGATCGACGCCGAACGCCTGCACCTGCCGATAGCGGGAGTGGTAGTAGGTCAGGTACTGACGGGTCTCGATGGTCAGCAGTTTCATGGCTCGCCTCCTCGGGCAGCCGGGGGAGTCGGAACACGGGAACGGACACGGGTGGTTCGGCGGCGAGGGACAGGTCGACCCCGTCCCCGCCCGCCGCCTCGGCCACGTCGATCAGGATCGGGGCGGCGCCCGCGAGCAACGTGCGCGTCTCGAGCACCAGATCGCCTGGGACGACCGTCGGATCACCCGCGAGGCCGCGCAGCCGGTCGAGCTGGGTGAGCACCGTCTCGGCGGCGCGGTTCATGCTGTAGCCGGGCAATTCGTAACAGCCGCGGAACCGCGCCAGCATGGCCGCGGCGCGACGGCGTCCGGCGGGGGACACCGGCAAGGTGCCGGAGAGCCCGTGCAACACCGACGACATCGCCTCGGCCAAGGCGTTCCACGGTGCGCTGAGCCGCCGGTATCCGGTGTCGCGCAACCCTTCCCGGGTGAAATCGGTGCGCGCCTGCTCCGGTGCGGTATGCGCCAGATGGAATCGGACCAGGTCGCGCGGGACCTCCGCCAGCAGGTCGGCCGCCCGGATCAGATGACCACGGCTGGTGGAGAACTTCTCCCCGGTCAGGTTGTAGAACTCGTTGCAGACGTTGGCCGACGGTGTGACGTACCGGTCGCCGTGGGCCAGCAGGAACACGAGATCCATCAGGCCCCAGTGGTAGACGTTGTCGTAACCGTGGAAGTAGACGACGTCGGCGTGGTGCTCGGCTCGCCAGTGCTCGTCGACCGGCACCGCGGTGTCGCCCGCCGACCACCAGGTGCCGTACATGACCGCCGGCATCGCCTCGATCCACGGGTACAGCATCTGGCCGGGCGTCTCCGGGAACGGCGCGGGAACGCCCCACCCGGCAGGGATCGTCACGGGCACCTCCGGCAGCGGCCCGGCCAGCAACTCGCCGATCAGCTGCATCGCGTGCGGCCGCCAGCGTCCCGCCTGCGCGGCGTAGTAGGCGGTGAGCCGCTCCCGGTACTCCTCCATCGGCAGCACCAGGATCTCCGTGTCCCGATAGGACACCGGGTCGTCCGGGTCCAGTGTGGAGCGTGGATCGAGCAGCTCGTCGTAGTTGTTCGGGTGCCCGCAGGCCTCGCAGGCCCCGCCGCTGCTGCTCGCCAGGCAGACCGGGCAGGTGCCGGTGACCAGCCCGTCGAACAGGTACGTGCCGGATCGGGTCGCGACCGGCAGCCGCACCGTCCGTTTCCGGAACCGGCCCGCCTCGTACAGGGTGGTGACGAACTCGAGCACCGTGCGCCGGTAGACGTCGCCGATCGGTGGCAGACCGGCCATCGAGATGCCCATCGCGGAAAGCGAACGGCCGATCGCCGCGGTCGAGGCGGCGCACAGCTCCCGCGGGGTGGTGCCCGATCGCCGCGCGGTGGACACGACGTAGCTCTGGCTGTCGTCGGTGCAGGTCGTGTAGATCACCGAAGCACCGGTGGCCCGCAGGTACCGGGCGTACACGTCGCCCGCCAGGTAGGGCCCGGCCAGATGTCCGATGTGCAGGTCGCCGTTGGGCGTCGGGGTCGCGGCGACCACGATGGTCGTGGACATCTACACGCCGGCCTCGTCGCGGGTGGTGAACCGCCCGGCCATCTCCCGGTCCCACCAGACCGCGTACATCCGGAACTCCTCGGCGCCGGTGTTCACCACCTGATGCCGCGAGCCCGGCCGGAAGTGCACGACGTCGCCGGCGGCGAACGGCACCCGGCGTCCGTCGCAGACGATCTCCGCGGCCCCGGTCATGGCCACCCAGATCTCGTATTCGTCGTGGCTGTGCGCGCCGGATTCCGCGCCCGGCGCCACCACACACCAGGAGCCCTCGAACGGTGCGTTCAGCTCCGGCCACGGCAACAGCCGGGTGGCGGCCAGGCCGTTGTCCGGTTTGAGGTTCGCGGGATCGAGCCGGCGGATCTCCATCATGGTCACTGCGCTCCTTGGGTAGCGGCGAGCGGGCGGGCGGTGGCTTCGGTGATGGCGGTCAGCGGTGGCAGCCGGCGTTCGGCGAGCAGATCGGTGACGATCTCCGCCGCCCGCGCGGCCAGCACGCTGAGCAGGGAGTCGGCGATGCCGTGGGTGGCCTCGTTGACCCCCTGCAGATGACAGGTCCCGCTGAACGAAGGCGGCAGGCTCATCCGGTAGCTGCGGTTGACGGTGATCTCGTCGATCCCGACGGCGGAGGCCATGTCCTTGACGATCCGCGGCATCCGTTTGGTGAAACCGGTGCCGAGCAGCACCACGTCACAGCGCTGCGTGGAGCGACGGCCGGATTTGCGGTCGACGAGGGTGAGCACGATCTCGCGGCCGTCCATCTCGGCCTCGGCCACGTCGACCATCGGGATCATCTCGATGCGTTCGGTCCCGGTGAGCCGTTCGATGTACATCTGCCGGTACAGGGTGTCGAGCATGTCCGGGGTGAGACCGGCGTAGTTGGTCCGGTGCATCTCGCGCAGCAGCTGCTCCCTGGCCTCCGGCAGCGCCGAGTGGAACTCGTCCACAAAGGACGGATAGAACAGCTCGTTGGTGAACTTGCTGGACTCGTAGGCGTTGAGGCCGATCGAGCGCATCACCATCGTGCACTGCGTCCCGGGGAACGTCTGGTGCGCCGTCCAGAGCATCTCGGCCGCGCTCTGCGCCCCGCCGACGACCACGATCCGGCGCGTCTGCCCGGGGTCGATCTCGCCGATCCGCGCCGCGAACTCGGTGCTGTGGATCATCAGCTCGCGCGGGATGGCCGCGAAGGTCTCCGGGATGTACGGGTCCCGCCCGGCCGCGACCACCAGGTGACGGCACACCACGGCACTGCCGTCGGCCATTTGGACCAGCCACTCGCCGGTCCCGTCCGCGACACCGAACGGCCGGACCGAAACACAGCGCCGTCCGTAGTCGATCCGCACGTTCGGCAGGGATCTGGCGACCCAGCCCAGATAGCCGGAGATCTCCATCCGGTACGGCGTGAAGCTGCCCAGGTTGATGAACTGGTCCAAGCGGCCCACGGAGTGCAGGTAGTTGACGAAACTGAAGGGACTCCGCGGGTTGCGCTGGGTGACCAGGTCCTTGAGGAACGAGACCTGGCTCTGCGTCCACGGGATCAGCATGCCGCGCTGCCAGACCACGTCGTCCTGCTGCTCGACGATGAGCGTTTCCTTGGCGAGCTCGGACTTCGCGAGCTCTTCGACGGCGACGGCGAGCGCGAGGCCGGACGGCCCCGCTCCGATCGCCAGCAACTCTACTTCTTGAAATCGCACCGCAAATCCTCCCCGGCTATCCGCGCCGACCGGCGCCCGCGTTGGTCGTCGCGGCGGCCGCGACGAGATCGATCAGGGCCGTCACCGTGTGCGCGGCGTGGTAGCCGCGCAGATCGAGCGTCACCGACAGCCTGCTTTCCAGCTGGGAAAGGACTTCCAGCGACGTGAGGCTGTCCCAGCCGTGGGTGGCGAGCACCGGACGGGCCCGCAGATCGGCGTCCGGCTTGTTCAGTACTTCGCTCAGCGTGTTCAGCACGACGGACGCCGTGTCATCCATTTCGGTCATCACTCGTCTCCGGGTAGGCGATCCAGGTGGGCAGGCAACTCGGCGCGGTGGCGGGCACCACGGTGTACAGGCCGTCCTCGTCGGACGGGGTGAAGCCGGCCTTCTCCCAGAAGCCGTCGGCCACCTTGTTGCGTCCGGTCGGCACGTAGCGGCCGACCACCGCGGCGGCCCCGGCGTCGCGGGCCCGCCGCACGATCCAGTCCGTGATCGCGAACTCGATGCCGCGGCCGAACACCCGGCAGCTCAGCACCAGGTTCAGGACCCACCAGACCCGTCCTCGGCACTCGATCCACGCGGCGCCGACGATCCCCTCGTCGCCGAACCGGTCCGACACCGCGAAAGAGGCGACGAGGCGGTCCGGATCGGCGCACATCGCGGTCGTGACCCCTTCGTCGAACCGGTGCCCGGTCAGGTTGAACTGGTTCGTGCGCGCGGAGAGCTGGGCGACCCGGCCCACCTCGAAGGTGGTGACCGGATGCGCGATCACCCGCGTCCGCAACGCGCGCAGGTAGTCCTCCGACGAAGCGAACCCGGTGGAGAAGTCGGTGCGCAGCGCGCGCGAGCGGTACAGCGCCGGACGTTTCAGGTCGGTGCCCGTGAGTTCCGGGACGTCGAACCAGCCGGGCCGCAGCAGCGAGCGGACCAGGTGGGCCGGGTCGCCGTCGGCAGCCACCAGCGCGACGTCGGGCAGTTCGGCGGCCACATGCCCGCGTTCGAACGGGGAATCGTCCATGAAGACGAACGCGTTCGCGGCCAGGTTGAGCGTCTCGGCGGCTTGCCGCAGGTTCTGCGCCTTCGCCGACCAGTTCACCGCGCGGACCGCGAAATCCTCCTGCCGCAGCAGCATTTCCGGATGACCGCTCAGCACCTCGTCGACCGCGCCGGCGTCGTTCTTGCTGGCCAGGACGAGGACGACCCCCTGCTCGCGCAGCCGTCGCACGGCTCGCTGCAGGTCCTGGTAGCAGTTCCCGGGGTACAGCCCGCCGAGTTGCAGGCCCGCCTCGCCCGCTTCGCCGAGCACGCCACCCCACAGCGTGTTGTCCAGATCGACCGCGAGCACCTTGCGGGAAAGCCCCGACCTGGCCGCGACCACGCGGGCGACCTGCCGGGCCAGCGCGAGGAGCGCGCCGTCGGTGTAGGGCAGATCCGCGTACCGGTGCAGTCGCTCGTCCCGGGCCGCGACCGCGAGATCCGCGAGTTCACCGGCCAGGTCCACCACCGTGATCCGGCCGTCGTCCTCCGCCAGGCCGAGAAGGTCCGCGTTGAGCCGGTGCCACGCCCGGCCGATCGCGGCCCGTGCCCGCCAGCTGATCACCGAATCACGCAGTTCGGCGGGCATCGGCACGGTGTGCAGCACGAACGCGCCCGGCGTGCGCCGCAGGCAGGCCAGGATCAGTCCTCGCAGCTCGGCGAACCGGGCAGTCAGGTGTTCGGCCAGGCCCGCGGTGTCGACGGCACTCCACTCACGGGGCACGAAGTACCGCTCGTCCAGCAGGCAGGTGACGATGTCGGGGGAGCCGTCGATCTCGCCCGCGGCCAGTGACAGGTCGAACGTGCCGTAGTCACCGAGGAGAAGGGTGGGCCGGGAGCCGGTGGCGACCAGTGCGGCGCGCAGCAGATGCTCGAACGGGCCGATCGTGCAGGTGGCCAGCACGGTCATCCGGACCGGCCGCAGATCCGCCCCGGCGGGCGGGAGGTCGGCGAGGATACGGCCCGCCCGGCGGACCGTCGCCGGATCCTCGACCTCCCCGAGCCGCTGTCGCACCCCCGGAGAAGGCGTCGAGTGAGTGGCCATCGCGGTGCGGAGGCCGCCGAGCAATTCCGTGAAATCGTTCATCGACCCCTGCCTAGATTCGGAAAATCGTGCAATACCAGCGCATGCCGATGGAGATTCCGGCGAGTGCGACGAGATCCCCCGAATTCAGTTCGCCGCGGTCGAGGAACGTGCCCAGCGCGACCAGCTGATCCGCCGCGCCCATATGGCCGTGGTCGCTCGCGAGATCGTGGTTCGTCCTGTCCAGCGGGAAGTCGATCAAGCCGGCCACGTCGGCGATACCGTCCGGGTCGTTGATGTAGATGAGCCGGGCGAGATCTTCGCGCCGGACATCCGCCCGGAGGCAGGCCCGCTCGACCACTTCGACGACTCGCGCGTTGAGCTGTTCGCCGAATCGCCGGAGCAGCCGGGGGTCTTTCCGGAAATGGGCCTGCACGCGTTCGGTCCCGCTCGGCGCCGTCGCACTCGACCAGCCGGGTGGCGGAATCGGCGTGATACTGCCGCCGACATCGGTGCGGAACCAGTCGCAGAAGTCGGAATCGGTGAACTGCTCGGTGGCCAGCCACGTGGTGCGGCCGTGGCCTCGGCGCAGCACCACGGCGACCGCGCCGTCGCTGTGCACGGCGTTGTTGACGTTCATCCGGTTGCGATGGAATTCGCTGACCCGGTTGACGGCGGTGAACAGCACCGTGTCGAGCTCCGGCCGCAGCATCAGCTGCCCGGCGACGGCGCCGAGCCCGGTCACCCCGCAGGCGCAGCCTTCGGCCAGCAGCATCGTCTGCCGCTCCCGGATCTTCAGCTCCCTGGCGAGCGCGGCGGAGGAGTCCCAATACGGGTACTCCGCCAGCTCGGAATTGGCCAGTACCACCAGATCGACGTCCGCGGGGTCGATCGCGACCCTGGCCAGTGCCGCACGGGACGCCTCCGCCGCCAGCGCGGTCGAGGTCACCCCGTCCTCGGCACGATGGAAGGTCCGATAACCCCACTGGACGACGCGCTCCGGGTCGCCGACATAAGCCCCGGCGACCTGTTCGACGTCCTGGTCTTCGCCGAAGGCGTAACCGAAGCCGGCGATACCGAATTCGACGATCGGTGCTGCCATTTCTTCTCCTCTTGCCGAACCGGCAGGTCTTCCGTGGAATCATGAACCGATGGTCGGGGCGGACGAATAAGAATCGATCGGACAAGTATCGGAATCGGCAAGCCGATTTCGCGATGACGGTTTCGCGGAGATCCGGAGCGACGGAATTCGCGAACGGTTATCGGCCCCCAAGGCGTGGTGCGTGGGAATACTGCCGCACGGTTCGCCGTCCGACAACCGGTCGTCGTTCAACTGAGTTCCGATGCTCGGTTGAACACGTTGTCGTATTCACCGGCGGGCTACGTCTTCTGTGCGCCGACTCGCTGTTCGAGTTGGTGCGCGAACTCGATCCACTCGTTCGCGCACCGGCGAGCCAATGCGGCGAGGACGTACACGCTGTGCGGTGGGACCGTGTCGACCAGTTCACGCCACTCCTCCTCTGCGATCACGCGGTGCACGAGCCAGCGCAGTGTCCGGGTACCGGTCTGGGCGAAGCGCAGGGACGGATCGCGCTCGAGGTTCCGCAGGACCGCGTTGCGCTCCGTCGTCGAGAGACGCTCGGTGTGGTCGTGAGCGGGCTGGCTGGTCTCGCGCCGTTCGGTGCGGCCGTCCCGGACGGCGCGTGGCCGGCGCGGTGGCACCGGATCCTCACCGCGCTGGAGCCGTTCGCGCACGTCACGGACGGTGGCCGGGGCGATGCCCGCCGCGCGTGCGATCGAGCGCAAGGACGCGTCCGGGAAAGCCGCGATCAGTCTGCTCGCGACGCGCCGGCCGTCGGTGCTGTCCAGCGGGCGGACCTTCCCGTCACGGCCGAGCCGCGCCGTTCCTCGCGGAAGCCCGTCGATGCGGCCGCGAACCGCGGCGACGGTACGGGGTCCGAGTCCGGCGGCCGCGGCGATGGCGCGATCGGACCAGTCGGGGTGGGAGATGACGATGCGGGCGACCGCGGCTTCGCGGTCCGCGTAGGACAACGGCAGGCCGTGCGCGACGTTGGCCTTGACCGCCAGTACGAACGCGTCTTCCTCGCTGCCGTCGAAGAAGACCACGTCGATGGAGTTCTGGCCGCGCAGGCGGGCCGCGCCGAGCCGGTGCATCCCGTCGATGATCCGCATGGTCGAGCGGTGGACCAGGATCGGCGGCAGCGCGCGATCCGGTTCGGCCAGTACCCGGATGTGCTCGGCGTCCTCACCGATCAACCGCGGCGAGTCCGCCGGTCGTAACGCGGCCAACGGAACGGTGTAGGTGACCTGGTCCGCCTTCGGATACTCGGTCGACGGTTCGTCCTGTCGTTTCGAAACAGCCGAATGCCCCTGGCCGGAGCCGTGGTCAGCTTGCCCGCTCAATGGGCACCCCCGTCGGGTTGTGGATGGCAAACCTGCGACTTACCCTGAATGAGTCCTGGCGCCCGTCCGATTACCGACTATCGACTCTTCGCTGTTTTCGGGCGTCGTCGCCTGAGACCTGAATTGCGATTTGTGCGGCAGTGCGAGGATGCAAAACCGTCGCCGACCGCGTCCCCCATTAAAATGTCCCCATTGAACCCGGCGTCGTTCAACTCATGAACTGCGTCATCACTGTTGCCCTCCCCGCTCTCCTGGTCAGAGGGTAGGTCGTCGATCGACCGTGAACTAGGTGTTCAAGCGAGTTCCAGTGCGCCAAGGGGCAGCCGACGGAACCATCGGGCGGTCCGCGCTGCCCGTTCAACTGCTTCGCGGGACGCGGTTGAGCGTCGAATGCGCTATTCGGCGGCTCGGAACTTTGTCTATTCGGCGGCCGCCTGAGCTGTTCGGCGGCGGCGATACAGCTATTTGGAGGGTCGTGGAAATGCCCAGTCTGACGCAGGCCGAAGCGAAGTCACGCGGCGCATTGCTGCGGGTACGGTCGTATCAGGTCGAGCTCGACCTGACGCTCGGGGACGAGATATTCCGATCGACGACGAGAATCGTTTTCGACGCGCGTTCCGGAACTGACGGCACATTCCTCGACGTGCGTCCCCGCGCGCTGCGCTCGGTGACCCTCAACGGTCGTGAACCGGACGTCGCCGAGCTCCAGGACGGGCGGCTCACGCTCACCGGCCTCGCCGACGAGAACGAGCTCGTCGTGGTCGCCGACATGGCCTACTCACGGGAGTGCGAAGGCCTGCATCGGTACACCGATCCCGCCGACGGCCAGGTCTACCTGTACGCCTTCGTGTACATCGACAACGCGCCCCGGATCTTCGCCTGCTTCGACCAACCGGATCTCAAGGCGCCGTTCACCTTCACCGTCACCGTTCCCGACGACGACTGGCAGGTGCTCGGCAACGCCCCGGCGACCCGGCTCGGCGCGGGGCGTTGGCGACTTGCCGAGACCGCGCCACTGGCGACCTACCTCACCACGCTGGCGGTCGGTCCGTACGAGTCCTTCCACGCCGAGCACGACGGAGTGCCGCTGGGCCTGCACTGCCGGGCCTCGCTGGCCGACGGGCTCAAGGACGACATCGACGAGATCTTCGAGATCACCGGGCAATGCCTCGACGAATACGGGCGGATGTTCGGTGTGCCCTATCCGTTCGGCAAGTTCGATCAGGTCTTCGTCCCGGAGTTCAGCGTGCTCTCGCTCGACCACCCCGGTTGTGTGCTGCTGCGCGAGCTGTACCTGTTCGGCTCCGCCGTGCCGGACAGCGAACGGGAGACCAGGGCGGTGGTCATCGCGCACGGCCTGTCCCTGATGTGGCTGGCCGGGCTGGTCACCAACACCTGGTGGGACGACCTCTGGCTCGGCCAGGCGTTCGCCGATTACATGGCCCACCGGGTCACCAGCGACGTGACCAGGTTCTCCGGGCCGTTGACCACGTTCGCCGTGCGACGCAAGGCCCAGGCCTACGTCGCCGACCAGCGGCCGTCGACCCATCCGGTGAGCCTGGCCGGGCCGGACGTGCGGACGGTGTTGCTCGAACTGGACCGGATCTCCTATTTCAAGGGCTCTTCGGTGCTGCGGCAGCTGGCCGCGCGCGTCGGCACCCCGGCGCTGCGCGAGGGCCTGCGTGTCTACTTCACCCGCCACGCGTACGGCACGGCGACGTTCTCCGACTTCCTCGCCGCGTTGAGCGAGGCCACCGGAACCGATCTGACCGAATGGGCCCGTGTGTGGTTCTCCACCTGCGACGTCAGCACGATCACCCCGGAGATCACGGTGACCGACGGGGTGATCACGGCGGCCGCCGTGCGCCAGGACGTCCCGGTCGGCCACCCGGTGCCGCGGCCGCACACGCTGGATGTGGGCTGCTACGGCGACGAGTCCGCGACGGTGCGGGTCGCGGTCGAGGGTGCACGGACCGAGCTGCCGCAGCTGGTCGGCCGCCCGGTGCCGGAGTTCGTCCTGCTCAACGATGGCGACCTGACCTACGCGAAGATCCGCTTCGACGACCGTTCCCGCGCCGCGCTGCCCGAGTTCCTTCCCCGGTTGTCCCCGGTCAACCGGGCGATGGTGTGGTGCGCGCTGCTGCTGGCGGTGCAAGACGGCGCCTACCCGGCCGCCGACCACCTCGACCTGGTGACCGGGATGCTCGCCGTGGAGCCGGAACCGTCCATCGTCGTCGAGGTGCTCGAACAGGCCCGTGTCGACGTCGCGGATCGTTTCCTGCCCCCGGCGCGGCGGCCAGCGGCGCTAGCCGCCATCGCCGGCGCGATTCGCGACCGCATGGCCGACGTCGCGCCATCCGATGAGATCTGGCTGTGCCTGTGCCGGGGGCTCATCGAGTTCAGCGCCGACGTCGGCGAGCTTCGTGGCTGGCTGGAAGGTACCCGGCAGCCCGCCGGGCTCGTGCTCGACGCGGATCTGGCCTGGCGGACCAGGTACCGGCTCGCCGTGCTCGGCGGGCTTTCCGAGGACGAGATCGCCGCGGCGCACCAGGCGGATCCCAGCACCAGGGGTGCGCAGTTCGCGGCGAAATGCCGTGCGGCCAGGCCGGATCCGGCGGCCAAGAGCGCGGCCTGGGAGGCGATCGTCGGCGACACCGAGGTCTCCAGCTACGGACTTTGGGCGCTGGCCGAGGGATTCTGGCAACCGGAGCAGGCGGAGCTGACCGCCGGGTACGTTCCGCGGTTCTTCGCAGAGATGCCCGCGGCCGCCAGGCTGCGCGGCGACCTCGTGCTGGACGTGCTGGTGCGGTTCCTTTACCCGCGTTACGCCGCTTCGCCGGAGACCCTGCGGCTCGCCGACGAGCTGCTGTCCCGTGCCGACGTCGAGTTGCCGCTGCGCAGGCGGGTCGCGGACTTCACCGACGACCTGCGCCGGGCGGTGGCCGCCCGGTCCGACGGCAGCGACTGAGTCGCCGTGCGCGTGGGAATCGCCGGCGGCGGCGTCGCGGGCACGATGCTCGCCTGGCGTCTGCTGCGGTCGGCGCCGCGGATCGCGGTCGACCTGTACACCGCTCGATCGGCCGACGGTGACGCGACCAGCGTGTCCGGCGGTCTGGTCCGCGGTTTCGAGCGGACCGCGCCGGAATGCCTGCTGGCCGCGCAGAGTCTCGCGGAACTGCGCGGAGACCCCGCGTTGCGGACGGCGTCGGACTACCGGGAGGTCGGGTCGGTGTACCTGCTGCCTCCCGGAGCCGAGGTGACCGAGCTGGTCCGGGTGCTCGAAGACGTGCTGCCCGGCTCGGCGACCTTGCTCACCGGCCCCGAGCTGGCCGTCCGGTATCCGTTCCGCGGCCTGCCCGCCGGGGTGACCGCGGTCGTCGAACGGCACGCGGGTTACCTGTCGCCCGCCGGGTTGCGCGCCGCCGCGCTGGGCTGGCTCACCGACCGCGGCGCGACCGTCCGGCGGCTTCCGGTGACGGCCGTGGGTCCGGGCCCGGTCCTGCGCCTGGCCGATGGCGCGACCGCGGAATACGACGCGGTCGTGCTCGCCGCCGGCCCGTGGACGCCCGCCTTGCTGGTGGCGAGCGGGCTGCCCGGCGATGGGACGCGCGTCAAACAGATCCAATACACGGTGTACGAGGGGCGGCCGGCTCGGCTCGGAACGTTCGTCTGGGAGGGCACCGGCCTGTGGGGCCGCCCGGCGGGTGACGCGGGGTTCCTGCTCGGCCTGCCGAGCGAACGCTGGGACGTCGACCCCTCCGGCCCGCGGCCGGACGCCGCGCTCGCTGAGCGGGTCGCGGACGAGGCCCGGCGCCTGCTCGGTCATCCGCCGGCGGCGAACTGTCCACATCGGACCACGGCGTCGTCCGACTGCTATCGCGACCCGCCGGGCCTCGCGCTACGGGAGGCCGGGCCGGGGGTGTTCACCTTCAGCGGCGGCTCTGGTGGTGCCGCCAAGATCGTCGTCGCGGCGAGCCGGGTCGCGGCGGCCGCGCTGGTGCGATGACCGGTCGTGGGGGGGGGGGGGGGGGGGGGGGGGGAAAACCACCCACCAACACCCACCCCCCCCCACCCCCCACCACCAACACCCACC
>NZ_JBIWKX010000081.1:0-30552 GCF_044765885.1 Amycolatopsis sp. NPDC102389
GGTGTTTTCAACATACCCCGCCTTCCCCGGGTTTTTTTTGTGGGGGTGTCGGGTGTTTTCTGGTTTGGCCTGGGGCCCCCCGGGGGGGGGGGGGGGGGGTTTTTTTTGACACCCCCCCCCCCCCCCCCCCACGACCCACCCGCACCGACCATGCCACGTTTGACTTACCCCTCAAAATAACCCTCTTTGCCACTCACGACCGCTCCGTGAGCGCCTCGCCGGAGGCCGCGAGCCAGGAAATCCGTGAAGGCCTCCTTCCCTACCTTGAGAGCAGGGAAGGAGGCCTTCACGGACACGCAACCTGGAAAGTAACCCAGTGCATCAGGTCGAAGCGAGCCCGAGCGCCCGGTCCACCCATCGGCCCACCGGCAGCGCCACCACGATCGCCGCCAGCACCAGGTGCACCAGCATGAACACCACCGCGACCGGGACGCTCGGCGGCCCGCCGAGGAACACGATCATGTGCGACGCCCACTTGAGCTCGGTCGGTTTCGTCCCGGCGGACCAGACGTCGTTGAGCGCCCAGAATGTCAGGTCGTTCGCGCCCGAGATCACCACGAGGATCGACGCGACACCGGCCTTGAGCACGTTCGCCGTCCGGCCGCCGCCCAGCCGGTACGCCATCAGTCCGAACAGGACGATGAACGTCACGATGAACAGCTCGAACTGGTACACCGGCTGGAAGGCGTCCTCGTCGGTGGCGGCGTTCCTGGCGAACGCCTGGACCCGCATGATCAGCTCGGTGTCCAAATAGGACATGTAGACGAACACCGCGAGCACGATGAGCGCGGGCCCCGCCTTGGTGCGCGGGAAGAGTGCCACCGTGGCGACCGCGAAGACGAACGGGCACAGCTTGAACGCCCAGTCCACGACGTTGTCCAGCGTCTGATCCGGCGGCAGGATCACCATGATCAGCAGCGTGGTCACCACGGCCGGGACGGCGGCCACCAGCCACAACCATTTGCGCCGCCGGTAAAGCGCGGGAATCCATCCGTCCGTCTCGGGCAACGTGGCGGTCACAGGTCGTCCTTCTCTGCCCAGAACGGCCCGAGGGCGAGGGCGTCGACATCGGTCTTCAAGTAGCAGGCCACCGCGTCGGCCGGGCTGGCGACGATCGGTTCGTTGTTGTCGTTGAACGAGGTGTTGACCACCATCGGCACGCCGGTGATCTTCTCGAACTCGCTGATCATCCGGTAGTACAGCGGATTGTCGGACTCGCTCACCGTCTGCACGCGGGCGGTCCCGTCGACGTGGGTGATGGCCGGGACCTCGTCGCGTTTGTCCGGCAGGACATCGAACACCAGCAGCATCACCGGCGACGGGTAGTCGCTGACGAACCAGTCGCCCGCGCGTTCGGCCAGGCACGACGGCGCGAACGGCCGGAACGCCTCGCGGTGCTTGACCTTCTCGTTCATCCGCGTCTTCGAGTCGGGGTCGCGCGGGTCGGCCACCAGCGAGCGGTTGCCGAGCGCGCGCGGCCCGCATTCCATCCGGCCCTGCACCCAGCCGATGATCTTGCCCTCGGAGATCTTCTTCGCCGTGTGCGCGGCGATGTCGTCGACCTTGGTGTAGCGGACCCCGGCGTCCTGCAGCGCCAGTTCCATCTCCGCCTCGGTGTAGTCCGGGCCGGTGTAGGTGTAGCCGTCGCGGGGACGGGGCTTGCCGTACTTGCCGACCGACACCTCCAGCGCCGAACCGAGCGCGCAGCCGTCGTCGGCGGCCGCGGGCTGGGCGAAGAAGTCCTCGAACGGGGTTTCCAGCAGGATCCGCCCGTTCATCACGCTGTTCAGCGCGACACCACCCGCGACGCACAGCCGCTTCGACCCGGTCTCCCGCTGCAGCCAGCGTGCGATGTGCAGCCCGGCTTCCTCCAGGGTGACCTGCAGTGCGTAGGCGATGTCGCAGTAGTGCTGCGGCACCGGGTTCTCCGCGGTGACCCGGGTCTTCGGCCTCGCCGGGCCGAAGAGGTCGGTGAACTTCTTCGACATCACGTGCTTGCCGGTGCGGTGGTGGCCGAAGAAGCTCAGTTCGAGCTCGTACCCACCGTCGTCGTCGAGGTGGATCAGCTGCTTGAACGCGTCGACGTAGGTGTCGTTGCCGAGCGGCGCGAGCCCCATGATCTTGCCTTCGTCACGGGTGGGGTAGAAGCCCAGATAGCCGGTGACGCCGGCGTACATCGCGCCGAGTGAGTGCGGGAACTTGATCCGCCGGATGTCGATGATCCGGTTTCCCTTGCCGTGCCCCAGATAGGTCGCGGTGCCGTCGCTGCCGATGCCGTCGAAGGTGAGCACCGCAGACTCTTCCCACGGCGAGATGAAGTATCCGCTGGCGGCGTGCGCCTTGTGGTGGTCGATCAGATGCGTCTTGAACTTCGTCGGACCGGTCCAGCCCACGGCCTCCTTCACATCGCGTTCGAGGGTGTAGGACCGTTTGAGGTGCGCGAGCACCGCGCCACCGACGTGGTAGTCGTCGACGCCTTTACCGCCACCGGTCTTGAACGTCTCCACCATGCCCGCCGACGAGCCGCCTTCGTCGCCGTTCTGGTTGCGGAACACCTCCAGCGTGCCCGGGAAGTACTTCGCGAACACCTTCGCCGCGTGGATGCCCTCACGCCAGCGCTGCCAGTAGTAGGCGACGTGGTCGACGTCGGCGAGCGTGATCCCGCCGCGCTCCAGGCAGAACTTGATCGCCTCCGCGGGGAAGTCCCCGTCGTGCTTCTTCCTGGTGAAGCGTTCTTCTTCGGCGAAAGCGATGATCTCGCCGTCGCGCACGAGCGCGGCCGCCGAGTCGTGGACCCTGCTGATTCCCAGTACGTACATGTTCCTTCTCCAGTGCGACGTTCAGAGTTCGGGGTGGTGGCGGCGCAGCAGCCGCCGGAGGACGGCCGCCCGCGTGCCGATGGCGAAGACGAGGGCGGCGAATCCGCCGACCGGCCCCATCGCCGGGACGAGCGCGGCGGCGGCCAGCGGGGTGGCGGCCAGCCCGGCGATCGAGGCCGACGCGGTGAGCGTGAGGACCTTGCTGTTGGTGTTCTCGATCAGGAAGCCCGCGTAGAGCCGGACGGCGAACAGCACCGTTTCGACCAGGACGAAGACCCCGAGGACCACGTACGCGCCGGCGGTGCCTTCGGCGGTCAGCGTCGCGTGGGCCGCCGGGATCACGAGAGCGATCCCCACCAGGACGAGGAACGCGAGCGCGCCGCGTTCGACCAGCTTCAGCAAGGCGACCGCGCGGACCCGGCCCGCGGCCGCCCCGCTGCCGCGCAGCCGGGCCGAAATCGACGGCTGATGCACCCGGAGCTGATAGAACAGCAGCGAACAGAACGCGCTGCTGGCCAGCAAGGCGACGTAGAACGGTCCACTATCGACGGTCCGCCCGGCCAGGGCCAGCACACCGAATACCGTCGACGTCGCGAGGACGTCCAGTACTTCGGTCATCCCGAGCAGCACAGTGGTCCGGCCGAAGGCGGGCAGGAGCCGGTGCCCGTCGATCCTTTCCACCCGCAGCCACTTCTTCGGCAGCAGCGCCGCGGAGGTGCCGAGGATGAGCAGGATCCCGCCGAGCAACAGGACGAGATGCGTCAACGGTGACCAGCGGACGAACCAGGTGCCCACCGTCACGGCGCCGACCACCAGCGCGCCCGCGGTGAACGCCAGCGCGTCCAAAGTGGACTTCCCGGTGAACCGGTGCAGGCCCGAGACGGTCATCAGCAGGCCACCGGAGATCGACCAGCCCGCGGCCGTCAGGTACAGCGCGGCGTCCGAATGCGGCGCGACGATCAGCGCGACCGTCATGGCCGCCAGGACCACGAGTACCGGGACGACGGCGACCCGGACGACCAGGCCCGCGACCGCGTCCCGCGTCATCCGCAGGCGCGGCAGGCATTTCAGCGCCGACTTCTCCGCCGCCGACGGCACGAAGTTGAGCCACGTCATCAGCCCGAGCGCGGTGGCGAACCGGCCGTAGTCGTGTGCTCCCCACGCGGTGACCAGCACCAGGCCCATCGCCTGGATCGCCAGCCTGAACACGCCACGTCCGGCGAGCAGCCGGAGCACCACCGACGGCGTCGGTGCCGTGATCGACGAGGTGCCGGTGAGCGAAGTGCCGGTCAAGGGAGCGGTACCGCCGAACCCTGCTCGTCGAGCAGGAACTTCAGGGTGCCGCGCAATTCGTCCTCCGCCGCCAGCACTTCGGGCACGGTCGGCGCCGAAAGCACGGCGTAGCCCATCTTGTAGCCGGCCTGCTCGTACGGTTTGACGAAAGAGTCCTCCTCCGCGAACAGTTCGAGGTTCTGCACGGTGGGCATGGCACGGACCTCGTCGGTGCCTTCGATGCGCACGATCCGGCCGCCGCGGTCGGAGGCGAGGATGTGGATGAGCGTCGGCCTCGGGTCGCGCGGGGAGAGCACGACCTCGCCGCCGGTCGCGGCGGCGATCCCCGCGGCGATCAGGTCGACGCCGGTGCTGTGCTCGATCGCCTCGGCCAGGCCGTTCCCGCCCATCCGGGCGCCCATCTCGATCAGGTAGAACTTCCCGTCGCGGCCGAGGACGGCGTCGAGGGTGAGCGGCCCGGTGCGGTAACCGAGTTCGGCGCACAACGCGGCCAGCATCACCGGGAGCGCGCGGTCGACCACCGGCGGCAGTCCCGCGGGCAGCAGATGGGACGCCGTCACGAAGAACGGCGGCGGGGTCAGCGTGCGCCGGGTGACCGCGTGGAACACGATCCGGCCGTCGACCGCCAGCGCTTCGATCGTGTAGTGGGAGCCGTCGAGGTGTTCCTCGACGACCAGCTTGCCGGACGGTGAAAACGCCAGCGAGTCCGAGAAGGCGGTGGTCAGGCCGCCGGGACTCGCGCATGAGACGACCCCGCGGCTCCCGGAGGAGTCGACCGGTTTCACCAGCGTCGGGAACCGCAGCTGCTGCGCGGCGAGTGCCAGATCCGGACCGGGCTTCCCGCCGACGCTGCGGTAGGTCGGCAGACGCAGCCGGTCGCAGAGTTCGCGGAAGACGGACTTGTCGACGGAAGCGGCGACGGCGGCTTCGGGCAGCGGGTCCGGCAGGTTCCAGTGGCGGGTGAGCCAGGCGAGCGCGGGCAGCCCGACGTCGCTGGCCGGGCAGAGCACCCCGGCGATGTCGTCGCGTCCGTCGAGCGCCGCCGCGATCTGTTCCGGCGCGCGGACGCTGACCTGGACGAACTCGTCGGCCAGCGCCACCGCGGGGGCGCTCGCGCGGACGTCCACGCAGATGGTGCGAAAACCGAGCTCCCGTGCCCGGTGATACGTGCTGACCGAACCGTCGGCGCCGCCCAGGATCACCAGGCTTCGTACCGCCGCCGTGTCTTCGGTGTTCTTCACTCCCGCTTGCCTTTCCCCAGGATGGATCTCGGCGATGGCCGAGGCGTAGAGCCGGTCGTCCTCGTCGACCGGGAAGCTGGCTTCCCTGATGTAGAACTGCCGTGGCCGCGGCTGTCCCGCGCCGACCACGACCAGGTAGCGGACGGACAACGCGAGCACGGGCAGCAGCACGGCGAACAGGAGGAACGTCAGTGCCGACGCGGCGGCCTGCCCGAGAAGGCCGGTCGCGGCCGCGATCCCGGCGAGTACCGAGATCCCGGCGGCCAGCACCGCCGTGGTCGAAGCCACCGTCGTGAGCCGCTTGGTGAAGCCGACGAACAGCTCGATGGCGTGCGAGGAAAGGAAACCGAAGCCCACTTTGGACTCACCGCGTTCGCGGGCCCGGTGTGCCACCTGGACGGTGGTGTAGCGGCTGGTCAGCCTCGGTACGGTGGCGAGGAAATACGGGGTGCCCAGCCGGAGATCGACGATCTTGCGCGCGAGCTCCGTGCGCACCAGGCGGAACGCCGTCGCGCCCGGCGGGATTTCGATGCGCAGGACGCGACGGCCGAGGAAATGGAAGGCGGCGGTGCCCCAGCGTCTTGCCAAGGGGTCTTGCCTATTGGTGCGGACACCGAAAACGGCGTCGTTGCCCGCCTCGGCGGCGGTGATCAATTTTCCCGCTTCGGCGGCGGGGAACTGCTGGTCGGCGTCGATGTGCAGGAGCCAGGGTTTCCCCGCGTACCGATAGCCGGCGGAAAAGGCCGCTTCGAACCCGAAGTTCCGGGTGAAGGACAGGTACCGCACCCGCGGGTCGGTATGCGCGAGCGCCCGGATGACATCCAGTGTCCCGTCGGTGCTCCCATCGTCCACGTAGAGCAATTCGAGTGGGAGATTCCCCAACTCGGCGACGATCTCCTGGTAAGAGGGTTCGACGTTGTCGACTTCGTTGAAGCACGGGACGACTACGGTGAGTCCACTTTCCCTGGGACCGGGGATCGACCAGCTCATCTGTCGATTCCCTGCGGTGCGTGCGCTATTGTGTTCGTAGCGTCACCCGTTGTGTTTTCACGGTTCATGAGTCCCCTTGGCCCCAGGTGTCCGGCAGGTCGTGCCGGCTCGAAAGTTCCCGTGTTATAGGCAGACTCGCTTTGTTCTCGCCAGCACATGCCGAAAGTTCGTCCTTTCAGCTCAGTCGAAAAGGTGGGAAGTCGGCCGAAAACCGGATGAACCCGGCGCGGGGTATTCCCAAACCGGCGCCGATGGCGCAGGCTTGCGCGCCATGTGGACAGTGGGGGTGAGTGCTGCCTGGCGTGCTGCCTATCGGCGGTCCGTGCGGTCGGCCTTCGCGACGGTGCCGTTCTACCGGGAACGCTGGGCACTGGACGGCAGAACGGATCCCGTGCTGGTGCCCGGTCGCACCGGGACGGATTCGGGTGCCGCGCCGCTGGCCGAGGCGGTGCGCAAGATCGTCGACCTGGTGCCGCTCGCCGGTGGCGCGCAACGGATCGAGCCGAGCCGGGGCCTGGGGCCCGTGCTGCGTAAGGCCCGCTCGCTGAGCGGGGACGCGCTGGTCGTCGTGCTCGGCGGGGACGGGGTCCGGCCGCCGGTCGACCTGCCGCGCGGGGTTCGTTGCTGTGTGGTGGATCCCGACGTCCCGGCGCCGAGTGTGCTGGCGGAACTGTCCGCCGCGCTTCGCCGCGGCCGTCGCGTGCTCGCGGTCGGCGACGACAAGCAGTTGGCCGTGTTCGCCGCGGCACTGCCCGAAGACCGTGCGTACCGGGTCGAATCCGTACCGCGACGGGAACTGGACACAATGGACTCCGGCCCGTACGGAGTGCTCCACGATCCGGCGCTGGGTTATCTGGGCGCGATCGAAGAATGCGGCCGCTGGCACCTCGACTGGCCCCGTGTCTACGCGCGTCCGACGACGGGCGGTCTCGCGTTCACGTTGCTGCGCCAGGATTCCCCGCGGTTCGTGGACGTACTCCCGGCTGGCGGGGTCCGCGGCGAGATCGCGCCGTGCCCGCGACACGGGACGCCGGTCGTACTCACGTGAAGACAGGTTTCCACGATCCCCGCACCGATCCCGTTCCCGTCGGCTGGCCGGAGTTCTTCCGCGCCGCCCGCCTGCATCCGGTGTGGGACTACGACGTGATGGGACTCGACGCCTGGACCTCGCGGAACCCGCCGGTGCTCGCCACCGTCACGGACGGTGCCGGGATCGTCGCGGCGTTTTCGGTGCTGGTGTGCCGCCCGCGGCTGCGGTACCGCTTCGCGCCGACACCGGGGCACCGGTTGCTGCGCCCGTTCTGGGCCGAGGTGTGCCAGCCCTGGCTGAGCGGTTACCCGGGGGTCGCGTTCGCGCCGGGGATCACCGCCGCCGACCGTCGCCCGCTGATCCGGGAGTTCGAACGGTCCGTGCGCCGGCGGCTCGGCCCCGGCCTGCTCGGAGTGCTGTACCGGGCGCTGGGTCACGATTTCGCGCAGGACCTCCAGGGCCGCGGGCGGCTGGTGAAGGCCGTCGATTCGGTGGCGGTACTGGAAAACCGCTTCGCTTCGGAAGACGAATGGATCGCGTCGCTGCCCAAGTCGCGGCGGGGTGGGCTGCGACGGCAGCGGCGCAGGCTCGCCGACGACCCCGGTGTGGTGGTCGCGGGTGGTGCGGGGCGGCAAGACGTCGACAGCGCCGAGGTCGCGGCCCTCATCCAGGGACATCGTGACCGGCACGGCAAGCTCGCGCTCGACACCAGGACTCCGCCCTCCGCGGCGTTCCTGCACCGGTTCCTCCGCCGTCCGGACGTGCATACGCTGACCTACACCGGCGCGGACGGCAGGCTGCTCGCGGTGAACACCTTGCTCGATCACCCGGACAGCCCGGCGAAACAGCATTGGGGCACCTTGCCGGTGGACGAAGGCGGGCGGCAGGGACTGCTGTTCGACTCCTACATCCACGCCATGCGCTACGTCACGCGGCGCGGGGTCAAGGAGCTCACCGCCGGGCGCGGACTGCCCGAACTCAAGGCCACGCTGGGCTTCCGGGCGCGCCCGGTGTACTCCGCGGCCGTGCCGAGACCGGTACTGGGATGGTGACGATGAAGGTGGCGGCGAGGAGCACCGCGTTCGAGGTCGAGGTGCTCGATCCGAGGAGCGCGGCCGAGCCCGCGGGCTGGCGGGAATTCCTGCACCGGGCGAGGCTGCTGCCGGTCTGGGAGTACGAGGTCCTGCGCCGGGAAGCCTGGCTGGCGAAGAACCCGGCGGTACTCGCGGTGCTCCGCAGGAACGAGCAGGTCGTCGGCGCCTTCACCGTGATGGTGTGCCGAAGCTGGCGGGCGGACGACTTCGCGCCGCTGTCCGTCCTCGGTGGACGGTTCCGGCCGCGCTGGGCCGAGGCCTATCTGTGGCAGCTCAGCGGTTATCCCGCCGGGGTGCTTGACGACCGGCTCGACGAGGCCGAGCGGCGGGAAGTGGTCCGCCTGTTCGAGCGGGCGCTCTGCGCACACGTCGGCCCTGGGCTGCTGGGCGTGATCTACCGCGCGATGAACCCGGAACTCCTCCCGGCGTTGGACGGCCGGGGCCGGATGTCCCGGGAGATCGATCCGGCCGCCGTGCTGCCCAACGACTATTCCACTGTGGACGACTGGGAACGGACCCTCGGCGACGAGAGCCGGAAGACGCTGCGCGACCTGCGCGAGGACGGGGACCTGCACACCGAGGCGGCTCCCGCCCGGCGCGACCTGGACTGCCACGAACTCGCCGTCCTGCTCAACGCCCACCGCGCCAGGCAGGACGAACGGGCCTGGGCCGGTGGGCAGCGGTCGCGGTTCGGCGGGCTGCACATGGACACGCGGAGCCCGATCGCACCGTCCTATCTGGACGCTCTGGTGCGCCGCCCGGACGTCATCACCCGCACCTACCGTGACGGATCCGGACGGCTGCTGGGATTCGGCACGCTGTTCGACGCATGGGGCGAATGCGTGCTGCACCAGTGGGCCGCGCTGCCGAGCGCGAGCGGCGGCCGTCCCGGACTCTATGTCGACTTCTACGCCAGGGGAGTGGAGCACATGGTCACGCACGGGCGCCGCGAACTGACGGCCGGCCGGGCGATGCTCGAGAACAAGACCGCCCTCGGCTTCGGTACCAGGCCCCTGGTGTCGGTCGCCGTGCCGAGACCGGTGCTGGGCCGATGACCTGGGACGTGCGGGTGCTCGACCCGCGAACCGATCCCGAACCCGAGGGCTGGGCCGCGTTCCTCGCCGCCCAGCAGGCGCCGGTCCCGTGGGACTACGGGCTGCTGCGGGTGGAATCGCGGTTCTCCCGCAGCCCCAACGTCTTGACTGTGATCCGTGAGGGTGGAGAGATCGTCGCCGCGGTACTGGCGATGCTGTGCGCCCCGCTCGCCTCGGACCGTCCCGGCGCCGTGCGCGGTCCGGCGCGGCTCGCACCACGCTGGGCCGAGGTGCAGCACGCGTGGCTTTCCGGATATCCGCCGTGGTTGTTCGCGGACGCGGTCGACGCCGCCGACCGCCGGGAGATCATGCGCCGGTTCGAGCGGGCCGTCTGCCGCTTCACCGGTCCCGGCTGCCTCGGCGTCTTTTACCGCACCGTGGAGGCGGAATCGCTCGGCATGCTGTCCGGACGGGGCAGGCGCGTCTGCGACACGATGCCGACGTCGGTGCTGGAGAACCGGTTCGTCGATGTCGAAGGGTGGCTGGCGTCCCTGCGCCGGAGCAGGCGGCTGAGCCTGCGCGGCCAGTCGAGGAAGATCGCCGCCGACCCGGACGTGATCGTCCGCACCGAGGCCGCCCGCACCGACCTCGACGCACTGGAACTGGCCATCCTGCTGCGTGAGCATCGCCGACGGATGGGACCGGTGAAGTTCGACCTGCGCGGCCCGGTCACCGCCGAATACCTCGCCGAACTCTTGCGCAGACCGGACGTGATCACCTCGACCTACCACGACGCCGATGGCAGGCTGCTCGCCTTTTCCACCGTGCTCGATCACCCGGTGGCGCCACTGCACCAGCATTGGGCCGCGGTCGCACCGGAGGAAGGACGGCCGAAGCACCTTTACTTCGACGTCGTCATCCGTAACGTGCGCTACATGATCGAGGGCAACCGGAAGTCCCTCTCGATGGGCCGGGGGCTGACCGACCTCAAGGCGTCGCTCGGTTTCCAGCCGGTCCCGCTGCTCGGGGTCATCGTGCCGAGGCCGGTGACGCGATGGTGATCGAGGTGCTGGACCCCCGGCACGATCCGGAGCCCGCGTACTGGAAACCGTTGCGGGCCAAGGCCGGACTGCGCGCGGACTGGAGCTGGGAGGTGCTCACCATCCAGGCGTGGGCGGCGCGTACCGCGCAACCGGTCACGGTTCTGCTCGAGAACGGGGAACCGCGGGGCGTGGTCAGTTCCGCGTGGGTCACCGGGCTGACGCGGCGGCACCGGTTCGCCCGCCCGGCGGGGCGTGGCCGGTTCGGCGGGCTCGACGTCCGCTCACCCGGTTCGGGCGCGATGCCGGGCTGGTGGTTCGACGGCGAGGACGACGACGGTGGCGTCGGCAGGCTGCTGGACACCTTCGTCCCGGCCATGCGCGCGGAACTCGGCTTCGGCCTGCGCGGGCTGCTGGTGCGCCAGGTCGGTGAGTCCGGAGTGGACAGTGTGCGCGGCGGGCCGAAGATGGTGCGCCGGACCGAGGACGTCGCCGTCCTCGACGTCACACCGTTCTCGAACCGGGACGACTGGGTGAACTCGCTGGCCAAGAAACGCAAATACAACCTGCGCAAGATCTTCCGCACCTTCGAAGCCGATCCGTCGATCGAGGCGCGGGTCGTGCGCGGTATCGACGCCGATCCGGTCGAGGTCGCGGAATTGCTGCGGCACAACGAATCCAAACACCACGATGTGCCGATCGTGCCGCTCCCGGCGTTCGTGGGCTACTGGAGCGCGCTGCTGCGGCAGCCCGACGTGCACCTCATCTGCTATCGGGAGACCGCCACGGGCCGGGTGATCGCCATGACGACCCTGCTCGATCACCCGACCCTGCCGATCGTCCGCAACTGGGCGGCGCTCCCGCCGGAGCTGGGCGGGCGGACCAACCTGTACTTCCACTTCTACGGCGAAGTGGTGCGCTGGGCGTTGGAGACCGGGCGGCCACAGGTGATGTTCGGCAAGAAGATGTCCGAGACGAAGGCGTCGCTGGGGGCACATCTGGTGCCGCAGTACGCGGCCGCCGTCGCGCTGCTCTGAGCTTGTCCGCCCGACCGCCCGGATTTTCGGGGAGTGCTCCCAATGTGGCATTGGGGACAGTGAGTGACCCCAATGCCACATTGGGAGCACCTTGCCCTGTCACGAGGTGCTGGATGCCAGGCCGCGCAGGAAAAGATCGATGGCGAACTCGAACCGTTCCTGCGCGGTCTCCGCGGTGAAGTACTCGCCCGCGCCCAGCAGGTTCGGGAAGGCGCCGGGCGGGAACGACGTCATGTACTCGACCATCCGCTTGCCCCGTTCCTCCTGCTCGGCCAAGTCGATGTCGCCGTGCTGCCAGCCGGCGCCTTCGTAGGCGAAAGCCTTGGCGTAGAGCCATAACGCGTCCGCGGCGAACAGTGCCCGTTTGAGGTCGAGGCCGCCCGCGCGCAGGACCGCGAGCATGGCTTCGGCCTGCTGCAAGGCGTTCGCGCCGACCGGGACGGGGATGGTCCACGCGATCTTGGCGATCCCGGGGAACGACGTCAGTGCGCGCACGTTCTCGCGAAGCAGCTCTTTCGCCTGCTCGACCCACCGTTCCGGATCGGGTTCGGGGAACGGGCCGAAGGCGAGCACGTGGTCGACCATCAGCTCGTGGAGCTCTTCCTTGTTCGCGACGTGGGCGTAGAGCGACGCCGGGCCGGTCTCCAGAGCCTGGGCCACGCGCCGCATGCTCACCGCCTCCAGCCCCTCGGCGGCGAGGAGGTCCAGTGCCGTTTTCACCACGAGCTCCTGGGACAGCACGGGTTTCTCGGCGCGACGCCGGGGCCTGCTCACTTCGTTCGCCTCCTGATCCGGGGTTTCGCCGAGGACTCTACTTGACGCGAACGCTGTTCGCCTGTAGAACGGTGTTCGTAAAACGAACAGCGTTCGTCTAACTGGAGGAAGTCATGACCGAACGACAGAGCGCGGTGCTGGCCGTGCTGAGCGAGCTCGCCGACGCGTGGAACGACGGCGACGCGGCCGCGTACGCCTCGCACTTCACCGAAGACGCCGACTACGTGACCTTCTTCGGGATGAACATGCCCGGCCGGACGGCGATCGAAAGCGCGCATCGGTCCTTGTTCGAGGGGCCGCTCAAGGGATCGAAACTGGTCGCGGGGAGCGGGGAGCCCAAGGTACGGTTCGTCCGGCCGGACGTCGCGATCGTCGTGTCCGGTGGCGGGTCGTCGCTCTCGGGTGGACAGCCCGAGCCGGGCCGGGAATCGACGCTGACGTACGTGCTTGTCGAGGAGTCCGGCGGCTGGCGCGTCGCGTCCTTCCAGAACACCCGGGTGAGCGACCCGGCCGCGGGCGCCCGGCCCGGCGGCGAGAGGCGTACGCTCGGTTAGGTTCACCTAACCCCAGGGAAAGGAATCGTGGATGGCCGAGGCGCGGAGAGCGGTATCGGCGACCCGGTTGCGGGTGCTGCGCACCGAGCGGATCACCCCGCATATGGTCCGGATCGTCGCCGGGGGCGAAGGGATCGCCTCGTTCCAGCCCAACGAATTCACCGACGCCTACGTCAAGGTGCACTTCCGGGTGCCCGGCGTCACCTATCCCGAGCCGTTCGACCTGGCGCGCGTCCGCGAAGAACTGCCGCGCGAGCAGTGGCCGCGGATGCGCTCCTACACCGTCCGGGCCTTCGACCCGAACCTCGGCGAACTGGTGCTCGATTTCGTCCACCACGGTGACGAGGGCGTCGCCGGGCCGTGGGCCGCCGCCGCGAAACCCGGCGACGAGCTGCTGATCTCCGGGCCCGGCGGGGCGTACGCGCCGGGCGAGGAGGCGGACTGGCATCTGCTCGCCGGGGATGAGAGTGCCCTGCCGGCGATCGCCGCTTCGCTCGAGGCGATGCCGGCGGGTGTTCCCGTGCACGCGTTCATCCTCGTGGAAGACGCCGCCGAAGAGCAGTCGCTGACCACCAAGGGCGACGCGCGGATCACCTGGCTGCACCGGAGCCGCGGCGACGATCTCGCGGCCGCGGTCCGCGGGCTCGACTGGCCCGAAGGTGTCGTGCAGGCGTTCGTCCACGGCGAGGCCGGGTTCGTCCGTGACCTGCGGCGTCATCTGCTGGACGACCGCGGCATGCGGCGCGACCTGCTGTCGATCTCCGGATACTGGCGGATCGGGAAGACCGACGAGGCGTGGCGACTGGAGAAACAGGCCGAGCGGAACGCGTAGCCTCGGCGGCATGATCGAGCTGAAGGTGGACGTCGACCCGGCCGAGGTGGGTTTCGACGCGGAGCGGCTGCGCCGGATCGACAAGCACTTCGACGGATACCTGGAGCGAAAGCGGCTTCCCGGGTACCTGGCCGTGGTGGCCAGGAACGGGAAGGTCGCGCATCTCGCGGCGAACGGGCAGCGCGACATCGAGGCCGGGCTGCCGGTCGAGACCGACACGATCTGGCGTGTCTACTCGATGACCAAGCCGGTCACGTCGGTCGCCGCGATGATGCTCGTCGAAGCGGGCCTCATCGACCTCAAGGACCCGATCTCGCGCTGGCTGCCGGAGTTCTCGGAGCCGCGCGTCTTCGCCGCGGGTTCGTCGGTGAAGCCGGCGACCGTGCCCGCGGCCGAGCCGATCCGCGTCTGGCATCTGCTCACCCACACCGCGGGGCTGACCTACGGCTTCCACCGCACGCATCCGGTGGACGCGCTCTACCGGGAGGCGGGGTTCGACTTCGGCGCCGCGCCCGGTCTCGACCTGGCAGGCGTTTCCGAAGCGGTCGCGCGGCTGCCGTTGCTGTTCCAGCCGGGTTCGGAGTGGAACTATTCGGTCGCGACGGACATCCTCGGCAGGCTCATCGAGGTCGTCTCCGGGCAATCCCTCGACGCCTTCTTCGCCGAGCGGATCTTCACGCCCCTCGGCATGCACGAGACGGGTTTCCAGGCCGACCCCGGCGCTCTCGACCGGCTGGCCGCGCTGTACGTGCCACACCCGGGCACCAAGGAGCCGTTCCGTCACGACGAGCTGGGCCAGGTCGGCCGCGTCGCGCCGTCGTGCTTCTCGGGCGGCGGCGGGCTGGTCTCGACGGCGGGTGATTTCCACCGGTTCGCGCAGATGCTGGTGCGCGGCGGCGAACTCGACGGCGTCCGGCTGCTCGGTCCGCGCACGGTCCGGCTCATGGCGACCAACCACCTGCCCGGCGGGGTGGACATGGAGACCTGCGGACGGACCGGGTTCTCCGAGGCGCCGTACGACGGTTTCGGCTTCGGGCTGGGCTTTTCCGTGCTCGACGACCCGGTGAAGGCGAAGACTCTCGCCAGCGCCGGGGAATTCGCCTGGGGTGGCGCGGCGAGCACCGCGTTCTGGGTCGATCCGGACGAGGACATCACGGTCTTGTTCTTCACCCAGTTGCTGCCGTCGTCGACCTATCCGATCCGCGTCGAATTGAGGAACCTGGTGTATCAAGCCTTGCTCGACTGAGGACACCGCCCGGGCCTACCTGGCGTCGAACGGCGCGTGATCCGGGGCGCAGACGGTGCCGCGAGCCGGAAGGCGTCCGTGGGTCAGGTACGCGTCGAGAGCCGCGTCGACACAGGCGCTGCGGTTCGCGGCACCGTGGCCCCAGGCGTCCAGCGTCAGGAGCCGCGCGTTGCCGAGGATGCGTTCGGTCCGCTCCGCCCCCGCGTACGGGGTTTCGGGGTCGCCCTTGCCGTTGGCCAGCAACAGGATCGGCGCGGTCGGCCGGTTCCACGGCCCGGTGTACCGCGCCGGATCGGAGGCGGGCCAGAAGGCGCACGGCAGGGAGAGATACGCGTCGTACGAACCGAAACCGCGGCTTTCCCGGTCGCTCGCCTTGGCCGCGCGAGGCCAGGCGGCCGGGTCACGCGGGTTCGTGGTGTCCGCGCAGACCGTCCCGCCGCCGCCCAGCGCGGAATCGAACGGCGTCGCGATGGCCTTCGCCGCGACGGGTTTCGTCGCTGACTGGAGGAATTCCGCCAGCGCGGAGGAGTTGGCCTCGTCGGTCAGCGCGTGGTGGGTACGCCGGATGACGTCCTGATAGGTGACCGCGCCCGGTGCGGCTTCGAGCCGGTCGAGGAGCGCGTCGTACTTGGCCCGCAAGTCCGTGCCCGGCTCGCGGAACGCGCACCGGACATCGGCCGCGCAGGTGTCGAGGAACGCCTGCAGCGCGCGGTCCGCGTCCCGGAAACCGCCGAGCCTGGTGCTGAACGGGACGTTGGCGTCCTCCGGACGGTGCCCGGTGGACCAGGCGATCGGATCGTCGACGGCGTCCAGTGCCAAGGCGCCGACGCGATGCGGGAACAGGTTGGCGTACACCTCGCCGAGATACGTGCCGTAGGAAAGCCCGTAGTAGCGCAGACGGGGCTCGCCGACGGCTTCGCGCAGCCTGTCGAGGTCCCTGGCGACGTTCGCGGTGGACAGGTGACCCAGCAGCGGCCCCGCGTTGCGGCCGCACGAGGCGACGACCTCGCGAACGTCGGCGAAATGCCGGGTCTCCTGCTCGGTGCTGATCGGGAAAGTGCCCAGAACCCGTTTGAGCGGCTCGGTTTCCGCGTCGGAGGTGAAGCACCGGACCGGCGTGCTGGCGCCGACACCGCGCGGGTCGAAGCCGACGATGTCGAACTGCCGGTGCAGGGACGGAGTCTGGAACTTGCTGAAGCGGCCGGGATTCCCGGGGCCGCCGGGGTTCGTGAAGAGGGTGCCGCGTTTGTGCTTCCCGTCCGTCGCCGGGAGACGGCCGAGCGCCAGGGTGATCCGCGGTCCGCCAGGGTCCTGATAGGACAACGGGACCTCGATCTCGGCGCAGTCGTAGCCCGGTGGCGAGCCGGACGGGCAGGGACCCCAGGCGAGGCCTTTCGGCGCGGCCGAAACCGCGGGCGTGATCGTGAGAGCGGCGAGTGCGGAGAGGGCGAGCGCGGCGGCGACGCGAATTCTGGTCACCCGGCCAGCGTCTCGCCTCGCGGGCGCGCGATCCCTGGTGCCTGTACCCGGAAAAGTGGTGGGGCGTGCCCCTCCATGTTCAACATATAGCGCACCCAGGGGCTTGCGGCAAGACCCCGGTGGTGCCGCAGAATCCTCGGCCGTAGCGAGAACAGGCCGAACAGGAGTGAAGATTTGACGGACGTCGACGTGATCATCGTGGGTGCCGGCCCGACCGGTCTGATGCTGGCCGCCGAACTGCGGCTGGCCGGTGCGCGCCCGCTGGTCTTGGAACGGCGGCCGGAACAGGGGAAGACTCCGAAGGCCCACGGCCTCAGCGGGCAGATCCTGGACCTGCTGCACTATCGCGGCCTGCTGGAGCGGGTGCGGGGGCTCGTCACCGACCCCGTCCCGCCGCACCGGTTCCCGTTCGGTGGGGTGCACGTGGACCTCACCCGGTTCGAAGAGACGCCCCTGAAGGCGCTTTCGGTACGGCAGCAGTCGTTGGAGCGGCTGCTGGAGGAGCACGCCCTCGAGCTCGGCGCGGAAGTGCGTCGCGGGCACGAGGTCGCTGGGGTTCGCCAGGACGACGAGTCGGTGACCGCCGAGGTGCGCGGCCCGGACGGGTCGTACGAGGTCACCGCCCCGTACCTGGTGGGCTGCGACGGCGGCCGCAGTCCCGTCCGTGCAATGGCCGGGATCGGCTTCCCGGGCACCACTTATCCCGAGGTCAACCGGATCGGGCAGGTCAAGATCCCCGAGGGGCTGACCGTGCACGACAACGGCGACCTCGAAACGCCGGAGCTGGGCCGGATCAAGGCGGGCTTCACCCGCACCGACAGCGGCGTGTTCGCGCTCGGTTCGCTGACGCCGGGGATCCTGTTCATCCAGACCACGGAGGACGATCCCGGCGAGGTCGACGACGACGTGCCGATGACCCTGGCCGAACTCGGGGACAGCATCCGCCGCGTGCTCGGCGGCGACGTTCCGCTGGGCGACCCGGTGCGGCTTTCGCGCTACCAGTTCTCCGCCCGCCAGGCCGAGCGTTACCGCGAAGGCCGGATCCTGCTGGCGGGCGACGCCGCCCATCTGCTGCCCTCCACCGGCACGGCGATCAACGTCGGCATGTCCGACTCGGTCAACCTCGCCTGGAAGCTGGCCGCCGAGCTCCAGGGCCGGGCGCCGGAAGGGCTGCTGGACACCTATCACGCGGAACGGCACGCCGCCGGTGCGCGGGCGTTGCTGCAGTCCCAGGCGCAGGTCGCGTTGCGGCGCGGGCACGACGAAGCCGCCGAAGCGCTCCGGGCGGTCTTCCAGGAACTGCTGGACGACGAGCAGGCCGCGCGACGCCTGGCGTCCCACGTCGCCGGGACCGACACGCGCTACCCGATGCCGGGTTCCGAACACGCGCTCGCCGGCACGTTCGCCCCGGATCTCGCGCTACAGACCGATCAGGGCGCGACCAGCGTCGCCGAACTGCTGCGGATGGCGCGGCCGGTGCTGCTCGACCTCGCGGGTCGACCCGACCTGCGTGAACTCGCGCAACGCCGGGCCGACGTCCACACCGCGAAGGCCGAGGACCGGCCCGCCGACGCCCTCCTGATCCGCCCGGACGGCTACATCGCCTGGGCGGGCGACGACGCCGAGGGCCTGCGCGAGGCGCTCGCCGCCTGGTTCGGCGCCTGACCCCACGCATTTCGTCCTCTGAATGCGGTAAGAACGCATTCAGAGGACGAAATGCGGGTAGTCAGCGGTTGATGACCTCGGAGCCGTACCGCTTCAGGGTTTCCTTGCGCTGGTCGTGCATCAGGTACAGCGAGAACTGGTCGACACCGAGCGAAGCCAGCTCCTCCAGGCGGTCCACGTGCGCCGACGACGGCCCGAGCAGGCAGAACCGGTCGACGATCTCGTCCGGGACGAAGTCGGTCGACGGATTCCCCGCCCGCCCGTGGTGCGAGTAGTCGTAACCCTGCCGCTCGCGGATGTAGTCGGTCAGCTCGTGCGGCACCGGCCCGGAATCGCCGTATCGTGCCACGAGATCCGCGACGTGGTTGCCGACCATCCCGCCGAACCAACGCAACTGTTCGCGCTGATGCGCCAGATCGTCGCCGACGTACGCCGGGGCGGCGAGGCAGATCGTGATCCCGGCTGGATCCCGCCCCGCCGCGCGGGCGGCCTCGCGGACGGAACCGATGGTCCACCGGGCGATCGCGGGATCGGCACACTGGAGGATGAAGCCGTCAGCGTGTTCGCCGACGGTCTTCAACGCCTTCGGCCCGTAGCCTGCCATCCACATCTCAAGCCTGCCGTTGCGGATCCAGGGGATCTGCACCGGCTTGTCCCGCAACAGGACTTCGCGTCCTTCGGCCAGCTCTTTGACCACGTGCATGCACTCGCGCACGGTGGCCAAAGTGGACGGTGGCATACCGACCACCCGGTGCGCCGAGTCGCCGCGGCCGATCCCGCACACCGTCCGGTTGCCGTACATGTCGTTGAGCGTGGCGAAGGTCGACGCCATCACCGACCAGTCCCGGGTGGCCGGGCTGGTCACCATCGGCCCCACGATCATCGACGACGTCGCCGCGAGGATCTGCGAGTAGATGACGAACGGCTCCTGCCACAGCACGCACGAGTCGAAGGTCCAGCCGTAGCGGAACCCCTGGTCCTCGGCGGCCTTCATCAGCCGTACGAGGTCGCGCGCGGGCGGGTCGGTCTGGAGAACTATCCCGAAGTCCACGGCCACCACCTCAATTCAGGTACTGGTTGAGGTCGCGCGAGAGGAATTTCCCGTGCGTCGTACTCCCGGAGAACCCCGACGGCGACACCACGACGCGGCCTCGTGACAGCACTGTCTCGACCTTGCCGGTGATCTCCAGCCCTTCGTAGGCCGAGTAGTCCACGTTCATGTGGTGCGTCTCGACCGACAGGGTCTGCTTCGCCGCCGGGTCGTAGACGACGATGTCCGCGTCCGAACCCGCCGCGATGACACCCTTGCGCGGATACAGCCCGAACATGCGCGCCGGGGTGGTCGAACACGTCTCGACCCAGCGGCCGAGGGTGAGCTCGCCCGCCACGACCCCTTGGTGCAGCAGGTCCATCCGGTGCTCGACGCCGGGGATCCCGTTGGGGATCGCGCGGAAGTCGCCGCGGCCGAGCTCCTTCTGGTCCTTGAAACAGAAGGGACAGTGATCCGTCGACACCACCGAGAGGTCGTTGGTGCGCAGCCCTCGCCACAGATCCGCCTGATGCGACTTCTCGCGCAACGGGGGAGAGGCGACGTACTTCGAGCCCTCGAAATCCGGCTTCGCCAAGTCGTCAATGGACAGATAGAGATACTGCGGACACGTCTCCGCGAAGACGTTCTGCCCGTCGTCACGCGCTTCCGCGACCGCCGCCAAGGCCTGCGACGCCGAGAGATGCACGATGTACAGCGGCGCCCCGGTCACCTTCGCCAGCTGGATCGCACGCGAGGTCGCCTCGCCCTCCAGCTCCGGTGGGCGGGTGAGCCCGTGCTGCACCGGGTCGATCTTCCCGGCGGCGAACGCCTGCGCGGCCAGCTGGTCGATCGCGATGCCGTTCTCCGCGTGCATCATGATCGTCGCGCCGATCTCGCGCGCCTTCTGCATGGCCAGCAGGATCTCGCCGTCCGTGGAGTAGAAGACCCCCGGATACGCCATGAACATCTTGAAGCTGCCGACCCCGCCGTCGACACAGGCCTGCATCTCCTTCAGCGACGAATCGTTGACGTCGGAGACGATCATGTGGAAGCCGTAGTCGATGGCGCAGTTGCCGTCGGCCTTCTCGTGCCACTTGTCCATAGTGGACAGCAGGGACGTCCCCTTGGCCTGGACGGCGAAGTCGATGATCGTGGTCGTCCCGCCCCACGCCGCCGCCGTCGTCCCGGTGCCGAAGGTGTCGACGGAATGCGTCCCGCCGAACGGCATCTCCATATGGGTGTGCGCGTCGATCCCGCCGGGCAGCACGTACTTCCCGGTGGCGTCGATCACCGAGTCGGCGGGACCGAGCGTGCCCGGCGCGCCGACGGCCGAGATCGTCTCGCCGTCGACGAGGACGTCCGCCGCCGAAGCGCCCGCCGTGGACAGCACCTGCCCGCCGCTGATGAGGGTGGTCATCACGCCTCCGCGAGGGGTCCGTAGCTGTCCGGACGCCGGTCTCGGTAGAACGCCCAGAGATCCCGTACTTCGGCGAGTTTGCCCATGTCGAGATCGCGGACGACGATCTCCTCCTCGGTGTCGGACGCGGCTTCGCCGACGAGCTGGCCGCGCGGGTCCGCGAAATACGACTGACCATAGAAGTCGTTGTCGCCCAAGGGTTCCACGCCGACGCGGTTGATCGTGCCGACGTAGTACTCGTTCGCGACGGCGGCCGCCGGCTGCTCAAGCCGCCACAGGTACTCCGAAAGACCCCGGCTGGTCGCCGACGGGTTGAACACGATCTTCGCGCCCGCCAGGCCCAGCGCGCGCCAGCCCTCCGGGAAGTGCCGCTCGTAACAGATGTAGACGCCGATGCGCCCGACGGCGGTGTCGAACACCGGGTAGCCCATGTTCCCGGGCCGGAAGTAGAACTTCTCCCAGAAGCCCTTCACCTGCGGAATGTGGTTCTTGCGGTGCTTGCCGAGGTAGGTGCCGTCGGCGTCGATCACCGCGGCGGTGTTGTAGTACACGCCGGGCTGCTCGACCTCGTACATCGGGACGACCAGCACGACACCGTGCCGTTCGGCGACCTCCTGCATGAGCTTCGTCGTCGGCCCGTCGGGGATGCCTTCGGTGTAGGAGTAGTAGTCGGTGTCCTGCACCTGGCAGAAGTACGGGCCGTAGAACAACTCCTGCAGGCAGACGACCTGAGCGCCCTGCGAAGCGGCCTTGCCGATGGCATCGATCGCGTTCGCGATCATGGACTCCTTGTCACCCGTCCACCGCTGCTGGATCAATCCGGCTCGGACCACGTCGCTCACTTGCATCCTCCTCGATCTCGGTGGTGCGGTTGCGTTCGGGCAGGGACAGCAGCAGGTAGACGACGAAGGCGCCCGCCAGGCCGACGACCCAGTTGTAGTCGTAGAGGGGTTTCAGGAACGGGATCAGCCCGTCGGCGGGGAACGGCCCGCCGTACGCGCCGCCGACCGCGAGCACGGCACCGACCAGCGTCGCGACGAGCGCGCGCCAGTTCCAGCCGCCGTTGAACCAGTAGATGCCGCGTTCGGTGTACAGATCCCGCAGGCTCAGCCTGGTGCGGTTGACCACCCAGTAGCCGGCGACCAGCACCCCGGCGACGGCGCCGAGCAGGCCGCCGTAGAAACCGAGCCACGCGAAGATGTAGATGTTCGGGTCGGAGTAGAGCCGCCACGGCTGGATGACGATGCCGATGATGCCGGTGATCAGCCCGCCGACCGCGAAGGTGATCTTCTTCGGGAAGGCGTTGGAGAAGTCGTAAGACGGGCTGACCACGTTGGCCGCGAGGTTCGCCGACACGGTCGCCAGCACCAAGGCGATCAGCGCGACCACCACGACGACCGGGGAATCGAACCGGTCGGCCAGTTTCGCCGGATCCCAGATCTGCTCGCCGTAGAGGACACTGCCGCCCGAGGTGGTCAGGATGGCCACGATCGCGATGAACGTCATCGTGGTCGGCAGGCCCAGGATCTGGCCGCGGACCTGCTTGCCCTGGCTGCCGCCGAACCGGGTGAAGTCCGGCATGTTCAGCGAAAGCGTCGACCAGAACGCGATCATCGCCATCAGCGACGGGGCGAACACCTTCCAGAAGTCCGGGCCCCAGCCGAGCTTCCCGGGTTCGGACAGGATCGGGCCCAGTCCGCCCGCCTTGACCAGCACGTACCCCAGCAGGATGAGGAAGCCGACCGAAACCAGCGGCGCCGTCCAGTTCTCGAACTTCCGGACCGCCTCCATCCCGCGCCAGATGACGAGCATCTGGAACAGCCAGAACACCGCGAACGAAAGCCAGAGCGTCCAGTGCTGGCCGAGGACGACGGTGGAGTCCTTCCAGCCGGAACCCGCCAGCCGCCCGACGATGATGTAGATCGCCTCGCCGCCGACCCAGGTCTGGATGCCGAACCAGCCGCACGCGATGAACGCCCGCAGCAACGCCGCCAGATTCGCGCCGCGCATCCCGAAGAAGGCACGGGCGAACACCGGGAACGGGATGCCGTACTTCGTCCCGGCGTGGCTGTTGAGCAGCATCGGGATCAGCACGATCAGGTTGCCGATGGTGATCGTCAGCAGCGCCTGCACCCAGTCCATCCCGAGCGCGATCAGCGACGCCGCGAGAGCGTAGGACGGGATGTTGTGCGCCATGCCCATCCACAGCGCGAAGTAGGTGTACGTGGTCCAGGTCCGCTTTTCGACCGGGACCGGGGCGAGTTCTTCGTTGTAGAAGCGGCTGTCCTTCAAGGACTCGACCTCGCCGAGTTCCACCCGGCCATCAGGATGCACGTGCTGCGTACCGCGTGCCGTCGGCTCCATTGCGGAATCGTGCTCGCCCGCGCCGCGCGGGTGGGACTGGCAGACTGTTCACTGTTGAGGGTGTCGGAACGCAGACTGTCGATTGCGTTCGAAGGCCACTGGTGCATGACCTGCGTCACACACGCGGGCGTAGCAATCCGGCAAACCGGCCGAAACATCTCCACAGGATCTCCACAGCTCACCCGGATGGTCTCCACGGCCGATGCCTACAGTCATCCCCATGGAACTGGGAGGACGCCGGGTGCTGGTCGTCGAGGACGACGTGACCATCGCGGAGAGCATCGCCGCGCGTTTGCGGGCCGAGGGATTCTCGGTCGACCTGGCACACGACGGCCCTTCGGGAGTCGAGGCGGCCGCCGAGCGTGAGCCGGACCTGGTGGTGCTCGACGTGATGTTGCCGGGGTTCGACGGGCTGGAGGTCTGCCGCCGGATCCAGGCCCGCCGCCCGGTCCCGGTGCTCATGCTGACCGCCCGGTCGGACGAGACGGACATGCTGATCGGCCTCGGCGTCGGCGCGGACGACTACCTCACCAAGCCGTTCTCCATGCGGGTGCTCTCGGCGCGGGTGCACGCGCTGCTGCGCCGCGTCGAACGGTCCACGCGCGCCGAGGGCGAGGAGACGGGCACGAAGATCGTGCTCGGCGACCTCGAAATCGACGTCGACCAGCGGCGGGTCACACGGGCGGGCGCCCAGGCCCAGCTGACGCCGATCGAGTTCGACCTCCTCGTCCATTTCGCGAAGCGCCCGAGGGCGGTACAGCCGAGGGAACGGCTGCTGAGCGAGGTCTGGGACTGGGACGTCGCGGGCACCGGTTCGGGCACCCGCGCGGTCGACAGCCATATCAAGGCGCTGCGCCGGAAACTGGGCGCGGACCTCATCCGCACCGTGCACGGCGTCGGCTACGCCCTGGAGGTGGGCTCGTGAAGCTGCGCCCGCTGCTCGGCCGCGTCGTCGACGCGCTCCCGAGACCGCTCGACCCGGTCCGCTCCATCAAACTCAAGCTCGCGATCCTGCTGGTGTCGTCGGGCGGGATCGCGTTCGCGTTCTTCAACTGGCAGATCGGCTGGCTGCCGCCGCGGACCACGATCGCCGCCATGGTGCTGGCCGTGGTCACCTCGCAGATCCTGGCGCACGGGATGACCAGGCCGCTGCGGGAGATGACCGCCGCCGCCCGCGCGATGGCCAAGGGCGACTACACCCGGCGCGTCCGCGCGACCGCCCGTGACGAGGTCGGGGAGCTGTCGCACGCCTTCAACCAGATGGCCGCCGACCTGGACGCCTCGGATCAGCGCCGCCGTGAGCTGATCGCGAACGTCTCCCACGAACTCCGCACGCCGATCACCGCGCTGAACGGGGTGCTGGAGAACCTGGTCGACGGTGTCGCCAAGCCCGATCCGGCGACGCTGAAGACCGCGCTGCAGCAGACCGAACGGCTCGGCAGGCTCGTCTCGGAACTGCTCGATCTCTCGCGGATCGACGCGGGCGCCTTCCCGTTGCAGCTGGAGGAGTTCGATCTCGAACTGCTGCTGGAGGAGGTCGCCGCCGAAGCGGGGGCCACCGGTCGTGGAGTGCGTTTCTCGGTCGACGTCCAGCCGCCCGGCGCGACGGCCGTCGCCGACCGCGGGCGGCTCTACCAGGTCGTGGTCAACCTGCTCGACAACGCCGTCCGGCACGGACCCGCCGGGGGAGAGGTCCGAGTGCGGGCGGAGGCGCGCGAGGCCGACGTCGTCATCGAGGTCGAAGACGAAGGCCCCGGGATCCCGCCGGGGGAGCGGGACAGCGTGTTCGAGCGGTTCACCCGCGGTGAGCGGGCTGGCGGCGGGGGCACCGGCCTCGGTCTCGCGATCGCGCGGTGGGTGGTCGACCTGCACGACGGCAGCATCGCCGTCGTCACCCCTGATGGGCGGCCGGGCTGCGTCATCCGCGTCGTGATCCCCGTTCCCTAGCGGGGGCTGAAGGGGACTTTCCCCGCATGTGACGGGGCGAAAGCGTCCTTCACCGCATGAGATGAGGTGAAGGACGCTTTCAGCCCATCCCTGCACCCGACGATATGTGCTTTCGCAAACTGGAGGACTCGATGAGCGAAGACGAAAAAGACCGGCAGGCGCACGCGTCGCCGCCCTCGGCGACGACCACCCTGCCGCCCGCCCCGCCTGTGCCGCCCGTGCCGGTACTGATGCGGCCGCGGGTACCGCCGAAGTCGGCGATCGTCCCGCTGCCCGCCTCCGTGCTGCCCGCGGCGGTCGCGACCGGGCTGATCACCGCCTTCGCCATGCCGGACAACCCCGGAGCCGGGTGGTTCGTGGCCGGGCTCGCCTTCGCGGTGGCCGTCTACTTCGCCGACAAGCGCGCCCGGGGTGACGCCGAACCGCACTTCCGGACGGTCAACGCGCTGTGGGCGGCGGCCGCGCTCGGGCTGCTCGCCGTCGGCATGTTCCGGGCGTCGGTGTGGCTGAACGTGTTGTGCGTGCTGGCGGCCTTCGTCGCGGGATCCCTCGCGGTGGTGGGGAAACGCACCGTGAACACGATCATCTACGACGTCTTCGCGGTCCCCATCGAAGCGCTGCTTTCGATCCCGTGGGTCGGGCGCGGGCTCACGAAGCTCGGCAAGAAATCGGAAGGCCGGACGAGGCCGAGGTTCCTCGTGCCGGTGCTGGCGAGTGCCGTGCTGCTGCTGGTTTTCGTCCCGCTGTTGCGTGGCGCGGACGCCGCGTTCGCGAGCGTCGTCGACGCGGTGATCCCCGAGCTGAGCCCGGGAACCTTCGTGCGCTGGGGTTTCCTGTTCGTGGTGGCCGCGTTCGCCGTCACCGGGGCGTGCTACCTGCTGGCGGCGCCCCCGCTGCCCGCCGATGACGACGTTCCCCGCAAACGGCTCGCGCACCGGCTCGAATGGACGTTGCCGCTGGGTGTGCTGGTGCTGCTGTTCACGAGCTTCGTCGTGGTCCGCCTGGTCGTGTTGTTCGGTGGCACCGAATACCTCCTGGCCACGAGTGGTCTGACGGCGGCCGAGTACGCCAGGAGCGGGTTCTGGCAGCTCTCCGCCATCACCGTGCTGACCCTGCTGCTGGTCGCCGCCGCGCTGCGCTGGGCGCCGAAGACCTCGGTGGCCGATCGTGCCTGGCAGCGCGGACTGCTCGGCGCGTTGAGCGTGCTCAGCCTGGTGCTGGTCGCGTCGGCGTTGAGTCGCATGTGGACATACCAGCAGGCGTACGGGTTCACCGTGCTGCGGCTGCTCGTCGAGGTCTGCGAACTCTGGATCGGCCTGATCTTCTTGCTGGTGCTCGCGTCCCTGATCCCGCTGCGCTCGGCCTGGCTGCCGCGCGCGGCCATCGGGGCCGCCCTCGTCGCGCTGCTCGGGCTGGCCGTCCTCGATCCGGAACGGTTCATCGCCGACCGCAACATCGACCGCCTCGCGCACGGCAAGACACTCGACACCGGTTATCTCTCAAGGTTTTCCGCCGATGTGGTGCCGTCGGCGGACCGGCTCCCCGAACCGCTGCGGTCCTGTGTGCTCGGACCGGTCGTGCGAGGAATCCCGGAAGATGATTGGCGCGAATGGAACCTGAGCCGGTCCCTCGCGCGTCAGACCCCCGTTGCCGCGAAAGACGGGATCGGCTGCCGATACCTGTCCCGTCCTTGAGCCGTGACACCACGGCCTTGATCGCCCTCGTGGGGGTGAGGGCGATCAAGGCCGGGGTGAACGGCGCCGCCGGGCCACCGAGGGGGAGGCCCGGCGATCACCTCGCCGTAGTCGGGAGCGGTCAGAAGGTGAAGACGCCGGCCGACTCGGCATCGGCGACGCAACGGTTGGCGTACGAGGTGCGATAGGTGACCGGTTCGCCGCGCCACTTGCCGACGGCGGAGACGTCCACCGGCGCGTATTCGAGGGTGCAGGCCCGCGGTTCCGGGCGGAGCCTGTCGAACTTTCCGTCCACTTCGGACAGTTTGCCGCAGGCGTTCCCGCGCGTGGGGTGCGATCCCCCGGTGGGCCCGCAGGTGAGCGAGACGGTGCCGATCCGGCCCCTGGTGTCGTGGCTGGTCAGCTGGAACGTGGATTCGGCGGGTTGCGCCGGGGCCATACAGGCCAACGCGAGTACGCAGGCGCCGATCGGTTCGAAGAAAGCCATATCAACCCTATCGGCTGACGTGACCCGATCACTGTGTTCCTCGCTCGGGTGAGATTTGCTCACCCGGACGTGTGGTCGTCCGCTTTTCGAATGTCGTGGGCGAGCAAAGCGACATAAAGCGAGAGCATCGACTCCGGATCTTCGAGCCGCACGCCCAGTACCTGCTCGATCCGGGCCAGCTGCTGGTAGTAGGCGGTGCGGGAGGTGTGCGCGGCGGCGGCCGCGGCCGACTTGTTGCCGCCGTGCTCGCAGTAATGCCTCAACGCCTGAACGAGTCTGCTGCCCTGCGCGGCGTCCCGGCTCAGCAGCGGGCCGAGCTCCCGCGCGGCGAACGCGGTGATCCGTTCGTCGCCTGCCAGCAGATGCAGCAGCCCGCGCAACCGGACGTCGTCGAGCCGGTGGACCACCCGTTCGACGTTTTCGGCGAGCGCCGCGGCGGCGACCTGCGCGGCTTCGACGAGCGTCCGCCGTGCTTCGGCGGGCCCGCTCCCCGTGGTCCCGACCGCGACCACGGCGGGCGCGCCGGCGCGGGCCTCGTGGACGTCGGTGGCCAGCCGCTTCAGGACCGCGTCGACCCCCGCCTCCGGCGAGAGTGCGATCAGCGCGCGCACCTGGGTGTCGTCGGTGGCCACCAGCGCGGACACCTTGGCGTGCCGCGCCGCGAGCACGGTCGCCTCGGCGAGCTCCCGCAGCAGCACCGGAGTGGACTGCGCGGTCTTGGCGGTCACGGTGATCCGGGGCCGCACGGCGACCCCGACCAGCAACCGTCCCGTCAGCGGAACACCCAGCGCGGAGGACCGCGCGGTCAGTTCGGCGGGCGGCACCGGGTTCGCCAGCAGTTCGGTCAGGATCGCGCGGTGCGCCTGGCGTTCGAGACTGTCGGTGTCCTTGGCGACGAGCCGGTGGACCGCGAGCGCGGACGCGGCCCGTTCGGCGACCACGACGTGCCGATGCGGCGGCGGATCCCCGCAGACGACGACCAGCCGTCCCCAGTCGTGCCCGCGCGCGCCGATCACGGTGATCAGCCAGCCCGCGCCCTGGTGGTAGCCGGTCCGCTCGCCGACCTGCACCGGCCGCGACCGGGACGGCCAGCCGGGCAGCAGCTCGCCGGGGTCGGTCCCCGCCGTGTCGTAGGCGAGGACCTCGTGCGACAGCGTCTCCAGCACGACGGGATGTTCGGTGAGCCTCGCGACCTCGCGCAGGATGTCTCCCGGTTCGGCGCCGGCGATCGTCAGAGCGGTGAAGGTCTCGTGGACTCGCTCAGCCGCGCGCAGTTCGTCGACCTGGGCGTCGACGATCAGCCCGTTCACCGCCTCGGTGACCGCCACGAAGCGCGTCTCGCGCGAAAGGGTGATCAGGGGGACACCGTGGCGGTCCGCGGCCTCGACCAGCGCGGGCGGCAGCTTCTCACTCCAATGACGGACCAGTTCGACGACGATCCCGGCGACCCCGATACCCGCCAGGTCGCCGACGTACCGGGCCAGCGCGGCGCCGTCGTCGGGCAGCGCGACCCCGGTGGTGAGCACGAGCTCCCCGCCGCGCAGCAACGGGGCGATGTCCGCGACCTCGGCGACATGCGCCCAGCGGACCGGCGCGTCCAGCCCCGCCGCCCCCGCCACCACGTGCGGCCTGCCCTGACGCAGCACCGGCAGCGCGAGCACCTCGGCGACGGTCGGGTACATCGGCCTCCCACCCGGTTCGACAACGCTGGAGACAGACTGTACGGCCGGGAGCGGGAGTCCGTACACGTTGACGATGGCGTCGGTGTGGCGCGCGCACCCAGACTCGACCAGGAGCAGGCACCCGGACCCGGAAGGCGGAACCCGTGACCGACCGCATCAACCACTGGATAGACGGCAAACCCTGCGAAGGCGTGAGCGAACGATCCGGTGACGTGTTCGATCCGGCCACCGGCCAGGTGCGGGCGAAGGTCGCCTTCGCGGCGCAGGACGACGTCGACGCCGCCGTCGCGGCCGCGTCCCGGGCGCTGCCGGGCTGGCGCGGGACGTCGCTGGCCGGGCGGACCCGGGTGCTGTTCGCCTTCCGTGAGCTGCTTTCGGCGCGTCGTCACGAGCTGGCGAAGATCGTCACCAGCGAACACGGCAAGGTCGAATCCGACGCGGCGGGTGAAGTCGCGCGCGCGATCGAGAATGTCGAGTTCGCCTGCGGCGCGGCGCAAATGCTCAAGGGCGGGTTCAGCGAGAACGCCTCGACCGGCGTCGACGTGTACTCGATCTCGCAGCCGCTGGGCGTGGTCGGCGTGATCTCGCCGTTCAACTTCCCGGCGATGGTCCCGCTGTGGTTCGTGCCGAACGCGCTCGCCTGCGGCAACACCGTCGTGCTCAAACCGAGCGAGAAGGATCCGTCCGCGGCGGTGTTCATCGCGGAACTGTTCGCCGAGGCGGGCCTGCCCGACGGCGTCCTCAACGTCCTGCACGGCGACAAGGTGGCCGTCGACGGGCTGCTGGAACACCGCGACGTCAAGGCGATCTCGTTCGTCGGGTCGACGCCGATCGCGAAGTACGTCTACGAAACCGGGACCAGGCACGGGAAACGCGTGCAGGCACTCGGTGGCGCGAAGAACCACATGGTCGTCCTCCCGGACGCCGACCTCGACCTCGCCGCCGACGCGGCCGTCTCCGCGGGCTTCGGCTCGGCGGGGGAGCGGTGCATGGCGGTGTCGGTCGTGGTCGCGGTCGACCCGGTCGGCGACGAACTGGTCGCGAAGATCGCCGAGCGGATCACACGGCTGCGCGTCGGCGACGGCAGGCGGCCCACCTCGGAGATGGGCCCGCTCGTCACCGCCGCCCACCACGAACGCGTCGAGTCCTATGTGGAGGCCGGGGTCGAAGCGGGCGCCCGGCTCGTCGTCGACGGCCGCGGCGTCGAGGTCGACGGCGAGGACGGCGGGTTCTGGCTCGGCCCGACGCTGTTCGACCAGGTCACCCCGGACATGTCGATCTACACCGACGAGATCTTCGGGCCGGTGCTGGCGGTCGCGCGGGCCGAGGGCTACGACGCGGCGCTGGAGCTGATCAACGCCAACGCCTACGGCAACGGCACCGCGATCTTCACCAACGACGGGCGGGCCGCGCGGCGGTTCCAGAACGAGGTCGAGGTCGGGATGGTCGGCGTGAACGTGCCGATCCCGGTGCCGGTCGGCTACTACTCGTTCGGCGGGTGGAAGGACTCGCTCTTCGGGGACAGCCACGCCTATGGGCCGGAGGGATTCCACTTCTTCACGCGGACGAAGGTCGTCACCTCGCGGTGGCCCGATCCTTCGCAGGGCGGGGTGAACCTCGGGTTCCCGCGCAACAGCTGACGACAGCGCCTCGTGAGTGGTAAGGGCGGTTCTATTTTTGAGCCGAAGGTCAAACGTGGCGTGTTCTTGGGCGGCCCGATGATGGGATGAAGGCTCCCTTCGCCGCGTCTAATGCGGTGAAAGGAGCCTTCGGCCCTGGTCAAGCGCGGGTCGTGAGTGGCGT
>NZ_JBIWKX010000082.1:0-29244 GCF_044765885.1 Amycolatopsis sp. NPDC102389
GGGCCGCCGCGCCGGCCCCGCCCCCCCCCCCCGCCGGGGGGGGGGGGGGGGGGGGGGGGGGCGGGGGCCCCCCCCCCCCCCCCCCCCCCCCCCCCACCCCCTTGACCCACCACATTCCGGCACCCTTGGTCGCGGTGGTGTCCGGATGCTGGTGAGGGGAACTTTGGGGGACTCTGGGTCCCTCAAGGGGTCCTTCACGGCGCGACCAGAGGATCACCGAACCGAGGATCGGCTCAGCCGTGGCGGCCGGTGTGCCAGGCGTGCCACGCGTAAGCCTGCGCGTCCGTGAGCGACGACACCTGGTCGACGACCACGCGCAGGCGGGCCGCGTCGTCCGCGGCGGCCTCCCAGGCGGGCAGGAACAGGCCGTCCAGCGCGTCCGGCGCGCGGCGGCACAGCGCGCCCACCAGTTCGGCGAGCGTCTGACGTTGCCCGTCCTGCATCGCGAGGCGCCGCCTGTCGCTCATCACGTACCGCAGCGCGAGCGCCTTGAACAGCGCGACCTCGGCCGCGACCTGTTCCGGGATGACCAGCCTCGCGGCGTAGCGGCTCAGCGGCCCCTCGCCGTACACCTCCCTCGTCGCGCCGACCACCGCCGTCGCGAACCGGCCGACCAGCTCACTCGTCAGCCGTTTCAGCGCGACCTGCGCCTTGAGCGATCCGTCGAGCCCCGGCTCGGTGAGTTCCGCGACCACGGGCAGGTCGAGCAGTTCCTTCGCCGCACCTTCCAAAGTGGACTGGGACTGGTGCGAAAACCTTCGCGCCGCCTCGGCCACCGCCGCGCGTTCCTCCGCGTCGGCCAGTACCCGCAACGAGATGCGGCCCGCCAGCACCCCGTCTTCGACGTCGTGCACGGAATACGCGACGTCGTCGGACCAGTCCATGATCTGCGCTTCCAGGCAGGTGCGGCGGTCCGGCGCTCCTTGCCGCACCCACGCGAAGACCTCGGCGTCGTCGGCGTAGACGCCGTACTTCGGATTACCTTCTTCACGTTGCCACGGGTATTTCGTCGAGGCGTCCAGGCACGCGCGGGTGAGGTTCAGCCCGCCGACGACGCCGCCTTCGAGCAGGACCTTGGGCTCCAGCCTGGTCAGGATCCGCAACGTCTGCGCGTTGCCCTCGAAACCGCCGCACGGCTGCGCGACCTCGTCCAGCGCGCGCTCGCCGTTGTGCCCGAACGGCGGGTGCCCGATGTCGTGCGCGAGGCCTGCGGTGTCCACCAGATCCGGATCCGCGCCCAGTTCGTCCGCGATCCCCCTGCCGATCTGGGCGACCTCCAGCGAATGCGTCAGCCGGGTGCGGGGTACGCCGCTGACCTCGGCACCTTCACCCGGGCCGACCACCTGCGTCTTGCCGGCCAGCCGCCGCAGGGCCGCCGAGTGCAGCACGCGTGCGCGATCACGGGCGAAGGCGCTTCGCCCGTCCTGGGCGCCCTCCAGCGCCGCGCCCTTGGGCCGCTCGGGCAGCAGGCGCGCCCTGTCGGCCTCGGTGTAGATGTCGCTCACCAGCCAAGCTTAAGCGCGATCACCGACACTTATCGGGTTCAGACCTCGGCGGGGAACCTGGTGAGGCGGTAATACAGCAGCGCGCCGGTCTCACGGACGATGTAGCGCGCCTGCGTCTCGCGGGCCTGCACGATCGGGCCGCGATGGGTGGGCGACGTCCAGGCCTCCAGCCCGAGGTCGTCGGCCATCACCCGCGCGCGGAACGAGTGCCACGGGTCGCTGACCAGCACGGCGGTCTTCCAGCCGCGCTGCTGCACCTGCTCGGCGACAGCGCGGAGGCTCCGCAGGGTGTCGCTGCCCTCACCGACCGGCAGCGTCGCCGACGCGGGCACGCCCCGTTTGCGCAGCCACTGCGCGCCCGCTTGCGCCTCGGTGTAGTTGTCGTCGGCCTTCTTGCCGCCCGCGGTCACGATCACCTTGGCGACGCCCTGGTCGTACAGCGTCTTCGCCTTGGCCAGCCGCGCCTGGAATATCTCCGACGGCCTGCCGTTGTACTGCGCCGCGCCGAGCACCACGATGACGTCGGCCCGGTCGCGCACGTCCTCCCGAGCCACCTGCCAGACCCGGAACGCCGTTCCGCCGATCAGCGCGACGACGACCAGCAGGAACCCCGCCAGGCTCCGGCGCACCCAGTTCGCGCGGGTGGGTTTGGTCCGTTCGGCGGTACTCACGCGGGTGATTCTCGCAGAGCGGCGGGGTGATCTCAGAGCCAGCCGTGCTCTTCCGCGAGCCGCACGGCCTCGGCCCGCGTCCTCGCCCCGGTCTTGCCCATCGCGGCCGAAAGATGGTTGCGCACGGTGCCTTCGGACAGATGCAGCGCGCGGGCGATGTCGGCCACCGTGCTGCCGTCCTTGGCGGCCTTGAGGACGTCGTGTTCACGTCCGGTGAGCGGGCTCGCGCCGGTGGCGAGCGACTCGGCGGCTAGTGCGGGATCGACCACCCGGAGCCCGCCGTGGACCCGCCGGACGGCGTCGACGAGCTGCTCCGGCGGAGCGTCCTTGACCACGAATCCCGCGGCTCCCGCCGCCATCGCCCGCGACAGGTAGCCGGGCCGCCCGAAGGTGGTGCAGATGATGATCCGGCACATCGGCAGCGCGCCGTGCAGTTCGGCGGCGGCTTCGAGACCGTCCTTGCCCGGCATCTGGACGTCGAGCAGCGCGACATCCGGGGCGGTCTCCTTCGCCCGCTGAAGCACTTCGTCGCCCGAGCCGACCTGGGCGACCACCTCGATGTCGCTTTCGAGGCCGAGCACGGTGGCCAAGGCCCCGCGCACCATCGCCTGGTCGTCGGCGAGCAGGACCCGGATCACGCGCAGCCTCCAGCGGGTTCGGAGAGCGGCGCACGCGCGCCGCTCCGCAGGGCGGACTCGGGTACGTCCGCCCGGACGAGCCATCCTCCCGCAGGTGGCGTGGTGGCGGTCAAGGTCCCGCCGACCGCGTCCAGCCGTTCGGAGAGCCCGCGCAGGCCGTTCCCCGCCACCACGTCGCCCCCGTCGCCGTCGTCCTCGACTTCCAGCCAGGTCTTGCCGAGCCGGACCTTCACGTGCTTCGCCCCGGAATGCCGGAGCACGTTGGTGACCGCTTCCCGCAGCACATAGCCGAAAGTGCGTTGCAGGGCGGGGTCGACGTTGTCCACCGCGTGCGGCAGATCCGCGTCGATCTCGGCCGCCCGCAACGCCGCCCTCGCCCCAGCGACCTCCGCAGACAGCGACACCTCGCGATATTCGGAAACCGTGGCGCGGATGTCCGAGAGCGCACTGCGGGTCAGGCCCTCGACCTCGCTGATCTCCTGCAACGCGCGGGAATCGTCCTTGCCGCTCTCCAGTATCCGGCGGGCGAGCCCGGCCTTGACCGTGATGGTGGTGAGGCTGTGGCCGAGGATGTCGTGCAGATCCCGCGCCAGGCGCTCGCGTTCGCCCGCCACCGCGAGCGTCGCGATCTCCCGGTTCGCCGCCTCCAGTTTCCGCACCGCGCGGACCAGGCTCGCCATGAAGAACATCGCCGCCGTGATCGAGGTGACCGCCACGAGATCGCCGAAGTCGTCCTTCCCGACGATCAGGTGGACGCCCAGCACCAGCAGCAGGGCGCCGCCGTCCAGGATCAGCGCCCACGCCGGCGGCAGCGCGAAGGCCAGTACCGCCGTCGCGTAGATCAGGATGTACGGGTTGTTGCCGTGCAGGAAGACCAGGGCGAGCCCGATGAGCAGCATCAGCACCGAGAAGACGTAGGTCGTCTTCCGCCGGGAAGGCCGCAGAGCGAGCGGGAACAGCACGTAGCAGGCCCCGTAGACGATCAGGAGACCGGCGATCACCAGTTCGTCGGCGGCGATCCCGTCCGTGGTCAGCTCGACCACCGTGGGAATGAAGCTCGGCAGGATGAAGGCGAGCCCCAGCACTGCCCACTTCGCCGGCTGGGGCCCGCTGCCGGTCCGCGGCGGCATTTCCGCCCACCAGTTCTCACGGCTGTTCAAGCCCGTCTTGACCCTGCCCGGGTAGTCGTTCACCGGTTCACCCTTTTCTCAGACCCGCGCACTGTCCTTACGGTAACGCCTGATCACCAGCACCCCGATGACGGCGGTCCATGCCGCCAGCACACCGAGCGCGGCCGGGAGGCTCACCGTGAGATGGTCGGTGACCACCGGCCGGACCAGCTGGATCAGCCAGTACGTCGGCGTCACCTGGGCGATGTCGGCCATCCACGACGGCATCGCGTCGATGGGGATCCACATCCCGCCCAGGAAACCCATGCCCATCATGACGATCATGTTCAGCGGCTGCATCGACTCCGGCGTGCCGAACTGGCCGAGCAGCAGGCCGAGCAGCACCAGCGGGATCGCGCCGAGCCAGATGCCGAACACCAGCCGCAGCCAGCCGGCGGCGTCGAGGTGGACGTCTTGGAACAGGACGCCGATCAGGGGGACGACGAGCAACGACGGAAGCGCGACGAGCATCGCCGAGAGCGCCTTGCCGCCGAGATACCCGGCGCCGGTCAGCGGGGTCAGCCGCAGCTGGCGCTGCCAGCCGGTGTACCGCTCGAGGGACAGTTTCGCGCCGCTGGTCATCGCGGCGGAGAAGGTGCCGAAGGCCATCATGTTGACCATGATCACGCCGGAGATGTTCACGTCCGCGGAGCTGAAGACGTTGGACTGCAACAGGAACATCAGCACCGGGAAGGCGACGGCGAAGAGCACGAACCGGGTGGAACGGAAGGTACGGACGATCTCGGTCTTGAGATAGGTCGGGTTCATCGGACGGCTTCCTCGGTGCTTTCGGTGTCTTCGGTGGTCAGGGAAAGGAACGCGCCTTCGAGGCCGACGGCGCTGATCTCAATGTCGTGCGCTTCGGGCACGCGGGTCAGCAGCGCCCGCAGCGTGGCGTCGGAATCGGAGCTGGAGATCGCGGCGCGGCCGCCGCGGAGTTCGAAACCGGTGATCGCGGGAAGGTCCGCGATCACCGGTTCCGCCGCCGCGGGCACCACCGCGCGGATCGTGCGTCCCCCTGCCAGCGCACGGACCTGCGCGACCGAACCGTCCGCGACGATCCGCCCCGACCGCATCAGCACGACACGGTCGGCGAACTCTTCGGCCTCTTCCAGATAGTGGGTGGCGAACAGGACCGTGCGACCGGAGTTCGTGTACTCGTACATGGACTTCCAGAACTCGCGGCGCGTGCCGACGTCCATCGCGGCGGTCGGCTCGTCGAGGATCAGCAGATCGGGATCGCTCACCAGCGCGACGGCGAACCGCACGCGCTGCTTCTGCCCGCCGGAAAGCTTGGTGGAACGCCGGTTCGCGAGATCCTCGATCCCGGCGCGGCGCAACGCCTCCCGCATGGGCATCGGCTTGCGATGCAGTGCCGCGACCATGCCGACGGTCTCGGCGACCGTGAGATCCTCGACGAGCGCGCCGCCCTGCAGCATCGCGCCGATCATCCCGTCGCCGACCGCGTCACCCGGCTCGCGGCCGAAGACGGTCACGGTGCCGTTGTCGGGCACGCTCAGGCCCAGGATCATGTCGACCGTGGTGGATTTGCCCGCGCCGTTGGGGCCGAGGAGCGCGACCACCTCGCCCGGCGCGATCGTCAGGTCCACGCCGTCGACGGCGTGGACGTCGCCATAGTGCTTACGCAGCCCGGAAAGCCGTACCGCCGCCCCCGCGGTGATGTCTTGTTCTCGCATGAGTAGAGCTTGTCGCGCGGGGGCTTCGCGGCCGTGGGCCGCGCGTCATGACCTGAGGGTGACAGTTGTCAGGGGTGGGGGTTGCCCGAAACGCGTGAAGGCCCCCTTCCCTCGGCTGAGCAGAGGGAAGGGGGCCTTCACGCGCTAGGAACGGCTGTCAGGCGCCGATCAGCCGACCCGCCAGGTACGACTCGAGCTTGTCGATCGCGACCCGCTCCTGCGCCATGGTGTCGCGCTCCCGCACGGTAACCGCGTGGTCGTTGAGCGAATCGAAGTCGACGGTGACGCAGTACGGCGTCCCGATCTCGTCCTGGCGCCGGTAACGGCGGCCGATCGCGCCGGCGTCGTCGAAGTCGGCGTTCCAGTGCTTGCGCAGCGCCGCCGCGACGTCGCGCGCCTTCGGCGTGAGATCGGCGTTGCGGGACAACGGAAGCACGGCGACCTTGAACGGCGCGAGCCGGTAGTCCAGCTTCAGCACGGCGCGCTTGTCGGTGCTGCCCTTGGCGTTCGGCACCTCTTCCTCGTGGTACGCGTCGACGAGGAACGCCATCATCGACCGGCCGACACCGGCCGCGGGCTCGATGACGAACGGGCGGAACCGCTGCTTCGTGGCCTGGTCGAAGAACGACAGGTCCACACCGGAGTGGTTCGAGTGCGTCGTGAGGTCGAAGTCGGTGCGGTTCGCGATGCCTTCGAGCTCGCCCCATTCCTGGCCCGCGTTGAACGCGAAGCGGTACTCGATGTCGACGGTGCGCTTCGAGTAGTGGGAGAGCTTTTCCTTCGGGTGCTCGTACAGGCGGAGGTTGTCCGCCTTGATGCCGAGGTCCTTGTACCACTCGGTGCGCGCGTCGATCCAGTACTGGTGCCAGGTCTCGTCCTCGCCCGGCTCGACGAAGAACTCCATCTCCATCTGCTCGAACTCGCGCGTGCGGAAGATGAAGTTGCCCGGCGTGATCTCGTTCCGGAACGACTTGCCGATCTGACCGATGCCGAACGGCGGCTTCTTGCGCGCCGCGGTCTGCACGTTGAGGAAGTTGATGAAGATGCCCTGCGCGGTCTCCGGGCGGAGGTAGTGCACGCCTTCCTCGGACTCGACCGGGCCGAGGTAGGTCTTGAGCATCATGTTGAAGTCACGCGGCGCGGTGTACTGCCCGCGGGTGCCGCAGTTCGGGCACGGCACCTCGGACAGGTCGTCCTCGGACACCTCCTTGCCCGAACGGGCGGAGAAGTCCTCGGCCAGCTGGTCGGCACGGAACCGCTTGTGGCAGGAGAGACATTCGATCAACGGGTCGGTGAAGACGTCGAGGTGACCCGACGCGACCCAGACCTGGCGCGGCAGGATCACCGAGGAGTCGAGGCCGACGACGTCGTCGCGGCTCTGCACGACGGTCTTCCACCACTGGCGCTTGATGTTGTCCTTGAGTTCGACACCGAGGGGCCCGTAGTCCCACGCCGACTTGGTACCGCCGTAGATCTCTCCACACGGGAAAACGAAGCCTCGACGCTTGCACAGGCTGACGACGGTCTCAATGGTGTTGGCGGGCACTCCACGCTCCGAAGCATGCGGGGACGGGTATGGGCTAGAAGGACAAGACTAACCGCCCGTCCCCGCGCGACCTCCGGCGAGGTCGGACCGCTCAGGGCCTGCTGACCAACGAGGCGGTGACGACGCGGTTGTCCTCGTAACCGTCGGTCCCGCCGACGTACTCGCCACCGCAGGTGACCAGCACCAGCCGATGCGGCCCGTCCGGCCCGAACAGCTTCTCCGCCTGTTCGGCCAGCTTCGTCTTGTGCACGGTGACGATCTCGCCGATCTTGTACACCCACTTGCCGCCGTCGGTGTCGACGACGTTGACCTCTTGGCCGGTCTTGAGCCGCCACAGTTCGTCGAACGGGCCCTTCTTGCCCTTCCAGTTCACGTGCCCGGAAAGCAGGGAGGCTCCCTGGTCGGCGCCCAGTTTCGCGCCCCACCAGGTGGCTTCGTCGAGCCCCTCGGGGATGGGGAGGGTCCCGTCCGCCGTCAGTTCCTTGCGGATGAGTTTCGCCGTGCCGCCGCCGGGGAGTCTGACCGTGCCCGGCGCCTGTCCGGCGTCAGTCTGGACCTCGGACGTCTGGACCGCCGACGTGGTCGTCTGATCCTGCGCGGCGGCCACGACCGGATCGCTCTTTCCGGTGAAAACCAACACCGCGACCACGGCCGCCACCACGAAGAGAGCGGCGCCGATGAGGATCAACCCCAGGCTGGAGCGCTTTTTCGGCTGCTCCTCGCTCGCCGCGTTGTCGTCGAACTGTCCCACCATCGGGTATTTACTCCTTGCTCGCGTCGAGCCGCCGGAGCGGCCGGTGTCGCTAGACACGCGACACGAGCGGAGCGAGGTTGCACCGATTTTCCCGCATTTAGTCCTCTGAATGCGGTCCTTGCGCGTGCAACTACCGCATTCAGAGGACTAAATGCGGGAGGTCAGGCGGGCGGCCCGGAAACCGGCGTCGCGACGATCACCCGGTTGTCCCGGTAGCCGTCCGTCCCGCCGAGGTAGTCGCCGCCGCAGGTGACCAGCACCAGCCGGTGCGGCCCGCTCTGCGCGAACAGCTTCGCGGCCTGCGTGGGCAGGTCGTTCTTGTGCACGGTGACGACCTCGCGGACGCGGTAGACCCAGATGCCGCCCGCCGCGTCGCTGACGGCCACTTCCTGGCCCTCGCGCATCCGCCACAGCTCGTCGAACGGCCCTTTGGCGCCGCCCCAGTTGACGTGCCCGGAGATCAGCGCCGTACCCGCTTCGGCGCCGAGCCGCGCACCCCACCAGGCCGCGTCGCCGAGCCCGCGCGGGATCGGGAGGACACCGTTGGAGTTCACCTCGGAGCGGACGAGTTTCGCCGATCCGCCTTCGGGCAGACGGATGGTGCCGGGCCGCTGCCCGCGTTTCGAGCTGTCGGCGGGCAGTGCCAAGGGAGCACCGTCCTCACCGGGCACGACCGCGGGTTCCGCGAACGACACCGTCTGGTCCGGCGGGATCCAGGTCAGCACGATCACGCCCGCTGAGATGGCGAGCGCGGAGACGACGGCGGACAGCCCCGCCAGCCATGGCCGCACGGGACCGCTACTTCTCCCGCACCGGAACGGGCTTGCGACGACGGAGGAGCAGCATGGCCGCGGCGCCGATCACGATGCCACCACCCAGCAGCCCCAGCCCGACCACGGTCCGCGTCGAGTCGGCGGCCTGCGGCGGGATACCGCCCGCGGGCACCGTCCCCGGCACCGCGGGCTGCTCGGGCGCCGCGCCCGGCCCCGTACCGCCGGCGGGCTTCGCGACGAAGTTCTTCGGGATCGAGCAGCTCACGCCGCCGAGCACGAGCGTCGTGCGAGCCTCGCGCAGGTCCTTGCCCGCGTCGTCGCGCACGTGCGTGACGATGTCCACCTTCCAGCCCGCGACCGCGGTCACGTCGCCGCTGCGCCAGCCGTCCTGCCGGATGAGCTGGTCGAAGGCGGTCACCCGGGACACGGTCAGGTCGGAGGTGGTCTCCTCCTTGTCGATGCTCTCGTTCTTGATGAGCGACGGCGGGCCGAGCTTGAGCCCCTTGACGTCGACGCCCGAAGCACCGGACGGCTTGAGCGCGCCACTCTGGTCCCGCACCCAGATCTTGCCCACGCTCGTCGACGACGTCGCCTTGCTCGGCGACGAGCAGTCGACGGAACTCTTCGCGCCTTCGAGCACCAGCACGGTGTTGTCGGCGGGCTTCGCGCCTCCGCGCCCGTTGTCGAGCAGCGCGTAGTTGCTCTCCGCGACCGCCGTCGGGACCGTGGTCTGCTGCAGCGCGGCGAGGACGTTGTGGTCGCGGCTGGCGATCCCGGGCGGGAACGGGCTCTGGGCGCCGAAGCGGCCCAGGTTGATGGCCCATTTGTCGCCGAAGGTGTTCTGCTCGCCCGGGTCACGCGGGACGACGGTGCGGTCCGGGGAGAGTTTCGACTGGCCGGGCGTCAGCGGCGAACGCTGGGTCTCGGTGATCAGCGATCCCAGGTTCCCGATGCGCACCGACGCCACATTCGCGAACGACACGGGGCCGGTCTTCTCATCGACGGCCTGCGTCGTCTGCGCCGAGGCGAGCCCCGGAACCGACACCAAAGCGGCGGCCGCCGTCGCGGCGGCCAGCTTCGTCACGAAACGAGTCATGTCTCCCCACTGCCTCTCCGGGCCCTCAGAGCGCGGTCGTCAGCGTACGAGAAGCGACGAAACGCTCCGCGACAACCTTGCACCGTTGGCGACCACATGCGAAGTGGAATGGTCATTTCTTCGCGAAGTTACCCGAATGGAGCAGTAACGTGCCCGCCGGGTGGTCGCCCGGTCGGCGAACAGACCGCCGGGGGCGGGAACACTAAGATGGGCTGGACTGTTACTGGCAATGACTTCGGAAATCATGATGGACATGGAGGCGGCGATGGCTACGGTGACCCCGGACTCGGCCGCCCCGGGACTCTCGGAAGACCCCGGACCGCATTCGGCGGCCCGTCCCCCCGCCGAACCCGCCACGTCAGCCTCACCCGCCGTCCTCGCGGACGCCGGCGACCTGCTCAGGGCGCTCGCCGCGCCCGTGCGCATCGCCATCGTCCTGCAGCTGCGTAACGCGGACAGGTGCGTGCACGAACTGGTGGACACGCTCGATGTCGCGCAGCCGCTGATCAGCCAGCACCTGCGGGTGCTGAAGACCGCGGGTGTCGTACAGGGTGAGCGACGCGGCCGTGAGGTGGTGTACCGGCTGGTCGACGATCACCTTGCGCATATCGTGGTGGACGCCGTAGCCCACGTTCAGGAGGGGAAGTGAGCATGAGTCCGACGACGGCCAACAGTTCCGCGCCGGTGCCGGGACGCCGGTCGACGAAACAGCGGGCCGCCGTGGTCGAGCTCCTCAAGGAGATCGACGACTTCCGTTCCGCCCAGGAACTGCACGACGAGCTGCGCAAACGCGGTGACGGCATCGGGCTCACGACGGTGTACCGGACGCTGCAGTCGCTGTCGGAGGCCGGCGAGATCGACGTGCTGCGCACCGACACCGGCGAGGCCATCTACCGGCGTTGCTCGTCGCACCACCACCATCACCTGGTGTGCCGGCTCTGCGGCAGCACTGTCGAGGTCGAGGGGCCCGCCGTGGAGCGGTGGGCCGAGAAGATCGCTTCGGAGCACGGCTTCTCCGACATCAGCCACACCGTGGAGATCGTCGGGACCTGCTCGAACCACTGACTGTTCAAGGCCTCGTGAGTGGTAAGGACGGTTCTTCAGGGGTAAGTCAAACGTGGCGTGGGCCCTCTCCGCTGACGTCCAAGCGCAACTGAGTGTCCACAAGGGACAGTTTCCGACTGCGCGGTGTCCGGTTCATGTCTATATGTACGATCCTGGCCGGGGTCGTGAGTGAGAATGAGGGTTAGAGCCCTCTTTGCCACTCACGACTCCCTCGCGGAACCGTGCAGACTACCCAAACCGGACACTGGCCGCCCGAAGCGTGTCCTTTGTGGACATTCACCGCGCGGTCGGCCCCTCAATAGAACCGCCCTTACCACTCACGAGGCGACGCGGATCCGCTCAGTACTCGTAAGGGTCCTTCGGCGCCGGTACCTGCCGCACCGAGGTGAGCGTGAAGTCCGGCATGTAGCTGTTCTCCCGCACCGCGGTCCCCGGCACGACCGTCCCGGTGACCTCCAGCCAGGTGTCGTTCGCGAACCCCGACACGCCCCCGCCCACCAGCCGCACGGTGATCGGGAAGGCGTCGGCGGCACAGCAGCCGATCACCATCCTGGCCAGCATCGTGTTGCCCTCGTTCTGCACGACGAAGCCGGACAGCCGCACCGCGCGCCCGTTCAGGGTCCCGCTCTTGTCCCAGCCCGCCCGGCTGACGAACTCGTTGACCTCCAGCGGCACCACGTCCCCGGCGGGCAGGGGCGGGAACGCGGCCGCGTTGCTCGCCGAAGCGCTCTGCGGCGCCCTGGCCTCGGTGCGGGTCACCGAATCGGCGCCCAGCGCGGGCGGCGCGACCAGGAACACCGCCAGCACCGGCACCATCAGCAGCCAGGCCGACCGGGTGTTGTGGTCGTGCGCGTGCACGTCCCCGGACACGACGGCGGCGGCACGGGCGGCCAGCAGGTCGCGGACGATCGCGACCACGCCCAGCGCGACCATCACCGCGCCGCCCGCGATGATCCACGGCTGCTGCGCGGGTTTGACGTAGCGCAGGTAGTCGCCGTTGATCGTGATCTTGAGCAGGGCCCCGCCGAGCAGGATCAGCAGGATGTTCTGGGTCTCGCGTTTCATGCGCCACCGCCGAGGATCAGCACGCCGGAAACGACGGCGCAGGACAGCGCGACGACGAACGTCACCGGCGCGAACCGCAGCGCGAAGGACTTGCCGAAGGTGCCGGTCTGCAGCGCGAACAGCTTCACGTCGATCGCGGGCCCGACCACCAGGAACACCAGTTTCGGCAGCAGCGGCATCGCGGTCAGCGAGGCGGCGACGAAGGCGTCGGCCTCACTGCACAGGGCCAGCACGACGGCGAGCACGGCCATCACCAGCACCCCGAGCACGACCTGCTCCCCCAGCACGCCGAACCATTTGGCGGGCACCAGCACGTTCATCGCGGCGGCGATCATCGCGCCGAGCACGAGGAAGCCGCCCGCCTCGACCAGATCCGCCCGCGCGGTCTCGGCGAAGGTCTTCCACCGCGAGCCGTGCTGAACCTCCGGAAGCCGCCGCAAAGCCCGCTCCGCGATCCAGTCGAGCTTGCCCCATTTCGCCCACAGCCAGCCCATCACCATCGCCGTGGCGAGCGAACCAGCGAACCGGGCGAACACCATCTCCGGGTTACCGGGGAACGCCACCGCCGTGGCGACCAGCACCACCGGGTTCACCGCGGGCGCGGCCAGCAGGAAGGTCAACGCGGCCGCGGGCGCGACACCCTGGCCGATCAGCCGCCGCGCGACCGGCACCGACGCGCATTCACAGCCCGGCAGGGCGACCCCGGCCAGCCCCGCGACGCCGACGGCCGCACCGGCCCGGCGCGGCAGCACCTTCTCCAGCACCCGCGCGGGCACGAACGCCGCGATCGCGCCGCTGATCAGCACCCCGAGCACCAGGAACGGCAATGCCTGCACGCAGACGGCGACGAACACGGTCGAGCCGGTCCGCAGCGCGGGCACGTCGAACACCTGCTGGAGCCAGCTCTGCCCGAGGATCGCGATCAGCAGGATCGCGCAGAGCACCTCGATCGAGGTGATCTTGAACCGCCGGGCCGGCTTCTCCGGGGCGCTTCTGGAAATGGTTTCCATGCGCGAGATGATGCCAGGTGACCCTGCGTTCCGGCGGTCACTCCCCGGGAGCGGTGCCCAGCAGGTCCGAGCGCAGCTGCGACGCCGTCGAGACGACCAGCATGAGCAGCGTTCCGAGCGGCGACGGGTCCATGCCCTCGGCCGGGAACGCATACCTCAGCGTGATGTCGATGCCCTTCTCCGAACGCACGACCCCGAGCGTCCCGAACAGGCCCTGACCGGCGCGTTCAGCCGCCGAGGCCGCGATCGCCGGGTCGTCCGGCAGGTCCCAGGCGACGACGCAGGTCAGGCTCAGCACGGTCAGCCCTTCGGCCAGCCGGGTCGCCTGGATGACGCACGGGACGTCCGCGTGCGAGAAGGTCAGCGCGCCGTCGTCGTCGACGTGGACTTCGAGGTAGCGCTCGAGGGCCTCCCGCGCGGAGGTGAGCAGAGCCGCCGTGTCCGCCGCTTCGGTGGTCATGAAGTTCCTTCCGAAGCTTTGTCGATGGCCCCGCCGAAGCGGCGGTCCCGTTTGGCGAACTCGAGGCAGGCCCGCCACAGGTGGGTGCGGTCGAAGTCCGGGAAGAGCGTGTCCTGGTAGACCATCTCGGCGTAGGCCGACTGCCAGAGCAGGAAGTTCGACGTCCGCTGCTCCCCCGACGGCCGCAGGAACAGGTCCACGTCCGGCATGTCGGGCTGGTACAGGTACTTGCCGATGGTCTTCTCGGTGACCTTGTCCGGGTTCAGCTTCCCGTCGGCGACGTCCTGGGCGATCCGGCGCATGGCGTCGCCCAGTTCGGCACGGCCGCCGTAGTTGACGCACATCGTCATGTTCAGCGCCGTGTTGTGCTTGGTCTTCTCCTCGGCGACCTGGAGTTCCTTGATGACGCTCGCCCACAGCTTCGGACGGCGGCCCGCCCAGCGGATGCGGACGCCGATCGAACCGAGGTAGTCGACCTGGCGGCGGATGGTGTCGCGGTTGAAGCCCATCAGGAACCGGACCTCTTCCGGGCTCCGCTTCCAGTTCTCGGTGGAGAACGCGTACACCGACAGCCATTTGACGCCGAGTTCCACGGCGCCGCTGGCGACGTCGATCATCACCGCTTCACCGCGTTTGTGGCCCTCGATCCGCGGCAGTCCCCGCTGGTTGGCCCAGCGGCCGTTGCCGTCCATCACCAGCGCCACATGCTTCGGGAGAAGTTCCTTGGGGATCTCCGGGGGCCGGGCACCGGACGGATGCGGCTCCGGCGCGCGAAGTTCGAATTGTGACGCCTTGTTCTCGCGTCCCCTGCGCAGCACCTTCGAGCCTCCTGATCGAGTGAACCTGTGCCTGCGACCCTACTGCGCGCCGGTGGCGCTCTCCCGCGCACGCCTCTCCACCAGCGGCAGCGACCGCAGCTGGCGTTCCAGATGCCATTGCAGATGCGCCGCGACCAGGCCGGACGCGTCCCGGCGCGGCACCGGCAGCGACGCCTCGGCCACCGGCCATTCGCCGTGCAGGAGCGCCGCGAGCAGGGTCAGCACCTCTTGGGAAGGGTGCACACAGCCGGGAACCCGGCAATCCGGGCACATCGAGCCACCGGCGGACACGCTGAACGCCTTGTGCGGACCCGGCAGGCCGCAGCGGGCGCATTCGGTGATCGCGGGCGCCCAGCCGGCGTACGCCATGGCCCGCAGGAAGAAGGCGTCGAGGACGAGGGAGCTGTCCCGTTCACCGCCCGCGAGCGCGCGCAGGGCTCCGACGACGAGCATGTAGAGCTTGAGCACCGGTTCGCCCTCTTCGGCGGACAACCGGTCCGCCGTCTCGGCGATGGCGCTCGCGGCGGTGTAGCGCTGGTAATCGGCCACCAGCGGGAGCGCGAAGGCGTCGACCGTCTCGACCTGGGTGATCACGTCGAGGGTGCGGCCGGTGTAGAACTGGACGTCGACGTGCCCGAACGGCTCCAACCGGGCCCCGAAACGCGATGACGTCCGGCGCACCCCTTTCGCGACCGCACGGACCTTGCCGTGCCGCCGCGTGAGCAGGGTGACGATCCGATCGGCCTCACCCAGCTTGTGCGTCCGCAACACCACTCCGGTGTCGCGATAGAGGTTCACCACCCCGACATCGTCCCACCTGGGACCGACATCGGGGTGGTGCGCCCCGGAATCAGCAGTAGCGGCCGTAGCAGCTGGGCACGGACGAGGCCGCGACGATCGAGAGGATGATCATCACGATGGCGAAGACACAGCCGAGGCCACCGATGATCGAGGCGATCATGCACATGGTCCTCGTGGACCGCGACGCGTCCGCGGCGGCGGCGTAGTTGCCCTGCATCTTGTAGGTGTTGACCTCGTTGGACTTCATGATCGCGAAGATCGCGATGATCCAGCAGAGGAAGATGCAGCCGATCGCCCAGCCCTTGTAGTCCTTGATGGCGTTGATGTCGCCACCGCCACCGGGCATACCGCCCGGCGCGCCGTAAGGGGAAGGCTGGCCGTACGGAGCCGGCTGACCGTAGGGGGCGGGCATGCCACCGGAAGGCGGCCCATAGCCAGGCTGCTGCTGTCCGTAGGGCTGCTGCTGGCCGTAGGGGTTGGTCATGAAAAAGGTCCTCGTTGTTCTTTCGTCTGCGGTCGGGCTAGATGCTGGCGGCGACCAGGATGATCCAGAGAAGGGAGAACAGGCAGCCGACACCGCCGATGATCGAGGCGATCATGCACATGGTCTTCGTCGACTTCGACGCGTCCATGGCGGCGGCGTAGTTGCCCTGCATCTTGTAGGTGTTGACCTCGTTGGACTTCATGATCGCGAAGATCGCGATGATCCAGCAGAGGAAGATGCACCCGATCGCCCAGCCCTTGTAGTCCGGGATCGAGTTGATGTCGCCGCCACCGGGCATACCGCCCGGAGCGCCATACGGCGCGGGCTGGCCGTAGGGCGCGGGCTGCCCATAAGGCGCGGGCTGGCCGTACGGCATCGGGTTCGCGCCGGAGGGCTGGCCGTACGGCGCGGGCGTGGCGCCGGACGGGGGTCCGTATCCGGGCTGAGGCTGCTGGCCATAGGGCTGCTGCTGGCCGTAGCCGGGCTGCTGGCCGTACGGGTTCGTCATCGGGTTCCCCACTTGTGTCGTGCTTCCCGACGGGTGGATCCCGCCGGTCGTTCCTTACTGCTGCGGTGTTCCGGGCCCGTTCGGCCCCTCCGCCCCGGGCAACTGCCGCTTCAACTGCTCCGGCGTGATCTTCTGCGTCGGCTCGGCTTCGTCGAACCCTGACGGTGCCTGCTGAGGCTGCTGCCCCGGGCGGAGGACCTGCGTCGGCTCGGCCTCGCCCAGAGCCGGCCCAGGCTGGGACTCCGGTGATGGTGCCGGGGTTCCCTGCGGCTGGGACGGCTGCTGCCCGAACGGCTGCGGCTGGTGAGGCTGCTGGCCGAACGGACCCGACTGCTGCTGGGGCGCGCCGAACGGCTGCTGCTGCTGCTGCCGGCCGAACGGCGAGGGCGGCGCGGGGAACGACGGCGAAGCCGGCTGCGGCGGCGCGGGAAATCCCGGGGTCTGGCCGAACGGCGCCGACGCGGGCGCGGTGTCGGCTTCGCCCGGCACGACGACGGTGCTGAGGATCTTGTCGGCGAACGTCTGCTTCTTCTCGTCCCACAGCGGCCAGAGGTAACCGAGGCCGCAGACCCAGCCGTCCAGGTTGTGGCACAGGTCCCGGACGAAGGCCATCAGCGGGCCGATCGGCTGCCCGTCGCTTTCGCGGACGAGCTTGATGTTCACCATCTTCTTGCCGAGCGACTGGCCGGTGGTGCCCATCTTGATCCACCGGTTGTAGACGGTCCAGCCGAGGCCCGCGAGGTACCCGATACCGGCGATGATGCCACCGACGAGCGAATTCGCGTTCGCGGCGATGATGGAGCCGATGATCGGAAGCACGACGATCGGCGCGAAGTCGATCAGGGTTCCGGCCGCGCGCAGGCCCCAGTGGGCGTAGTCGGTCCGCGGGCCGAACTGGGCGGCCTGGCCGAACGGCGAAGGCTGGCCCTGCTGCCCGAACGGGGACTGCGGCTGCGCGCCGAACGGCTGGTTCGGCTGCTGGCCGAACGGAGACTGCGGTTGCTGCCCGAAGGGCGAAGACTGCTCACCCTGCTGAGGCTGCTGCCCGAAGGGCGAGGGCTGTTCTCCCGACGGCGGCTGTCCGAACGGCTGCTGCGGCTGCGGTGACTGCTGCTGCCCATCCCCCGGCGGGGGCCCGGATCCGGGCGGCGGCTGCTGTCCCGGCGGCTGCTGGCCGTAGGGAGTGGTCATCGAAATCCCCTCGCTGGTTCCTCGCCCCTGGCACACGGGGCCCGTGCGGCGACCCGGGCTGAATGTACGGCATGGGTACACACCGAGCAGACCGGTGCGCGGGAGCGTACTCGGTACCACCGACGATCCGGGCCTCGGCCCGGCACTCACACGTACAGCGAGGTGAACGGAGCGAAGGGCAGGTTACGGATGACGAACCAGACGACGAACACGACACCGAACGCGAGCGGCGTCCAGCGCCAGTGCAGCCAGCTGTCCACCGCGCGGCCGCGGAGCCTGCCGACCGCCCAGGCGACGGTGCTCCAGACGAGCAGTAGAACGACCACAAAGGACACCGCGTTGTAGTGCAGCGCGGCGGGGATGTCCCCGTGCAGCGCGCTGTAGACCATGCGCATGCCACCGCAGCCGGGACAGGCGATGCCCAGCAAAGCCTTGGTGGGGCAGACCGGAAGCGGCCCGCCCGGAGTGGTGGGATCACCCAGCCAAAGGACGACGCAGCCCGCCGCCGCGCCGGCGGCGATGGCCAGGGGTGGCCCCAGCGCGCGGGCCTTCGCCTTGAACCCGCGCGCCGGGAATCCCGTGTAGACGGACGTCGTCACGGCGTGAAGCTTCCCGCCGACGCGCCGATGATGACCATCACCACGATGAAGATGATGTACAGCAGGAAGAGAACGCCCGTGGAGATCGCTCCCCACATGGACCACTTCTTCGCGTCGTCGGCGGCCTTCTGGGCTTCGGCGTAGAAGCCCTGCGACCACAACGTCTGCACCTGGCTCGACTTCACGATCGCGACGATACCCAGCGGCAGGCAGCACAACACCGTGCAGAGAATGGCCCACACCAGGTTGTTGTCCGGCGGGGGTCCGTAGTTCGGCATGCCGCCGTAATACGGCTGCTGCGGCGGTGGCCCGCCCGGAGGCGGGTAATTCGGGTACTGGTCGGTCATGAGGTCTCCCCCTCGAGCGCCGGGATCAGCGGTAGTTGTTCACGTCCACCGAGGCCGCGAAGACGCCCAGGACGACGACGAGGACAACGTACAGAACGATGAGGACGCCACCGACGATCGCCGCGATGATCGACCACTTCTTGGCGGCGTCGGCCGCTTCCTGCGCCGCGGCGGGCTGGCCCTGTGCCCAGAGGGTGTTCACCTGGTTCGCCTTGACGATGGCGACGATGCCGAAGGGCAGGCAGCACAGGATCGTGGTGAGGATGGCCCACACCAGGTTGTTGTTGGGCGGCGGGCCGGGGTTGTTGAAGCCTCCACCGCCCTGAGGGTCGCCGGAGTAGTTGGGCAGGCCCTGGTTGTCGGTCATTTACCGCTTTCCCTTCACGAATGAGATGTGGAACTACGCCCCGGGCGCGCCGCCCGATCAGCGATCACCGGAGTCAAGGGTTGAGACTCTAAGGTCACCCGTCCGGTTCCACATCATCAACCTGTGTCCGCGACCGAATCGAGACATTCCGTTCAGTCAGAAGCCCAGCCGTCGCAACTGACGGGGATCGCGCTGCCACTCTTTGGCGACCTTGATGTGCAGGTCGAGGTAGACCTTCGAGCCGAGGAGACCCTCGATCTGCTGCCGGGCGCGGGCGCCGACGTCCTTGAGCCGCTCACCCTTGTGCCCGAGGATGATGCCCTTCTGGCTCGGTCGTTCCACATAGAGGAACGCGTGCACGTCGATCATGTCGTCCCTGCCCTCGTGGGGCAGCATCTCTTCGACGGTGACGGCGATCGAGTGCGGGAGTTCGTCCCGGACACCTTCCAGCGCGGCCTCGCGGATCAGCTCGGCGACCAGGGTCTGCTCGGGTTCGTCGGTGAGTTCGCCGCCCGGATACAGCTGCGGGCCTTCGGGAAGGTGCCGTACCAACAGATCCGAGAGCGCGCCGACCTGGAAACCGTCCACAGCGGACACCGGGATCAGCTCGGCGAATTCCATGACCTCCTGCAGGGCGAGCAACTGCTCCGCGACCTGTTCGGGTTTCACGAGATCCGTCTTGGTGACGACGCCGATCACGGGGGTGCGTTTGGCGATCTTCTTCAGTTCCGCGGCGATGAACCGGTCGCCGGGGCCGACTTTTTCGTTGGCGGGCACGCAAAGCCCGACAACGTCCACTTCGGACCATGTCGAGTGGACGATGTCGTTCAGCCGCTCGCCGAGCAGGGTCCTCGGCCGGTGCAGACCCGGCGTGTCGATGATCACCAGCTGGGCGTCGTCGCGGTGGACGATGCCGCGGATGGCGTGCCGGGTGGTCTGCGGTTTGCTGGAGGTGATCGCCACCTTGCTGCCGACGAGCGCGTTGGTCAGCGTCGACTTGCCCGCGTTGGGCCGCCCGACGAAGCAGGCGAAACCGGAACGATGCGGCTCGGCCATCAGTTCAGCACCTTGCCACTGGGGTCGGCCAGATAGATCGGGGCCTTTTCGGCGATGTCCCGGACCGCGTGCACGGACGCTTCTTTGAGCAGGCCCTCGGCGGTGACCACGACGGCGGCCTCGATTCCTTCGGCTCCGCTCGAAACGGCGGCGGCGACGGCGGCCTGCAGCGCGGTGAGCTTGAACGACGGCTGGTCGACCGTGCTCGCCGCGTACGTGCGGCCGTCGGTGTCGCGGAGCGCGGCGCCTTCGTCGGCCTGGGTGCGGGCTCGCGCGGACCTGGCCAGGGTCACCAGCTTCTGGTCCTCGGCGTCCAGCTCAGGCATGTTCGACACTCCTGTCACTTTCATCGGGCTGCGGGACGCGGGTCCGGCGCCTGCCCTGGGCTGCGTCGGTCACCGCGTCCGCGTCGGCGGGGTGGACGACCACCGTGGTGATCCGCATCCGCCCGCGCCGGTCCTTACCGCCTTCGGCGAACAGCCGAAGTCCGGCGACCTCGGCTTCGGCCCCCGGCAGCGGGACCCTACCCAGTCGCTCGGCGAGGAGCCCGCCCACGGTCTCCACGTCGTGGTCTTCGAGGTCGATCCCGAACAGTTCGCCCAGGTCGTCGATCGAGAGCCGGGACGAGACGCGGACCGCGCCGTTCTCGAGCTCCTCGACCTCGGGGCGTTCGTCGGTGTCGGATTCGTCGGTGATCTCGCCGACGATCTCCTCGAGGATGTCCTCGATGGTGAGCAGGCCGGCGGTGCCGCCGTACTCGTCGACGGCGATCGCCATGTGGTTGTGCGAGACCTGCATCTCCTTGAGCAGATCGTCGAGCCGTTTGGAGTCCGGCACGAAACTCGCCGGGTTCATCAGCTCCTCGACCTGCCGCTGCGAGCCGCCCTCGGCCATGTACGCGGGCATGAGGTCCTTGATGTTGACCACGCCCACCACGTCGTCGACGGAGTCGCCGATCACCGGCAGCCGGGTGAACCCGGTGCGCAGGGCCAGCGCGAGCGCCTGGCGCACGGTCTTGTCGTGCTCGATCCAGACGATCTCCGTGCGCGGCACCATGACTTCGCGCGCGACGGTGTCGCCGAGCTCGAACACCGAATGGATCATCTCCCGTTCGGATTCCTCGACGACGCCGCGTTCCTGGGCGAGGTCGACCAGTTCACGCAGTTCGACTTCGGAGGTGAACGGGCCTTCACGGAAACCGCGGCCGGGGGTGATGGCGTTACCGAGGACGATCAGCAGCCTGCTCAGCGGGCCGAGGATCGATCCGAGGACGCGGACGGGGCCCGCGACGACGAGGCCGATCCGGTACGGGTGCTGGCGGCCGAGCGTGCGCGGGCCGACACCGATGAGCACGTAACTCACCACGACCATCACGCCCGCGGCGACGACGATCGCGAGCCACAGCGGCCGGATCCAGCCGAGGATGTCGACGGTGACCAGCACGGTGGCGGTCAGCTCGCAGGTCATCCGGAGCAGCAGGATCAGGTTGATGTGGCGGCGGCGTTCGGCGATGACCAGCGACAGCTGACGCGCGCCGGGGCGGCCGAGCCGGACGAGGCCGTCGGCGCGGGCTTTGGAGACCGTGCTGACGGCGGCGTCGGCGGCCGCGAACACCCCGGCGAGCAGGATCAGCGCGATGGCGATGACCAGCAGAGCCGTGGGACTACCCATGTCCGCGAACCGCCTAGGCGGGAGGCTCTTCGGCGGGCGCGGCGTCGAGGCCGGCGGTGCCGAGGAGCCTGTCGTCCGCGGAACGCTGCGCGTCGCGCCTGTTCACCGCGGCCACCGCGGCCTGGAACTCGCCGAGGATCCGCTTCTGCAGACCGAACATCTCGCGTTCCTCGGCCGGTTCGGCGTGGTCGTAGCCGAGCAGGTGCAGCACACCGTGCGTGGTGAGCAGGTGCAGCTCGTCCATCAGCGAGTGGCCGGCCGTTTTGGCCTGGTCCTTCGCGAACGCCGGGCACAGCACGATGTCACCGAGCAGCGCGGGCGAGGCGTCGGGCGCGTCGGGGCGGCGCGACGAGTCGAGCTCGTCCATCGGGAAGGCCATCACGTCGGTGGGACCGGGCAGGTCCATCCACCGCTCGTGCAGATCCTCCATCACCTCGAGGGTGACGAGCAGGATGGACAGCTCGGCGAGCGGGCTGACCTCCATCTTGTCGAGCGCGAAGCGGGCGGCCGACACGATCGAGGTCTCGTCGACGTTCACGCCCGATTCATTGGCGATCTCGATGCTCATGAACGACGCTGACCCTTCCAACCGCTGCCCTGGTCCTTGCTGTCCTGCAGCGCCTGCCACTTCTCGTACGCGTCGACGATGTCGCCGACGAGCTTGTGCCGCACCACGTCCTGGCTGGTGAGCTGGGCGAAGTGCAGGTCCTCGACCCCTTCGAGGATGTCGCGGACCACCCGGAGGCCGCTCTTCTGGCCGGTGGGGAGGTCGACCTGCGTGACGTCGCCGGTGACGACGATCTTGGCGCCGAACCCGAGCCGGGTGAGGAACATCTTCATCTGTTCCGGCGTGGTGTTCTGCGCTTCGTCGAGGATGATGAAGGCGTCGTTGAGGGTGCGGCCGCGCATGTACGCCAGCGGCGCGATCTCGATGGTGCCGGCCTGCATCAGCCGCGGGATCGACTCGGGCTCGACCATGTCGTGCAGCGCGTCGTACAGCGGGCGCAGGTACGGGTCGATCTTCTCGTTGAGCGTGCCCGGCAGGTAGCCGAGGCGCTCACCGGCTTCGACCGCGGGACGGGTCAGGACGATGCGGGTGACCTGCTTCGCCTGCAGCGCCTGGACGGCCTTGGCCATGGCGAGGTACGTCTTGCCGGTACCGGCGGGGCCGATGCCGAAGACGATCGTGTGCTTGTCGATGGCGTCGACGTAGCGCTTCTGGTTCAGCGTCTTGGGCCGGATCGTCTTACCGCGCCGGGAGATGATGTTCATGCTCAGCACTTCGGCCGGCGACTCGTGGTCACCGGTGGAGAGCATGCCGACGGTGCGGCGGACGGTGGCCGGGTCGACCTGCTGGCCGCGGCCGGCGAGCGTCACGAGTTCGGCGAAGACACGTTCGGCGAAGGCGACGTCGGCGGGGGCGCCGGTCAGGGTGACCTCGTTGCCCCGGACGTGGACGTCGGCGGCGAGGAGTTCTTCGGCGACCCGGAGGTTTTCGTCCCTCGAGCCGAGCAGGCTGAGCGCGGCGGCGTCGGGGATGGGGAATCGGGACTGGGCCGCTTCGGTGATCGCGACCTCATCGGTCTTCGTCGGGGTGACGTCCGCGGGAACGTCGGGTCGGGCGGCTTCACCCGGTACGGTTCCGGCCACGTGGCCTCTGGCCTACTTCCTGCGCTTACGCTGCGATTTTCAACGACAGTGACAAGGTCTGACAAGGTCGATGTTACTGGTTGCGGGTGGCGGCACGCAGGTCGGTTTCCGCAGGCCGCGCGCCTCAGCGTCCGAAATGCCCCAGCTGCTCGCCGCCGAGCACGTGCGCGTGCACGTGGAAGACGGTCTGCCCGGCGTCACGGTCGGTGTTGAACACCACCCGGTAACCGGACTCCGCGATCCCCTCGAGCTCCGCGACCTTCTTGGCGGTGGCGGCCACGTCGGCGAGGAGTTGCGGGTCCGCGGCGGCCAGTTCGGCGACGTTCCGGTACCGCTTCTTCGGCACCACGAGCACATGCACCCGCGCCTGCGGCGCTATGTCCCGGAACGCATAGGTCGTCTCGTCTTCGTACACCTTGTCGGACGGGATCTCGCCCGCGATGATCCGCTCGAACAACGTCTCCGCGTCACTCATTCCCCCACCCTATCCCCCATCCGCCGCAGCCTGACGCACCGCGTCGCGGCGCGGATTTCGGGGCAGGGCAAGGAGGGAGACCCGGAAATGAAGATGCCGCGGCGCGGTGGACCCTGGGGGTCGGCCCACCGCCGCCGCGGCTCCGCCGGACCGAGGGGGGAGGTGCCCGGCGGGGATTCACGCGCGCGACCGGGCTTCATCCCCAGTGGCGCGCCGAAACCTTGTGTTGCGCGTCAGTTAACGAGAGTAACGGCTGTTTGCGTGATCGCGCCATAACTCGCCGCAAATTAGTGGGGTGTTTTTTCACTTCCAGCGGTCGGTGAGAACCCCTAGCGCGCCGAGTGCCACGGCGGCGGCGGTGGAGGTGCGCAAAACGGTGGGGCCCAACCGGATGGCGGTGGCGCCGGCGTCGGTGAGGGTGTTCAATTCTTCGTCGCTGATGCCGCCTTCGGGGCCTACGACGAGAAGGATGTCGCCTTGTGCCGGGAGTTCGATCTCGGTGAGGCGGGTGGTGATGCCGGATTCGAGGACGAGTGCGCGGGAAACGGTCTGGGCGAGTTCGGCGAGTTCGCGGGTGGTGGCGGGTTCGGCGACTTCGGGGACGTGGGCGCGGCGGGCTTGTTTGGCGGCGGCGCGGGCGGTGGTGCGCCACCGGGTGAGGGCTTTGTCGCCGCGGGTTCCTTCTTCCCAGCGGGCGACGCTGCGGGCGGCGCGCCAGGGGACGATGGCGTCCGCGCCGGCTTCGGTGGCTAGTTCGACGGCGAGTTCGCCGCGGTCCCCTTTGGCGAGGGCTTGGGCGACGATGACGCGCAGCGCGGGTGGTTCCTCGGTCCAGTGTTCTTCGATGGCGAGGGTGAGTGCCGCGTCGCGGCCGGCCTGGACGGCTTCGACGACGCAGCGCGCCATGCCGCCTTCGCCGTCGGAGAGCACGAGACGTTCGCCGACGCGCAGGCGCCGGACGGTGGCGGCGTGCCGGGCTTCCTCGCCGTCGAGGGTGGTGCGCCCGGAGCCGGGCAGCGCGGCGGTGAGGAAGACCGGCAGTGTCGTCTCGGGCACGGGTTACCGGTGGTTCTTGGTGCGCAGCTTGGAGAACAGCCCGCCGGGCTTGGAGCCGTTCGAGGAGAGCGAAGGCACGTCTTCGCCGCGCTGCTGGGCGAGTTCGACGAGGAGGTCGCGCTGGGCGTCGTCGAGTTTGGTCGGCACGACGACGTCGATGTGGACGTGCAGGTCGCCCCGGCCGTCGACGCGCCCGGAAGACCGCAGGCGCGGCATGCCCTTGGCGGTGAGCACGAGCTCGGTGGCGGGCTGCGTGCCCGGCTCGATGTCGAGTTCGTAGTCGCCGTCGATGAGGGTCTCGATGGGCACCGTGGCACCGAGGGCGGCGGTGGTCATCGGGATGCGGAAGTTGCAGTGCAGGTCGTTGCCCTGCCGGACGAACACCTCGTGCGGTGCTTCGTCGATCTCGACGTAGAGGTCGCCGGCGGGGCCGCCGCCGGGGCCGACCTCGCCCTGTCCGGAGAGGCGGATGCGCATGCCGTCGCCGACGCCCGGCGGGATCTTGGCGGTGACGTTGCGGCGGGCGCGGACCCGGCCGTCGCCGCCGCATTGGCGGCAGGGGTCGGGGATGACCTCGCCGAAGCCGCGGCAGACCGGGCAGGGACGGGCGGTGACGACCTGGCCGAGGAACGACCGCTGCACGGACTGGACCTCGCCCGCGCCGCCGCAGGTGTCGCAGGTCTTGGTGCCGGTGCCTTCGGCCGCGCCGGCGCCGCGGCACAGGTCGCAGACGATGGCCGTGTCGACGGTGATCTCGCGGTCGACGCCGGTGGCGCACTCCTCGAGGGTGAGGCCGAGGCGGATGAGCGCGTCGGAGCCGGGCTGCACACGGCTGCGCGGGCCACGGCCGCGGCCGCCACCACCTCCGGCGGCGCCGAAGAAGGCGTCCATGATGTCGCCGAGGCCGCCGAAGCCCGAGAACGGGTCTCCACCGCCGCCGCGGGCCCCGCCGTCCATCGGGTCGCCGCCGAGGTCGACGACCTTGCGCTTCTGCGGATCCGACAGCACCTCGTACGCGGTGGTCACCTCGCCGAAGCGATGCTGGGCGTCCTCCGACGGGTTGACGTCGGGGTGCAGTTCACGGGCCAGTTTGCGGTACGCGCGCTTGATCTCCTGATCCGTCGCGTTCTTCGCAACCCCGAGAATCCCGTAATAGTCCCTCGCCACCGTCTCCGCCTTCTCCTTCTGACTTAGACCTCACCGCCGCGTTCAGCGGCCGGAGAGGATCTGCCCCACGTAGTTCGCCACCGCGCGCACCGCGGCGATGGTGTTCGGGTAGTCCATCCTGGTCGGCCCGACGACGCCCATCCCGCCCAACAGCATGTCGTCCATGCCGTAGCCGATGGACACCACCGAGGTGCTGCGCATCTGCTCGTCCTCATTTTCCTCACCGATGCGCACGCTGATCGCACCGGGGTTGCGGGCGGCCGCGAGCAGCTTGAGGACGATGACCTGCTCCTCGAGCGCTTCCAGCACCTGCCGCAGCGATCCGGGGAAGTCCGAGACGTTGCGGGTGAGGTTGGCGGTGCCGCCGAGCACGAGCCGCTCCTCGGGGTGCTCGACCAGCGATTCCACGAGCACGGTGCACACGCGGGTGAGGTTGTCGCGCAGTTCGCCCGGCGCCTTCTCGGGCAGTTCGGCGACCGCCGCCGCGGCCTCGGAGAGCCGTCGGCCCGCCAGTGCCCCGTTGAGCACCGTGCGCAGCCTGCCGACGTTCTCCTCGGTGATGACGTCCCCGAGGTCGACGGTGCGCTGGTCGACGCGGCCGGAATCGGTGATCAGCACGAGCATCAGCCGGGCCGGGGTGAGCGGCACCACTTCGAGGTGGCGGACGGCGGAGTTGGTCATCATCGGGTACTGGATGACCGCGACCTGCCTGGTCAGCTGCGCGAGCAGCCGGACGGAGCGGCGCAGGACGTCGTCGACGTCGGTGCCGCTGTCGAGGAACGCGGTGATGGCCCGGCGCTCGGCCGCGCTGAGCGGTTTGACCTCGGCTATCCGGTCGACGAAGAGCCGGTACCCCTTGTCGGTGGGGATACGGCCCGCACTGGTGTGGGGCTGTGTGATGTAGCCCTCTTCCTCGAGCGCCGCCATGTCGTTGCGCACGGTGGCGCTGGACACACCGAGGTTGTGCCTGTCGACGATCGCCTTGGATCCCACGGGCTCCTGGTTGGACACGTAATCGGCGACGATCGCGCGCAGCACTTCGAAACGTCGCTCTTCCGCGTTGGCCACCTGCACCTCCCTCGGCTCGTCCTCACAACGAGTTTACGGAAGGCATAGTGCCCGAGGAGCCACCGGACTTCTTTGGCCCCGTCAGCCGCGCCCGCGCGAGGAGCGCCGCCGCGGCTCCAAGGGCTTTCGGATCACCTTCACCGACCCCCACCAGGCGAAACCCGTGACCCGCAGAACCGGCGCACCCGTCACCGGCCCCCGTCGCCCGGTCCGGCGGCCGGTGCCGAATCGGCCCATCAGGCCGATCCCGCGGATGTCGACGGCGAGGTCCTCCGGAACGACGATCTTGACGCCGCCCATGATCGCCACCGCCCTGATCGTGCGGGGTCCGGCGGCGATCCGGGCCCGCCGCAGATCGAGGCGCACGCTTCCCCAGAACGCGCGGCTGACGTGCTTCGGCGGCAGCGGCCCGTCGAACCGCCGCGTGGTGGCGGACATGACCGCGAACGAGCGCCGTCCGCCTTGATCGCCGTCTCCGGCATGGGACAGGGCGAGCGCGCCACCGGGAGACAGATCCGCGACGACGGGCTCGAATTCCGCGAAGGTCTTGGCCGCGTAGACGGCGTCCAGTCTCGTTTCCAGTTCACCGGTGGTGATCCGTCCCGCACCCATGGCTTCGTACAGCAGTCGCGCGACGTTCTCACGATCGGAATCGGCCACCCGCATCGCCGACCGGTTCGGTTCTGACATGACGGCGACGATAACCGGAATCGGCGAATTCCGGAAATTGCGCGACCGCCGCACGGAAAGCCATTAGTGAAATCGGTTTCGCCACACTGACGGGAATGACAATTCGACGGCCTGCCATTGACCACACAAGCGGGAAGGGCTTCCATCTAGGTCCCGTGCGGGAGTTTTCCAACCTCAGTGTGGAGCGCAAAGATGACTTCTTCCTTTCGCCGTGTCCTGATCGCCGCCGTGACCGTGACGCTGATCGCGACGGGCGCGCCTGTCGCGAGCGCGGACACGAGTTCGGTGTACACCTCCTCTTCACCACTTCCCGCCGGCGAAAACGGCGACGTGGTCAAGTCGCAGCCCTCGACCTATAAGGGAGCGAAGGCGACCCGGATCCAATATCTGTCGCGGGACAACAAGGACAAGCAAGTCGCGGTGAGCGGCACGGTTCTGGTGCCGGACAATCCGTGGAACGGTCCCGGCGAACGGCCGATCGTGGCCTACGCGCCGTTCACGTTCGGCATGGGGCCGGACTGCGCTCCCTCGAAAACCCTCGCGGGTGAGGGTGCCTCGGATCTGGTCTCCGGTTTCCAGGGCGGTTTCGTCGACGCGTTGCTGGGCGCCGGGTTCGCCGTGGCGCAGACCGACTACATCGGACCGTGGGTGGAGGGAAGCGGCGATCACCCGTACGTCATCCGGCTGTCCGAGGCGCACACCGTGCTCGACGTCATCCGCGCCGCGCAGCGGCTGCCCGGCACCGGCCTGCCCGCCGACGGCCCGGTGGGTATCGCCGGCTACTCCGAGGGCGGCAGTGCCGCCGCGTCCGCCGCCGAACTGGCCGCCACCTACGCCCCCGAACTGGATGTGAAGGGCGTCTACTCCGGCGCGCCGCCCGCGGACAAAGCCGCGCTCTCGAAGTCTCTCGACGGCGGAATGTACTTCGGGTTCCTCGGCTACGCCCTGATCGGCATCAACCAGGCGTACCCCGAGGCCAAGCTGATGAACCTGGCCAATCCGACGGGTGCCGACCTGTTCCTGAAGGCCCGCCAGACCTGCACCATGAACGCGGTCCTTCAGTTCATGTTCAAGCAGTCCAGCTCGCTGACGAAGGAAGGCAAGCCCGTGTCCGCCTACCTGTCCCAGCCGCCGTTCGATGCGATCGTGGCGGAGAACCGGATCGGCACCGTCAAACCCGCCATGCCGGTTCTGGTCGAACAGAGCCCGATGGACGACGTCATCCCGGCGGCCGTCGACAAGCAGATGGCGAAGGACTGGTGCGGTAAGGGCGCGAACGTCCAGTGGAAGGACCTGACGTCTTTCACGCCGTTCTTCTCCCACGCGCTGGGCATGACGACCGCGTCCACCGACGCCACCGAGTGGCTGAAGAGCGCGTTCAACGGGCAGGCGGGCACTGGCAACTGCGGCCGGTTCTGACCCGCCACTCGTGAGTGGCAAGGACGGTTAGAGCCAAGGGTGTCTCAGGTACCTACGTGAGCGGCGATTGAATCCGGATCCCAGTCCGTGAAGGCCTCCTTGCCTACCCTCAAGGTAGGGAAGGAGGCCTTCACGGACTCGGCGATCGCCCCGCAGCCCCAGCAACACCACCAGCCCCAGCGGCTGCGCGTGAAGGACCCCTTCCCTCGGCTCAGCCGAGAAAACTCGACCTTCACACCTTCCCAAGTACATGAAGGGCGAGCAAGCGCGGCGGTGGCCTGCCAAGGGCACCTCTCGTGAGTGGCAAGGACGGTTATTAAGGGGTAAGTCGAACGTGGCATGGTCGGTGCGGGTGGGGGGGGGGGGGGGGGGGGGGGGGGGGGTGGGGCGCGCCGCCCCCCCCCCCCCCCCGCCCCCGCCCCGCCCGG
>NZ_JBIWKX010000083.1:0-29213 GCF_044765885.1 Amycolatopsis sp. NPDC102389
TGTGTGCAGTCGTGGTGGTTGCTGTCGGGGGGTGGGTTGTCGTTTGTTTCCACGCCCCCCCCCCCCCCCCCCCCCCCCCCCCCCCCCCGACCCGCTGGACCGAAGCGTCAGGCGCGTTCCAGGAACGGCGTCAGCAGCTCCGGCACGGACTCCTCCGCGAACAGCAGCCCCTGCTCCTCCCCCGCGTCGTACACCGAGTACGCCCCGCCACCGGCGGCCGTGGTCGCCACGACGGTCAGCAAACCCTTGCGCCGCTGGAAGATCGACTGTTTCACCGTCCAGCCGATCACGCCGTCGCGTTCCAGGGCGAACGTGCTCCGCCGCACGGTCCCGTGCCGTCCGACGAGGTACCGCCCGGTGATCCCGTGCCCGAGGTTGCGATAGGCGTCCAGCGCCAGCAGCACCGACGCGGGCAGCAGCACGACACCCAGCGCGGCGCCGATCACCAGCAGGACGTCGGTCAGCAGGAAGCCGAGGATCGCGAAGATCGCCAGCAGCACCACCACCGAACCGACCCACCAGCGCAGCAGCCGTCCCCGCGCGGCGCGCGGATGCCCGGTGAGCCGGACGGTTTCGGTCGGTGAGACCGGCTCGCGCAGGACCGCCGCGGCGATCCGGTTGGCCGTCGCGACCGGCGCGGCGGGCAGGAGCGTGTGGTAGTCGGTCTTGTCCTTGTCGTCGCGTTGCCGCATGCCGGTGGCGATCGCGTCGACGCGCGCCGCGCCGGAGATCCGGTTCCCGAGCGGCTCGACGAGGTCGATGCCGCGCATCCGGCGTTCCTCGATCGAGATCGAGCGGGTGGTGAACAGGCCCCGGCGCACTCGCAGGGTGCCGCCGGTTTCGCGGTCGAGCCGGTAGTTCCACCACATCTCGACCCACAGGCCCAGCGCGCCGACCAGGCCGACGACCATCGCGATCGCCAGCAGGATCAGGATCGTGACCACCAGCGGGATACCGCGGAACAGGCCGATCACCCAGTCGATCAGGCCTTTCTGCAGCCCCGCCCATTCGGAGACCTGCATGAGCGCGCCGCCCGCGGCGAGACCGAGCGCCGGGGTCAGGAACGACATCGGCGCGTACCGGATCCAGCTTCGGTCCAGCTCGGCGAGCGGCGCGTCCTCGTCGGTCTCCGCGGTTTCCGCGCGGCGCAACAGATCCGCGCGCAGCCGCTCGGCTTCGGCGCGTGAGACGGGGTTGAGCTTGATCCGGCCCTGCCCGCCCGATTCGTGCGAGCCGGTGCCGATGGTCACCACCGCCACGCCGAGCAGCCGGTGCAGCGGGTTCGCCGTCAGGTCGACGTTGCGGATCCGTTCGCGCTGCAGGGATTTGCGCGAGCGGAAGACCAGCGTGAACGCCGTCTCCAGCCGGTCCGGCGTGACCCGGTACCGCACCCCTTTCCAGTGGACGAGGTCCACCAGCACACTGCCGGCGACGAGGAGCACCCCGCCGGCGACGACCCAGGCGATCGTGACCCAGAATCTCGCGCCGCCGCCCACGATCGCGGCCGTGGTCGGGATCCCGGCGGCGACGGCCGCGCCCGTCATGGTCAGCGCGGTGACGCCGAGTGTCCTCTTGTCGAGGGTGCTCCAGCCCTCGAATTCGCCCGAGGTCATGTCGCGTCCCCTGGCGTCGCCTGCGTCGTTTCGGTGAGCTGCTCCGCCAGGGTCGCCGCCAGTTCGTGGTCGAGCCCGCGGATCTTGACCGCGCCGCGCGCCGACGCCGTGGTGACCGTGACGGTCGCGAGCTTGAACACCTGCTGCAGCGGTCCGCGCAGGGTGTCCACGGTCTGGATCCGCGACATCGGCGCGACCCGCCACTCCTGCCAGAAGAACCCGGAGCGCGCGTACACCGCCGTCTCCGTGACCTCCCAGCGATGCACCTTGAACCACCACAGCGGCATCGCGATCACCCAGACCACGCCCAGCACCGCGAACACCACCGCCGGTGTCAGCAGCCAGGCCCGCGCGGGCGTGATGAGCAGCCCGAGCACCACCAGCACCAGCACCGGCGCACCCCAGAAAAGCGTCCCCTGCAGCCGCCACCAGCCCACGGCCCGCCGATCCAGCACGTTCCGCGGCGGCCTCAGCCGCACCTTCCCCCGTTCGGCTTCCACCGAGTCCTCCCCCGACGATCGTTTACAATGCGATCGCATCGTAATAGCGATGGAGAGTAGTGGCAATGCGATCGCATTGCAAACGGCGGAACGGATGGTGAAGGTGCCGAAACAGGTGGATCACGGCGCACGACGCGCGGAGATCGCCGAGGCGCTGACGCGGCTGACGGCCTCGCGCGGCCTCGAAGGAGTCAGCCTCCGGCACGTCGCCGCCGAGGCGGGTATGTCGATGGGCTTGGTGCAGCACTATTTCAAGACCAAGGACGAGATGCTGCTGTTCGCCGTCGAACGCCGCTCACAGCTGTACGAAGAGCGCATCAAAGCCCAGCTGGAAGCGGGCGAACTGCCCTCGACGCCGAAGGCCATCATCCGCGCGATCATGGTCGAGATCCTGCCGCTCGACGAGCGTGGCCGCGGCAACTGGCTGATGGGGGTGGCGTTCTTCATCCGCGCGATCTCCGACTCCTCCTTCTCCGCCGCGTACACCGACGGCGTGCCGAAACTGTTCGAATTGTTCGCCATCCTGATCCGCCAGGGCCAGGAGGCGGGCGATGTCGACAAGTCCGCCGATCCGATGCACGAGGCCGCGATCCTCTGGGCACTCGCCGATTCCCAGGGCACCAACATCGTGATGAAGCATCGGACACCGGACGAGGTGCTGTCCACTGTGGACTACCACCTCGACCGACTGTTCGGCTCAGCTCCCGCCGGATGAGGACGCGGCCGACGCGCGCACCGCCCGCAGCTCGCGGAACAGCTTCCGCAACGCGGGAACCGCGTCTCCGCCGCGTTCGCTCAACTCCTCGATCCGGTCCTTGTACCGGCGCCTGTCCCGGCCCGAAACGACGCCGCGGAGTTCGACGGCGGCCACCAGCGCGGTGAGCGCGGCGTCCATATCGGACACCGGCCCGGAGCCGCGCAACGCCTGATCGACCGAGGCCCGCAGCCGTTCGACGACGGCCGGGTCCCGCACGACCGGGCGGCGCGACGGGAACAGGCCCAGCGTCCGCCCGGTCTTCAGTTCGATCACCCCCGCCGTGTCCAGCTGGGACTCCACCGCCTCCAAGGTGCCGCGCGCGTCCTTGCGCACCCACCATTTCCACTTGCGCGGGCTCTCCCCCGCGATCTCGGTGAGCATCTCGTCGAGGACGAGGTCCCCGGTCGGCCCGGCGGCCGACGCGGCGACCCGCCCGTCCTCGTCGGCGACGCTGCCACGCACCACGAGATCGGTCAGCGCGGCACCGCGGATCAGCAGACCCGCGCGCGCCCGGTCGCGCAGCTTGTTCGCGCCGACGTCGCAGGCGAGCAGGTACGCCTTGGCGGGCAACGAAAGTTCGGTCATCGTCAGTGCCTTTCCAGCTTGGGCCAAATCTCGTCCCAGGAACCGTGTCTGCCGTCGTACCGCCACAGCAGCCCTTCCACCACCGGCGTCACCGTGGCGAAGTACGGCTTGAGCAGTTCCGGATCGAAGCCCAGGAACAGCACGCTGTCCGCCGATTCCGGAGGCCGGTCGAAATACCAGTAGCCGCGGTGTCCACTGTAGACGTGGTCGATGCCGTACCGCGCGCCGTAGAACTCGGTCGCGGCGGCGAACGGATAGATCTCCGCGTACACCGCGGTGCGTGCCCGCTGGTCCGGCGGCAAGGCCGCGTAGGTCTCGCCGACCGCCTTGACCAGTTCCTGTTGCGGCAGTTCACCACCGGCGAACGAACTGCCGAGGGCGATCGGGCCGAAGCTGGTCCGGGTCATGGTCGCCGGGTAGATCGGCAGGCCCGCGAGGGTGATCACCGCCGAAAGCACCATCACGGGCCAGGCGATCGGCCGCCATCCGCGAACGTGGAGCGTGAAACCCGTCGCCGCGGTGGCGAACGGCAGCGCGAAGACGCTCATCAGATAGTAGGAACGTCCATGCAGCACCAGGAACGCCACGATGAGCGCGGCTATCGCTACTCCCAAGAAGCGATAGCCGCGAAGTTCACGGGAGAAGTTCAGCCGGACGAGGCCGTAGACGAACGCGAGCACACCCGCCCCGACGCCCGCCATGAGGAAGCCGTCGCGCAGGAAGGGCCACGTGCCGGGGAATTCCGCCGAGACGACCTCGTTCATGATGAGGTACGGCCAGCCGTTCGAAGCCTGCCAGAGCAGTGTCGGGATCGTCGCGACGACGGCGATTCCCGCGCCCAGCCACAATTTCGGCCGCCGCACGAGCTCCCTCGGCCCGAGCACCGCCGCGGCGATCAGGGCGAGCACCCAGAAGGCCGGGATGAGGAACTTCGTCTGCAAGGAGACCGCGGTGACCACGCCCGCCCACACCAGCAACCCGTCGCGGCGGACGCGCACCCAGCGGACGACCAGCCAGACGATCACCGTCCACAGGAACGGATCGAAGACGTACGTGCCGATCCAATGGCTGACGATGATCGCCCCGGACGTCGCGTAGAGCCCGGCCGCGAGCACCTGCGCGCCGCGTCCGCCGCCCAGTTCCCTCGCGATCAGCGCGGTGACGACCACTCCCGCGGCCGCCGCCAGTGCCATCGGGAGGCGCAGCATCACCAGCGATCCGGGGAACAGCGAGTCCATCGCCCCGGCCAGGGCGGGGATCAGCGGCGGCTGGTCGAAGTATCCCCACGCGAGGTGCTCCCGGCCGGCCATCAGGAAGTACAGCTCGTCGAATCCGTGCGCGTACCGGCCGCTCGTGGCCAGCAGCGCGGCCGCCGCCAGCGCGGCGACGGCGAACACCGGCAGCCGGGCGAAGGTCTGCTCCTGTCCTGTTCGGACGGTCTGGGTCGCGATGCTCATGTTCCCAGTCCAGCGCAGACGCGCCCGGCTCGATAGCGGGTAAGGAGGGTGATCGGATAGACGAAAGTTGCGGATCTCCCCGCCCCGGGTCGCCGCGTGGTTACCGTGACCGGGTGGAGAGAAGCAGGTCGTTCCGGCCGGGTCCGTTCGACACCTTGTGGCTCACGCTGGCGGCGCTCGCGTTCGCGGGCCTCGACGTCACGCTGTACGTGTTCGGCGAACCGACGGCCGGCTGGGCGGGACCGGCCGCGGGGGTCACGCTGCAGGTGGTGCTCGATCTCTCGCTGATCCTGCTGTTCCGGTTCCCCCGGCTGGTCGCGGGCCTGATCACCGCGGGCGCGCTGCTGATGCTCGCCTCCGACCTGTTCTCCCCCGGCCTGCTGGTGCCGGAACGGCAGCTGACGCTGATGACCGTCCCGACGATCACCCCGGTGGTGCTGAGCCAGCTGGCCCGCTTGATCGACCGGCGGACCCTGCTGTGGCTGACCGCGATCCTGGCGGTCTGCGCGTCGCGGCCGTGGGACGCGCACTGGAACACCACTCCGTTCGGCCTGCTGAGCACGGCGTTGCCCACCACGATCTCGCTGTACTTCGAGGCCCGGCGCCAGTTGCTGCGCTCGCTGCGGGACCGCGCCGAGCGGGCCGAACGCGAACAGCACCTGCTCGCCGAACGCGCCCGCGGCGAGGAACGGCGGAAACTGGCCGAGGAGATGCACGACGTCGTCACGCACCGGCTGAGCCTGATGGTGCTGCACGCCGGCGCGCTCGGTGTCGTCTCGGCGGACGCGACGGTGCGGACCTCCGCCGAGGACATCCGGCGCGAAGGCGCGCTGGCGCTGGACGAATTGCGCGATCTCGTCGGTGTGCTGCGCAACGGCGCGAACGCCGAGCCGCCCACGCTCACCGAGGGCACGGCGGGCGATCCGGCGACACTGGTCGCGGAGTCGGCGTCGGTGGGCATCCCGACCGAACTGATCGTGCGCGGCGACCCCGGGCGGCTCTCCCCGACCGTCGCCCGGACGGCGTACCGCGTCGTGCAGGAAGCGCTGACGAACGTCCGCAAGCACGCGCCGGGCTCGTCCGCGACCGTCGAACTCCGGTACCACGCGGACGGTCTGGACGTCGCGGTGGAGAACACGCGCGCCGGTGCCGCACCGGACCCCGCGCTGGCGGGAAGCGGTTCTGGCGCGGGGCTGGCGGGGCTGCGGCAACGTGTCGAGCTGATCGGCGGCCGGTTCGACGCCGGGCCGCGAACGGGCGGCGGATACCGCGTCGATGCGATACTGCCCGCCTACGTCCCGACGGCGGAAGGGGATCGGTGATCCGGGTGGTCGTCGTCGACGACGAGCCGATGGTCTGCGCGCATCTGCGGACGATCCTCGGTTCCGCGGACGACATCGAGGTGGTGGCCCAAGCGCAGGACGGCGCCGAAGCGGTCGAAGCGGTGATCCGGCACAAGCCGCGGGTGGTGCTGATGGATCTGCGGATGCCGGGCGTCGACGGGCTGACCGCCATCGAGCGGATCGCGGAGCTCCCGGAGCCGCCCGCGGTCGTCGCGCTGACGACGTTCGACGCGGACACCTACGTCATCCGCGCGCTGCGGGCGGGCGCGGCCGGATTCCTGGTGAAGTCCACACCGCCGGAGGATCTGATCGGCCTCGTCCGGGTCGCGGCCGACGGGCATACGGTGCTCTCCCCCGAAGCGGCGCGGCGGCTGGTGGCGATGTCGGCCGACGGACGGCGTCGCGGGGACGACGCGCGGCGGAAGACCGAAGGGCTCACCGAACGCGAAACCGATGTCCTGGCCTGCCTCGGCGAAGGACTGTCCAATGCGGACATCGCGGCGCGGCTGCACCTGGCGGAGGCGACGGTGAAGAGCTACGTGTCGCGGATGCTGGTGAAACTGGACTGCGCGAACCGGACCCAGGCGGGGCTGCTCGCGCACGAGGCCGGTCTGGTCAAGCGCTGAGCTGCCCGTCGTAGCTCTTGCGGGCGTCGAGCACCTCGCCCATGTGGACGCGCGCCCATTTGTCGAGCATTTCGAGCGGTTCGGCGAGGTTGCGGCCGAGCGCGGTCAGCTCGTACTCGACGTGCGGAGGGATCTCCGGGTACGCGGTGCGCGTCAGGATGCCGTCGCGGACGAGGCTGCGCAGCGTCTGGGTGAGGACCTTCTGCGAGATGCCGCGCACGCGTTTGCCGATCTCGGTGAACCGGAGCGGGCCGTCGCCGAGCACGCCGACGATCAGCACGGTCCACTGGTCGCCGATGCGATCGAGCAGCGCGCGGGTGGGGCAGTCGGGGTCGTACGGGTTTCCGAGCACGTGACCTCCTCACTCTCCCTGGGAGAGTAACATGCCTAGCGAGAGGGAGCGGGCTGCATCAACGCCTCGAACAGCAGGATCAGATGGCGGCGGCCGCGCTCCCAGCGCGCCTCCAGCTCGGTCTGGTCGCGGGTCGCCCAGCTGGCGATGAGGATGCCGCGGACGACGTCCATCGCCGTGTACACCGCGTGCAGGAACTCGGGATGCGCCGAATGGTCCGGCAGCAGCGCCTTGCCGAACTCGACCAGGCTGCTCGTCGCGATCGGCTCGACGACCGCCATCTGGGCACGTAGCTCCGTGTCGGTCCGCGACGCCACCCACAGCTCGACGGTCGCCGAGAAGACCGGGCCCTGGTGCATCTCCCACAGCAGCTGCAGCGCGTCGCCGACCGGGTCGGCCGACGCCTTCAGCCGGTCGATCTCCGCCATCGCGACCTCGGTGCGCTTGGCCGCGAGATGCCGGATCGCGGAGGTGACGAGGTCGGTCTTGGTCGGGAAGTGGTGCACCTGCGCGCCGCGGGTCACCCCGGCGCGATCCGCGACGCGGGTGGTCGTGGTGCCCGCGTAGCCGTACTCGACGAGACAGTCGATCGTGGCGTCGAGCAGCCTCACGCGCATCGCGGCGCTGCGTTCCTCCTGCGTGCGTCGTGGGGCTGCCATGCGCCTACTTTATGGTGCGTCGCGCGAGGCGCGCGCCACGAGGCTCTCGACCATGCGCCCGATGAAGGTGCCGAGGAAGCGGCGGTAGAACCAGCCGGTGCCCGGGATCTTGGCGGTGAACGTGGAATGCCAGTGGATCGCGGTGCCGTTCCGCTCGGGCGTGAGGTCGACGTACGCGCGGTAGTCGCGCACCGGGAGCCCCTTCTTCAGGGAGTAGCCGAAGCGCTTGCCGGGTTCGAGCGCGATGACCTCTTCGCAGCTGTTGACACCGTTGGTGCGGAAGACGCCGACGGCGCCGAGGCCGTTCTCGTCCCCCTTCTCGAGCAGGCGGAACGCGCCCATGGGCGACCAGTCGGGCCAATGTTCGCGGTCCACGAGGAGGTCGTAGACGGCTTCCGGGCTCGCGCTCGTGTGGCCGTGGACGGAAATGCGCTGGATCTTCGCCATGCGTTCTCCTTCACTCCGATGGTTCGTGCCAGGGGAAGTCGTCGGGAGCCGCGGCCGCTCTGGCATGGCCGGAAGGCGCAGCCAAGAGCCGGGCAGGCTCATGGTTCAGACCTTAGCCAGCCGACGCCCTTGCCCTCTCGCATTCAGAGGACTAAACGCGGAGCGAGTTCTCCCCCGTCCGGCCCGGGCACTCATGTCGCGAAAGCCACTTTCGGGACATCAGACGTCGCGAAAGTGGCTTTCGCGACACGCCCACCCGCGCATTCAGAGGACTAAACGCGGCCGGCGACCGGCAGCGAGAGCGAAGTCCCGCCCAGCTCGAACGTCACCCGCGCCCCGAGCGCGGGCAGCTCCGGATCGAACATGTCCCCGTCGGTCCCGCCCAGGACGAGCGCCAGCCGGTGCCCCGCCGGGACGACATGGTCGAGGCTGCTCAGCCGGAAGGTCATCGTGTACGCCTTGCCCGGCACAAGCGGTTCGCCCCGCCACAGTGACCGGTGGTGACCGAGATCCGCCCAGCCGGTCGCCACGATCTGTCTGTCCACAGTGGTCAGATCCGCGACGGTGTCGAGGAAGCAGCCGGTGTCGGCGGCGGTGCCCGCGCCCCAGCAGGAGCGGGTCGTCAGGTCCTTGGTGCCGAGCGCGGGGAATTTCGTGTTCCGGACCGTCGCGGGGCCGTAGTCGACCAGCACCGCGCCGAGCCGCGCGGCGGGTTTGTCCGAACGGGCGGTCACCGTGACGGTCGCGGTACCGGCGACGCGCGTGTCCGCCCGCACCGGTTCACCTGCGAAAACGAGCCTGTCCGGGCTGGACACCGACGGGTTCTCCACCCACTGCGACGCCCCGCGCGCCGGATCGTCGGTCACCGAAGCCACGCCTGACGACGGGCTGTTTCCCAGCCCGCCCGACATCGATGGCCACACCACGCGCGACTGCGTGACCGGCGGCCAGCGGCGTTCGTCGGTCCAGCGATCCGGGGCGTGCTCGATCCGGATCGCGGGTTCGGTCTCGACGCCGTTGCGGACGCCGAGCAGCCAGCGGTCGAACCAGCGGTGCAGCGTGCGCACGAACTGGGACCGGTCGAGATCGAACGGGTCGACGTGCGCCGCCTGGTGCAGCCATGCCTTGCGCGGCACACCGTAGGCGTTCAGCGCCTCCCACCAGGGCCCGAACTGGATGGGGTTGACGTTGAGATCTTGGAAGCCCATGGACGCGAAAACGCTTGCGCGCACCTTGCCGGTCTTCGCGACGTAGTCGAGCCCGCGCCAGTACTCGGTGAAGTTCCCGTCCGTCCCCGCGCGCCGCGCGTTGTCCTCTTCGAACGGCTGACAGAGCTTCGCGGCACGCTCGTTGTAGAAACCGGGACCGCCTGCCCAGCCGAAGTAAGCGCCGTGGGAATTGTGGACCTCGTAGTACGAACTGACCCCCGCGATCGGCACGATCGTCTTCAACCCCTCGATCCCGGACGCCGCCATCCCGATCGCCGTCGCGCCGTCCTGCGACTTCCCGATCGCGCCGACCGACCCGTTCGCCCAGCTCGCGCGGACCCGCTCGGGCCCGGACGGCGTGCGGAACGCGTTCGCGCGCCCGTTGAGCCAGTTCACGACGCCGTTGCCGGACGCGACGTCGTCGAAGCACCCGGAGGAGCGATTGGTGCCCCCGACGTCGACCAGCACGACCGCGTATCCGCGCGGGACGAAGTAGTTGTCGTAGAAGAGCGGGAACTGCGACGGCGTGCCGTCGGGGAGGTACGTCTTCGGCTGGCGCTCGTTGCCGCGCCCGACCTTCTCGAAGTACGGGCTGACGTCCATGATCACCGGAACGCGCTGCCCGCGGGCGGCCGGTTCCGCCGGGCGGATGATGTCGGCGGCGACGCGGTCGGTCCGCCCGTCGCGGTCGAGGTCCTGGCCGGTCTCCACCCAGGCGGTCTCCCGGATGGCCTTCTCGTAGGAGAACACCGGCGCGCTGACGCCGTCACGCAGGACGAACGCGGGTGACGCGACGGCGGGCGCGGCGGTGAGCACCAGCGCCGCCACCACGGTGACGGTCAAGCTCTTGATCCCCATCGTCCGAGTATCGCTTACAAACCCCGAACATTTCCCCCACATTCCTCGTATCCGGCCGCGCGACGCTGTTCGCATGCTGAAACACACCATCGCCGTCTGCCTCACCGCGGCCGGCCTCGTCGCGCTCGCCCCCGCCGCCTCGGCCCAGGCACCGATCACCCTGAGCCCCGAAGAGTCCCAGCAGCTGTGCGCCGAATGGCTGCCCAAGCTCACCCAGCGCACCACGAAGCTCACCGAGCGCATCAACGGTGGCCCCGAGATCCGCGGCTCGGTGGCGAATCTCAAGGCCAGGGCCGAGAACCAGCGCAAGAAGGGCCACAACGACACCGCCGACAGGCTCCAGAAGCGGGCCGACACCCGCAGCGGACGGCTTCCCGAGCTCACCGCGGCCAAGCAGAAGCTCGACGCGTTCGTCGGCGCGCATTGCAAGGCGGGCAAGTGAAACGTCTCCTGGCCGCGACGTTGACCGCGCTCGCGCTGTTCGGCACGGCCGCCTGCACCGACGACGAGCCCGCGTCGAGCCCGGCGCCGGGCGAACTGAGCGACGTCCAGCACACCCTCGACTCGATCGAGCAGGACATGGCAGGCGACCCTGCCCCGTGACAGGATCGGCCGGTGACGACACAACCGGGACGCGGGCTGGTGCTGGTCGTCGAGGACGACCCCGCGATCGCCGAGCTCGCCTCGCTGTATCTGCGGCGGGACGGGTTCGGCGTGCGGGTGGAGGCGGACGGCGGCGCGGCGCTGGCCACGATCCGGCGATTGCGCCCGGTCGCGATCGTGCTCGACATCGGACTGTCCGGAATGGACGGTATCGAGATCTGCCGGACGCTGCGCGCGGACGGCGACTGGACGCCCGTGCTGTTCGTGACCGCGCGCGACGACGAGCTGGACCGCTTGCTGGGCTTGGAGATCGGCGCGGACGACTATCTGACGAAACCGTTCAGCCCGCGTGAACTCTCGGCGAGGGTCCGGACCGTCCTGCGCCGTGCCGCCGGAGCGCCGTCGCCTGCCGAGACTTACACGGCGGGCGACGTTCGCGTCGACGTGACCCAGCGTCGGGTCTGGGCGGACGGCACCGAGATCGCGCTGACGTCGACCGAATTCGAACTGCTCACCCATCTGGTGCGGCGGCCCGGTCAGGTGTTCAGCCGCGAGCAGCTGCTCAGTTCCGTCTGGGGTTACGCGGCTTCGGCGGGCACGCGGACCGTGGACGTCCACATCGCCCAGCTGCGCGGGAAACTCGGCGAGCACAGTCCGATCAGGACGGTCCGAGGGATCGGCTACGCGGCGGACGCCGGATGAACCGGACGTCGCTCGCACTCCGGATCACCGTGGTGTGCCTCGCGATCGCCGCGGTGGCGGTGGTGGTCGCCGGGCTGGTCGCGGCCCGGCTCATCCGCACCGCCGGGACCAACGTGCTCCGGCAGTCGCTTTCGGCGCAGGCCGACGTGGTCGCGAGCCAGCTCGACGAGACCGGGATCGGCAATCGGCTCCGCGTCGGGAAGGCTGCGGAAGTCGTTCGAGGACAAGGGATCGACGTCGTCGTCCGCCGTCCTAACGGGACTATCGACGGCGACGGGACCGTTACGGCGGCCGCGGCCACCAAGGCGGGGTTCACGCGCACCGGCTCGGACACGGTGACCGTCGAAGGCCAGCAGTACCTCGTCGAAGTCCGCACCGTGGGCGCCAAGGGCGCCGCGTTCGCGCTGGTCCAGCCGACGAAGATCGGCGAGGCGCGCGGACGGCCACTGGTGCGCAACACCGTGCTCGCGCTCGGCGCCGGTCTGGCGGTCGCCGCGATCGCCGGGCTGCTGCTGAGCCGGATGCTGTCACGGCCGCTGCGCCGGGCCGCGTCGGTGGCGAACGGGATGCGCTCCGGGCGCCGTGACCTGCGCGTTCCGGTGGAAGGCCCGTCCGAGGTCGCGGACGTGGCGAAGTCGGTCAACGAACTGGCCGACGCCCTCCAGTACAGCGAGGCGCGGCAGCGCGAGTTCCTGCTTTCGGTGTCTCACGAATTACGGACGCCACTGACCGCCGTCACCGGATTCGCCGAGGCGATCGGCGACGGCGTGGCCGAAGGCGAGGACGCGCGCCGCGCCGGGCAGACCATCCATCGTGAGGCCGTCCGGCTGGAACGCCTGGTCAGCGACCTGCTGGAGCTGGCACGGCTGGGCGCAGACGAGTTCCGCCTCGACCCGGCCCGCCTCGATCTCGCCGCGCTCATCGACGAATGCGCCGACGTCTGGCGGCTGCGGTGCGCGCAGCAGGACGTCACGCTCCTGGTCGAGCGGCCGCCCGGCGAGGTTCCGGTGATCGCCGATCCGCGGCGGCTCCGCCAGGTCGTCGATGGGCTCGCCGAGAACGCCCTGCGCGTGACCCCGGCGGGCGCGCCGATCGTGTTCTCGCTGGTCGCGGCGGACGGCCAGGCCCGGCTGGCGGTGCGGGACGGCGGGCCCGGCCTGGCGCCGGAGGACTATCCGGTCGCGTTCGAGCGCGGGGTGCTGAACCGGCGTTACCGAGACAGCCGCCCGGTCGGTTCGGGTATCGGGCTCGCGCTGGCGCACGGCCTGGTCACCCGCATGGGCGGGACGCTCACGGCTGGGCCGGCACCGGAAGGCGGAGCCGCGTTCACCGTGGCCTTCCGGTTAGGGTGAACCCGTGGAGATGTTGCACCTGCGGTACTTCGTGGCCGTCGCCGAGGAACTGAACTTCTCCCAGGCGGCCCGCAGACTGCATATGGCCGCCTCCCCGCTGAGCCAGCGCATCAAGGATCTCGAACACGAACTGGGCCACAAGCTGTTCGACCGCAGCACGCACCACGTCACGCTCACCGCGGCGGGCTCCGCGTTGCTCCCCATCGCGCGGGACGTCCTCGAACAGGTCAACGCGATCCCCTGGCGATTGCAGGAAGCGGTGAAACCCCGGCGGAGCACCGTGTTCATCGGCATCCCCGCCGGCGTGCACCCGGCTCTGCGGGAGCGGGTCAAACGGCTCGAAGAGCGCTGTCACGACCGCTTCGAGCTCAAGCGCTGGCCGGGTACGACGCCCGATCTGGTCGCCGCCGTGCACGAGGGCAAGCTGGCGTTGTCGCTGGTCCGGATGCCGGTGACCGATCCCGCGCTGGAGATCGTCCCGGTGCAGGTGGAGCGGCTCGGCGCCGTCGTCCCCGCAGACCGGTTCGCCGGACGGGAGACGGTGGACATCGCCGAATTGAGCGATCTGTCCTATATTCCGTCGGCTTCGGAGAGCATTCCGGCCTATTCGGGCGATATGGACCACACCCTGTCGAAAGCGGGCATCAAGAAAAGGCTCAAGGTCGGCGGAACCGAATATTCGGGCATTTCCGAATTGGTGGCGAACGGTTCGTCGTTCTCGATCACGATGCTCGATCCGGCCAGCCCGATGCACCTGTTCCTGGTCGAGGGCGCGACCATCCTGCCGTTCGCCGATTTCCGCCCCCAACTGGAGACCGCCTTGGTCTGGCGGCGGGACCGCGCCGAGGAGGGCGACCTCGCCGAACTGGTGGCCGGGGTACGCGAGATCTTCGCCGAACCGCTTTCGACCTGAGAATGGTATGACCGCTGCGGTCATACCATTCCGCGTTTCTTGATCATTCCCTTTACCGCAATTCGCGCCTAACTTCGGTTGTAGAGCGAACAACGGCGAAGGGGAAGCAAAATGACACAAACCGCTACCGGACCGCTGGACGGCGTTCGCGTGATCGACCTCTCGACGGTGGTCATGGGCCCGTACGCCGCGCAGATCCTCGGCGACCTCGGCGCCGACGTGATCAAGATCGAGTCGCCCGCCGACACCGTGCGAGTGGGCAAGTTCCGCACGACGCCGGGTATGACGGCGCTCAACCTGAACGTCAACCGCAACAAGCGCAGCGTCGCCCTCAACCTGAAGGACGAAGAGGAACGCGAGCAGGCGCTCAAGCTGATCGACACCGCCGACGTGCTGATCACCAACATGCGCCCCGGCGCGCTGAGCCGGCTCGGCATGAACCACGCCGACCTCGCCGCGCGCAATCCCGGCCTGATCTACGCCCACGCGCAGGGATTCCGCGGCGACTCCGACCGCGCGGGTCACGCCGCCTACGACGAGACGGTGCAGGCGTCGTCCGGGCTGGTCGACGTCGCGAACCGCGCGCTGGGCAAGCCGGTCTACCTGCCGACGATCATCGGCGACAAGGTCTCTTCCCTGACCATCGCCTACACCGTGCTCGCCGCGCTGGTGCACCGCGATCGGACCGGCGAGGGCCAGCGAGTCGAGATCCCGATGACCGACACGCTGATCGCGTTCAACCTCGTCGAGCATCTCGCCGGGCACGTCTTCGAGCCGGCGGAAGGGCCGACCGGGTTCGGCCCGTCGCTGAACCCCGGCCATCAGGCGGTGCACACCAAGGACGGCATGGCCTGCGTGATCCCCTACAACCCGCAGAACTTCCGCGACTTCTTCCACGCCGCCGGGCGGCCGGAACTGGCCGAGGACCCGCGGGTCAACGGCGACGCGATCGACGGCGCCGACCACGAGGCGCTAGCCGCGATGATCGCCGACTGCGCCCCGGCGCTGACCACCGAGGAGTGGACCGAGGTCTGCGCGAAGCACAGCATCCCGATGGCCCCCGTCCTCGAACTCGACAACGCGCAGGACGACGAGTACGTCCGCGACGGCCACCTGCTCGACGTCGTCGAGCACCCGAGCGAGGGCTCGATCCGCACCATCGGCATCCCGGTGAAGTTCTCCGCGACCCCCGGCACCGTCCGGCGCCTGGCTCCTCTGCCGGGCCAGGACACCGAAGAGGTCCTGCGCGAACTCGCCACCACTCGCTGAGGAAGAACCATGAGCACCAACGAAGTAAGGACAGAACGGGTCGGCGGCACGCTGCTGATCACGATCGACCGGCCGTCGGCCCGCAACGCGGTGAACGCCGCCGTCGCGGCCGGCCTGGCCGAGGCACTGGACCTGCTGGAATCCGATCCCACACTGCGGGCGGGCGTCCTGACCGGCGCGGACGGTTCGTTCAGCGCCGGCATGGACCTCAAGGCGGCGCTGAAAGGCGAGTCGCCCGAGATCCCCGGCCGCGGGTTCGGCGGGCTGACCGAGGCCGAGCTATCGAAGCCGCTGATCGCGGCCGTCGAAGGCTGGGCCATGGGCGGCGGGTTCGAACTGGCGCTGGGCTGCGACCTGATCGTCGCCGCCGAGGACGCGAAGTTCGGGCTGCCCGAGGTGAAACGCGGGCTGATCGCGGCCGGTGGCGGCGTCATCCGGCTGCCGAAGCGGATCCCGCACCACCTGGCGATGGAGTTCCTGCTCACCGGCGAGCCGATCGACGCCGAACGCGCCGGAAGCCTCGGCCTGGTGAACCGGGTCGTCCCGAGCGGCGAGGCCGCCGCCGTCGCCCTGCAACTGGCCGAACGGATCGCCGCCAACGCTCCCCTGGCGCTGGCACTGGTCAAGAAGATCGTCCGCGCGGCGGACGGCGTTCCCGACGCGCAAGCGTTTGCCACCCAGCGTTCGGAGCTGCCGGCGCTGATGAAGTCGGCCGACGTCCGCGAAGGCATGCAGGCCTTCGCCGAACGCCGCGCTCCACAGTGGACAGGTGAGTGAGATGAAGCAGCAAGAAGTCCTCCGGCACGTGACCACGCCGCTCACGAATCCCGCGTACGCGCCGGTCGTGCCGCGGTTCACGAATCGCGAGTACCTCAACATCGTCTACCGCACCGACGCCGACGCCCTGCGCGCCGTCGTGCCGGAGCCCCTGGAAATCGACGAGCCGCTCGTGCGGTTCGAGGTGATGAAGATGGGCGACGTCAGCGGTTACGGGCCGTACACCGAGTCCGGGCAGGCGATCCCGGTGAGTTTCGAGGGCGAGCGCGGCGAGTACCTGCACGCGATGTACCTCGACAACTTTCCCGCCACCGCGTCCGGCCGTGAGATCAGCGCCTACCCGAAGACCATCGGTTCGCCGATGCTGTTCGCCGAGAACGGCGCGCTCGTCGGGACGCTCGATTACGGCAGCCAGCGGGTCGCGACCGCGACCATGGGCTACAAGCACCACCGGCTGGACGTCCGCGAGGCCGAAGCGCAGATCACCGTGCCGACGTTCATGCTCAAGACCATCCCGGACTACGACGGTTCGCCCCGGGTCTTCGAACTGGTCCGCACCGAGATCACCGACGTGGTGGTCAAGGAAGCGTGGACCGGACCCGCGCGGCTGCAACTGTTCCAGCACGTGCTGGCCCCGCTCGCCGATCTCCCGGTCCTGGAGGTCGTTTCCGCGAGCCACATCCTCACCGACCTGACGCTCGCCCCGGTCAAGCCGGTCTTCGACTACTTGAAGGGAGCACGGTCATGACTTTTCGCACCGCCGCGGTGATCGGCGCGGGCACGATCGGCCTGTCGTGGACGGCGTTGTTCGCCGCGCACGACCTGGAGGTCTGGGTCTCGGACCCGCGGCCGGATCTCGCCGACGCCGTCACCGGCGCACTGGAGGCGTTCGCCCCGCATCTCGGCCGGGCCGCCGCCGACCTCGCCCCTCGCGTCCACCTCGCCACTGACGTCACCGAAGCCGTCCGGCACGCGGATGTCGTGCAGGAGAACGGACCCGAGAACGTCGAGTTCAAAAAGGACCTGTTCGCGACCTTGGTCCGCGAAGCACCGTCTCACGCGCTGCTTCTCAGCTCGTCTTCCGCGATCCCCTCGACGGCGTTCGCGGCGGAGCTGGACGACGCGTCGCGAGTCCTCATCGGACACCCGTTCAACCCGCCGCATCTGATCCCGCTGGTCGAGGTCGTACCCGGCGAACGCACCAGTGCCGAGTCGGTCGAGCGGGCCGTGGAGTTCTACCGGTCCACCGGCCGTACGCCGGTGGTGGAACGCAAGGAGATCCCCGGCTTCGTCGGCAACCGGCTGCAGAACGCGCTGAGCCGCGAGGCGATCTACCTGGTGGAACAGGGCGTCGTCTCACCGTCCGAACTGGACGCGGTGATGACGAACTCGCTCGGCATCCGCTGGTCGACGGTCGGGCCGTTCCTCGGCTCGCATCTGGGCGGCGGCCCCGGCGGCTACCGGCACATGGCCGAGCACATCGGCAAGTCGATGAAGCAGATGTGGGCAGGCCTCGGTCAGCCCTCGCAGAACCCCGAAGAACAGGAACGGCTCATCGAAGCCGTGGAATCCGCTTACGGCTCCTCCACGTACTCGGAACTCGCCGAGGCGCGCGACCGCAAGCAGCTCGCGGTGCTGTCCGCTTTGGACAGTGCCAGCCGTACTCGCAAGGAGGAGAACTGAGATGACCGCCGACTTCTACGACTACGAGGACCTGCTGCCGGAGGAGGAGCGCAAGCTGCTGCTCAAGACGCGTGACTTCATGCGCGCCGAGGTCAAGCCGCTGGTGAACGAGTACTGGGCCAAGGGCGAGTTCCCGCACGAACTCGTCGGCAAGTTCCGCGAACTCGGCGTCGCCGGGCTGCCCTACGAGGGCTACGGCGAACACCTGCCGGCCACCAGCCACCTGCTCAACGGCATGATGGCGATGGAGATGACCCGCACGGACCCGTCGGTGGCCACGTTCTTCGGTGTCCACAACGGACTCGCGATGTACAGCATCTACTCCGGCGGTGACCAGGAACAGCGTGACCGCTGGCTCCCGTCGATGGCGGCGATGGACAAGATCGGCGCCTTCGCGATGACCGAGCCGCTCGGCGGCTCCGACGTCGCGGGCGGCATGCGGACCACCGCGCGACGCGAGGGCGACACCTGGATCCTCAACGGTGCCAAGAAATGGATCGGCAACGCGACCTTCGCCGACCTCGTGATCGTGTGGGCCCGCGACGAAAAGGACAACAACGTCAAGGGTTTCGTGGTCGAAAAGGACTCGCCCGGCTTCGTGCCGGTCAAGATCGAGAACAAATTCGCGTTCCGGATCGTGGAGAACGCCGAGATCACCCTGACCGACGTCCGGGTGCCGGAAGCCAACCGGCTGCAGGGCATCGACTCGTTCCGCGACGTCGCCGAGATCCTGCGCGCGACCCGCGGCGGCGTGGCCTGGCAGGCGCTCGGCGTGATGATCGGCGCCTACGAACTCGCCCTGGACTACGCCAAGGAGCGCAAGCAGTTCGGCCGACCGATCGCGCGGTTCCAGATGGTGCAGGACATGCTGGTGAAGAGCCTCGGCAACATCACCGCGTCGTGGGGCATGCTGGTGCAGCTCGCCCGGTTGCAGGACGCCGGGATCTTCAAGGACGAGCACTCGTCGCTGGCGAAGGCGTTCGTGACCTCGCGGATGCGGGAGGTCGTCGCCTGGGGTCGTGAGATCTTCGGCGGAAACGGGATCGTGCTGGACAACGACATCATGCGGTTCTTCACCGACGCCGAGGCGATCTACTCGTTCGAAGGCACGCGGGAGATGAACACGCTGATCGTCGGGAAGGCGATCACCGGGCAGAGCGCGTTCGTGTGATCTGAGGGCCAAAGTCCGTGAAGGCCTCCTTCACTACCTTGAGGGTAGGGAAGGAGGCCTTCACGGACTGTCTAGCGGTACTTGTCGCCGCAAGTCTTTTGGCTTCTGGAGGAGAAACCGTCGCGGAAGGCGGCGACCCTGGCGAACCCGGCCGGGAGGGTCCGGCCCCGGACGTCCGCCGCGATCAGGCTGTTCCGCGTCAGCATCTCGGCGATGGCCTCGTCGAGGTCGCCCGGTGACAACGTGAGCGCCCCGCCGTCCACCAGGGTCGACGCCCAGAATCCGGTGAGGCACGCGGTGCGCTGCGCGGCCACCGGCCCGTCGAGCCGGAACCCGCCCTCCTGCTGGACCGCGAGCGTGTACCGCGACGCGACTTCGGCGAACGCGGCGAAGTCGCCGATGCCGCCCTGCTGTCCGCGGCGTGGCGGGGTGCCGATCCGGACGAGGCCGTCGAGGTCGAGGTTGATCTGGTTGGACTCCGAGCAATACGAGGCGAGCGCGTCCTCCGTCGTCACGCCGCACGCCGCTCCCGTGGTGAGCGTCGGCGGGGTGGCCGCGAGGCGGAAAGCCTGCCGCAGGCTGGTGGTGAGGGTGGCGAGTGCCTGGCGGTCGTCGAGGCGGGCATTCGCCGCGGCCGAGCCGAATCCGCCTTGTGTGCTCCGGCCTTCGATCTCACGCTCGTCGATCTTCGCGCACCGGGCGGGCCCGTCGCTGAAGCCGAACTGGAACGCGGAAACGCGGTCGAAGGCGTTGCCGTGCGCGCCATCGTCGTCGAAGGCGACCCCCGCGGAGTCCCGGATCTGGAACAACGCCGTGAGGACCTCGTTGAGCCCGCGGCCGGTGGACACCTGGAACATGGGCGATTTACCCTCGGCGACCCAGCGGAGGTACGCCCCGGTGTAGCAATCGGCCTGCTGTTCCTTGACGATCGACGGCGTCGCGGCCGGTAGCCCCAGCCGGAATTGGACGGCGTGGCCGATCTCGTGGGCGAGCACGGCCATGACCGCCGCGGGGCCGAGAGAATCGTTGAGCCCCCGCAACAACTCCCCGCGATCCCACGCGACGACGTCTTCCCCCGAACAGTAGAAGGCGTTCACCAGCCCGGCCGTCGAAGCTCCGCAGATCTGGCGGCCGCGCCCGCCCGAATCGTAGGAGACGAGAGTCGTCAGCGGCCGGAACTCGCGTTCGAAGGTGGCGGGCAGATGCTCGCGCCAATACCGCTGGACGTCGGCGACGGCGTTGGCCGCGAGCCCGTCGATCTCTCCACCGTCACCCCCGTCGACCGGAAGACCGGCGTCGAGCACGCCAGGCTTGAGGCCGCTGGGGCCGTCGGTGATCTCGAGCCCGGCGACGCGGGTGGGATCGACCGGTTGCGCCACTCCGCCCACTGGCGCGGCACAAGCGGTGAGGCAGAGGCTCAGCAGAATCATCCAGCCGGCCCGATACTTCATCGCGCGATCCCCCGTCTCCCGTCGGTTCCGATGTCATCCACACGGAGGAGAGCGCGATGCGGTTCAAAAGAATCTTGGGGTGTTCGCGGGGATCACGATCTGGGGAGGCCCGGCTGATGGCCCGCTGAAGGACGCTCTAAGGCTTCTGGCTTCGTGCTGCCTGGACGCTGGTCGAGCAGGGGCATCAGATGCGGATCGCCGTGAGGCCGGACCGACGTTGGCCGCATGTCGGCGGTGACCAGTGCGTGAATCTTGGTGGTCACCGCACTCGCAAACACCCTAATTACGCAATGCTTTCTTTGCGTGGTCGCTTTACGGGCCGCCATCACCCTTCAGTGTTGTTCGCGCATTTCGCTGGTTGCTTAAAATTACGAACACATGTTCGACTGGATTGCGGTATTATTGAAGGGTGCCCGAGACCTTCCTCCCCGAACTGCCGCAGGAACTGTGGCGTGCCGGCAAGCTGGAGCTTGCCCAGGGCGTGCAGCAATCCCTGCAGGTGATTCGGATGGCCACCGCTGCTTTGGGGCAGTTCCTGGCGGAGATCGAGTCCCGTGGCGCGAAAGACTTGTACGGCTACGGGCGGACGGCTGCCTGGTTCGCCGATATAGCGGGATTGTCGGCCGGCGAGGCGAGTGCCGTGGTCAAACGGGCCCTTGCCCTGAACCCGACTCGCGCCTTGGACGGCACCGAGCTTCCGCCCGTCGCGCCCGCCACCGCCGCGGTCGCTGCCGCGGGACTGGTTGGGGATGAGCGGATCGATCAGATCCTGGACATCTTGAAAAGACTCCCCGCCGACACCACCGCTGAGGATCGGGAGAGCGCGGAGAAGATCCTCGCCAACCTGGCCCCGAACGCCGGTCCCCGCCAGCTCGCCGACGCCGAAGCGAACCTGCTGGGCTGGCTGGACCCCGACGGCAAGGAACCCAAGGATCCCGAGCCGAAAGAGCCGCGCCGCGAGATCACCCTGGAGCGCCGCAAGGACGGCTTCTGGAAGCTGACCGGTCTGCTCGATGACGAGACTGGTGCCCGCACCGCTGCCGTCCTCGAGGCCTACGCCCAACCACGGCCCGTCGACGAGTTCGGGCAGGCGGATCTGCGGATGAAGTGCGAACGCATGGGGGATGCGTGGGTCGATATCCTCGATTTGGCGATCGCGTGCCCGGACCAGCCCGGCACCAGCGGCTACCGAACCCTCGTCCACGTAACCATCGGCCTCGAGGAACTCAAATCAGGTCTCGGGACCGCGTGCCTGGACTTCGTGGGGACGATGACCGCCCGGGAAGCACGGCTCGCCGCCTGCGACTGCCTGATGTTGCCGGTCGTGATGAGCGCGGCGGGTGAACCGCTGGATGTGGGGCGGCTGAGACGGTTCGTCACCCCCGGTCAGCGCCGGGCGTTGAACATCCGGGACGGGGGTTGTGCGTTCCCCGGGTGTCATCGGAAGCCGAAGAACTGCCACGCCCATCACATTCATCACTGGGTGGATGGCGGGCCGACGGATCTGCGGAATCTGGTGCTGCTGTGCGGTTTCCACCATAGGTTGATTCACCATGGTGACTGGGAAGTACGGATGGCGGCCGACGGGTTACCGGAGTTCATCCCACCCCAATACAGGGATCCGCTCCGAAAACCCCGCCGCAACACCCTCCACCACGTCTGAACCCCGAGGAGCCCGCCAGCCACCCAGGCGACGGGCCCCTCGTCATGCCCGCAGGTCAGACAAGGCGACTTCCCGATCGTTGCCGCCCGGCATACCTGATGGCGGCAACTGCGACGCAGCGGACGGACCGTGCGAGCCCCAAGGACGGCAACCCCTCAGTGCCCGCACCTCGCGGCGAAGGCCTCGGCTCGACAACCCGCTTTCTTCACGGACGCCCACCGCACTGACATGCCCTCGTCGCATAAGCAACCAGCGGCAAGATCGCGCCTGAAACCTGACCGCTCAGTTCACGCAGCCGGCCATCGCGGGCGGCGCGGAAGACGTGGACGAAGGCGGCGCGGCGATCGAAGAAGTGGCCGCCACCGGCCTGATCCCGATCCCGCCGGTCGGCTCCCCCACCGCGGCGACACTCGTCGAATTCAGCGCGGACTTCACGAACGCCTTCACCTCGGCCGGATCCACCTTCACCGCGTCACCGTCGGAAGGCGTCGGCAGGGACAGGCTCTGCACCGGGATCGTCTGGAACTTCAGCGCCCCCGAGCTCATCCCCCGCAGCTGCTGCGCGAAGTTGAGCACGTCCCAGCCGCGGTCGAGCACGACCGAACCCTGGATCGCGCCGATCAGATCGCTCAGCCGGGTGGGATCGGTGAAGGTCCCGGCGTCGAGGACGGTCTTCGCCATGCTCGACAGGAACGCCTGCTGCCGCGCGATGCGGTCCAGGTCGCTGGGCAGGCCGTGCCGCTGCCGCACGAAAGCGAGCGCCTGCGGCCCGGACAGCAGCTGCTTGCCCGCCGGGAACAACGCACCGGAGAACTTGTCCTGCACGGGCGCGTTGAGGCACACCTCGACACCGCCGACGGCCTCGCTCAGCGCGGAGAAGCCTGCCAGGTTGACGGCGGCGTAGTGGTTGATGGACAGGCCGGTGAACTGCTCGATCGTCTGGATCGTGAGTTTGGCGCCCGCCTCGTTGGCCTTGACCTCGAGCTGCGGGCCGGACAAACCCTGGGCGCGCAGCGTGTTCATCGCGGCGTTCTTGCCGCGGCTGTACGCCGAGTTGATCTTGTGCTTGCCGAAGCCGCCCGCGATGTCCACATAGGAATCGCGCGGGATGGAGATGGCCGTCGCGCCCGCGCCGCCCGCCGGGATGTGGACCACGATCATGGTGTCGGTCGTGTCGCCGCCGTCGTCGCCGCTTCCGGCGTGCAACGCGTCGAGGACGTTCTGCGGCAACGGGTTCCCGTTGGTGTCGGTCCGGGAGTCGATGCCGACGAGCAGGATGTTCTGTGCCACCTTCAGCGGTTCACCGGCCGGACCTTCGGGCACCTGCGCGGAGGGGGCGATCACGTCGGCCGTGACGATCGCACCGTCCAAACGGCTCAACTGGGTCCACGCGAAACCCGTGACCCCCAGTACGGCCGTCGACACCAGGCCCAGTGCGACGCGGCCGCCGATCCGCCGTCCTCGCGACGTGAGCAGCACGACCTTCTCCCCGCTTCCGTGAATGATCCCCCGCATTCGAGGATCACCGCGTTAGCTGGGAATTACCTGAGAAACGTGTCATAACCGGGTCTTAAAGCCCGTTCGGACCATCCGAAGTGATCAAGCAGACAGCCGATCGCGACACCGCGTGCCGGATCGATCGCGCAGCGCTCCCTAGCGCGGCATACGGCGCCAGATCGCGCGTGGCACCACGCGCATCACCGCGAACATCGGCCTCAGGAGTCCCGGCACCCACACCGTCCCTCGGCGCTTCCGGAGCGCGGCGACCGTCGCGTCGGCGACCTGATCGGGAGTGCTGGAGAACGGCGCCGGCGACATGCCCTCGGTCATCCGGCCGATCACGAAGCCGGGCCGGACGAGCAGCAGACGCACACCGGTGCCGTGCAGGGCGTCGGCCAGTCCGCTCGCGAAGCCGTCGAGGCCCGCCTTCGCCGATCCGTAGACGTAGTTCGCCCGCCGGACCCGCACCCCGGCGACCGACGAGAAGACCACGAGGCTTCCGTTTCCTTGCTCACGAAGCACATTGGCCACATGCGTCAGCACACTCACATGAGCCACATAGTCGGTGTGGACGATCGCGACGGCGTGCCCGGCGTCGGCTTCGGCGCGCGCTTGGTCGCCGAGGATCCCGAAAGCGGTGACGACGACGTCGAGCGGCCCGTGTTCCGCGACGACCTTCTCCAGGAACGGACCGTGCCCGGCGAGGTCGTCGGCGTCGAACTCGACGGCGTCGACGGTCTCCGCCCCGGCGGCCAGCAGCCGCTCCGACTCCGTGCCGAGGTCCGCGCTCCGTCGCGCGGCCAGCACGATCCGGCGCGCCCCGCCCTTGGCGAGCCGTTCCGCGACCGCGAGGCCGATCTCGCTGCGTCCGCCCAGTACCAGCACCGTTCCGTTCACCCGCCGCAGTCTGCCAGGCGGTCCGGCGCCGCCGGGCAGTGGCACGCTTCACAAACTGCAATTTTGCAGTATCTGCATCTTTGGGCGTATCGTGGTGCCCATGCCCGAACCCGTCAAAGGTCTCCGCGAGCGCAAGCGGCTGGAAACCCACCGCGCGCTGGCGACCACCGCCGTCCGGCTCGTCGCCGAACGCGGTCTGGACCAGGTGACGGTCGAGGACATCAGCGCGGCGGCGGGGGTTTCACCGCGCACGTTCTTCAACTACTTCGCGTCCAAAGAGGACGCTGTGGTCATCGCGCACGCCGACAGCGCCGAGCGGACCCAGCGCACCATCGACAAGTTCCTTGCCGCGCCGAAGGAAGTCAGCACTCCACGCGCTTTCGTCGACGCACTGAAGGAAGACTTCGCCCAAGTCGACGAGAACCGCGAAGAGTGGCTCGGCCGGATGAAGGCCATTCAGGAGAACGCCACTCTGCACTCGCGCGCGGTGGCCATGAACCACGACACCATCGCGCCGATGATCGAAGCGATCGCGCGCCGCACCGGCGTGGATCCGAAGGCCGAGCTGTACCCGGCGCTGCTGCTGTCCGCGCTCGGCGGCGCGGTCAACGCCGTGCTGATGCTCTGGTACCAGCACGACGGCCGGGTGTCCGCGCTCGATCTGCTGGACGACGCCGTCGAAATGCTTCTCGCCGGGCTCCTGGAGCCCGGCGGCCGCGCGCGCTGACGCGCCCGGCACCACAGGAACACGAAGGGGGACCACCATGTCCGCATCCATGACCGAACCACGAGAACCGGAGGCCCCGGCGGCGGGCTCGATGGGCCGCAAGCAGGTCCTCGAAGCGATGTCGGGGCTGATGATGGGCATGTTCGTCGCCATCCTCGCCTCGACGGTGGTCGCGAACGCGTTGCCGCGTATCGTCTCCGAGCTCGGCGGTTCGCAGGCCTCCTACACCTGGGTGGTCACCACCGAACTGCTGGCGATGACCGCGACGGTGCCGCTCTGGGGCAAGCTTTCCGATCTGTACAACAAGAAGCTGCTGATCCAGCTCTCACTCGGGCTGTTCGTGGTCGGCTCGCTGGTCGCCGGGTTCGCCGGCAACATCGAGCTCCTGATCGGCAGCCGGGTCGCGCAGGGCATCGGCGCGGGCGGGCTCACCGCGCTCGCGCAGGTGATCATGGCGGCCATCGTCTCGCCGCGTGAACTCGGGAAGTACTCGGGGATCTTCGGTGCCGTGTTCGCCGTCGGGACCATCGCGGGCCCGCTGATCGGCGGGGTCATGGTGGACACGTCGTGGCTCGGCTGGCGCTGGTGCTTCTTCCTCGGGGTCCCGTTCGCCATCGCGGCGATCCTGTTGCTGCAGCGCACCCTGAACCTGCCGACGATCCGGCGTGACGTGAAGGTCGACTACCTCGGCGCGTTCCTGATCATGGCCGGTGTCTCGACGCTGCTGGTCTGGTCCTCGCTGGCCGGGCACCAGTTCGCGTGGGGCTCGTGGTGGACGGTCGGCCTGGTGACCGCCGGCGTGGTCATCCTCGCCCTCGCCGTCTACGTCGAGTCGAAGGTGGCCGAGCCGATCCTGCCGCTGACCCTGTTCCGTAACCACACGGTCGCCCTGACCACCCTCGCGAGCTTCCTCGTCGGTGTCGCGATGTTCGGCGGGACGGTGTTCCTGTCGCAGTACTTCCAGCTGTCGCTCGGCAAGTCGCCGACCGTCGCCGGACTGCTGAGCCTGCCGATGATCTTCGGCATCCTCGTGTCGTCCACGGTGTCGGGCCAGCTGATCAGCCGCACCGGCAGGTGGAAGAGCCACCTGCTGCTCGGCGCGACGCTGATGACAGCGGGGCTGGCGCTGCTGGGCACCATCGACGCGAAGACGAACATCGTCGTCCTCGGCGCGTACATGGTGCTGCTCGGCGTCGGTGTCGGCATGCTGATGCAGAACCTCGTGCTGGTGTCGCAGAACGACGTCGACGCGCACGACCTCGGCACGGCGACCTCGACGCTGTCGTTCTTCCGCAGCCTCGGCGGCTCGATCGGGGTGAGCGCCCTGGGCGCGGTGCTCGCGAACCGGGTCCTCGCGCTGATGAGCGAGAAGCTCGGGCCGCTGCCCGGTGGCGGCGAAGGCGGCGCGGTGCCGAACATCGCCACGCTGCCCGAACCGGTCGCGAACGTCGTCCGCGAGGCCTACGGGGAAGCGACCAGCGAGCTGTTCCTGATCAGCGCGCCGATCGCGCTGCTGGTCATCGTCGCCGTCGCCTTCCTCAAGCACAAGCCGCTCAAGACCCAGTCGGGCAACGAGCGGCTGGCCGAGGAGACCGCCGCCGCCTGACCGCCACGAGCGAGGGGCCCGGTTCCGCGGAACCGGGCCCCTTTTTTCGCGCGCACGAAGAACACGGGGAAATTCGATGAACGCGATATCGAGTGGTTTCACGCAGCTTCAGGCGGCATTGCCGACGCGAATCAGGTGGCGCCGTTCACTGCCGGTCAGCCCGCCGAAAACGCCGTGGGCCAACCCGTTGTCCACGGCGTAGGCCAGGCAGGCCGAAACGACCGGGCAGCGCGCGCAGACGGCCTTCGCCCTGGCCGCCTGCCGTGCGCCGGGACCGGTTTCGGTGACCGGGAAGAACAGTTCGGGATCCTCACCACGGCAAGCGGCCTCACCGAGGGCGCCCGCCATCCTCATTTCCATTTTCCTATCACCTCCTTTTCTCCGATTTTCCCTTCCTCGTCAAACGACTTCCGGGTATCCGGCCGCGCACGCGGCGCAAACATCACCTTGACCGAATCGTTACACTCAGCGGCCCGCTCACTGCACCTGTCCTGTGAGGGCTTTCGCGTCAGGCGGCTGAGAGCGGTGAGTGCGGGTGATGGGCCACGACGGGTTCGACGAGTTCTTCCACGCCGAATTTCCGCTGCTCACCGGCTTCCTGTGCAAGGCGGGCTTCGCGCTGGACCCGGCGCGCGACGCGGCCGCGGAGGCCATGCTCAACGCCTACGAGGGCTGGCAGGGCATCACCCATCCGAAAACCTGGGTCCGCCGCGTCGGGCATCGGCGGGCGAAGGAGCAGACCGCGGTCCGGGCGGACTGGGCCTTCGCCGACGCGGGCCGGGAGGACAAACTCACCGCTCTCGCCGACGAGGCGTCATCCGTCCTGACGATGCTGGGCAGGCTGCCGAAACGCCAGCAACTAGGCATCGCTTGGGCGCTGGACGGCTACTCGTCGCGGGAGATCGCCGGGGTGCTCGGGATCTCGGACGAGGCGGTCCGGTCGACATTGCGCCACGCGCGTGGCCGGTTGGCGGAGCACGATCCCGGGTTCGTCGACCGGTTGGACAGCGCCAACGGCGTCTTCCTCGACGCGTTGCGGATGGGACTCGACGCCGTAGACACCCTCGCCCGGATCAAGAACCGCGCGATGGTCCGGGAACTCGCCTTGGTGGCGCCCGGAACCCCGGCGGAGTCGGAACCCGAACAGGTGACGCCGTCGCAGTGGTACACCCTCGACGAACCCGTCGCGGCGGCCGGGAAGGGCGACCGGCGGGCGCTGGACCATCTGCTGACCACCGTCCGCCCGCTCGTGATCCGGTACTGCCGGTCGCGGATCGGCAGACAGGAACGGACGTACGCCTCGGCTGACGACGTCGCGCAGGAGGTCTGCGTGGCGATCCTCCGCGCCCTGCCCACGTATCGCGAACGAGGGCGGCCGTTCCTCGCCTTCGTCTACGGCATCGCCCAGCACAAGGTCGCGGACGCCCGGCGTGCCGCCGCCCGTAACCGCACCGAACCCGTTGCCGAAGTCCCCGACGGCATCTCGGCTTCCGTGGGCCCGGAACACCAGGCGCTGCACAACGAATTGAGCGACCGGATGGGCGAACTGCTGCGGATCCTGCCGGACAAGCAGCGGGAGATCGTCGTGTTGCGGATCGTCGTGGGCTTGTCCGCGGAGGAGACCGCCGGCGTGGTCGGGTCGACGGCCGGTGCCGTACGAGTGGCGCAGCACCGGGCTTTGACGCGATTACGGAAGATTCTCACCGACGGCTGAAGGCTCACGGATACCCGATCGTTACGCCGTTTTCGTAACGTAACACGGGAATACGTCACGCCGATCCCCGATCCCGATCATCGGCGTCATCGCCTGGCCGCTCGTCATCGTCGGACTCATTCTCGCCGGAATCGGTTTCTCCCGCGCGAAAAGCGGCGTCGCGACCAACAAAGGCCTCGCGCTGACCGGCATCATCCTTTCCGCGGCCGGACTGGTCGTCTGCATTCTGTGGACGATCGTGTTCAGCAAGGCCGTCGTGGACGCGGCGAACTCGCTTCCGACGGCGCCGATTTCCGCGCCCGGCGTCCCGCTGGGCAACGACGCGGACACCTCCGCGCCGGAACAGCCCGCCAAACAGCAGGCCACCGAGCACACCGTGGTCTACCGGGTGACCGGGACCGGCGGCGCCAAAGCGGGCAACATCACCTACACGACCGACGGAATGACCACCAGCAACCAAGAAGCCAACGTCAAGCTCCCGTGGGAGAAGACGATCAAGCTGCCGTCGGGCGAGGCGCTGCAGATGGTGAGCATCCTGGCGCAGGGCAACGGCAAGGGTGCCATCAAGGTCACCATCGAGGTCGACGGCAAGCTCATCAAGGAAGCCAGCGCCCAGGAGTACGGCGTCGCGCACGCGAACGAGAACATCGGCTCGCTCGGCAACTGAACGTGTGGTGGGGGGGGCGCCCCGCGCCCCCCCCCCCCCCCCCACCCCCACCCCCGGGCGCGGGGGCGGCCCCCCCGGGGCGGGGAGCGGCCGCCCCCCCCGCCCCGCCCCCG
>NZ_JBIWKX010000084.1:0-28779 GCF_044765885.1 Amycolatopsis sp. NPDC102389
TCAACACCAAACTGTCCGACAAGTCCTGAAACACATCTGTCCGTGAGGTCCTGAAACAGCACAGAGGGTTCTAACCCTCATTGCCACTCACGACCTCGGCCAGGATCGTACATATAGCTATAAATCGGACACCACGCTGTCGGAAACTGTCCCTTGTGGACGCTCAGCGGCGCTTAGGCGTCAGCGAAAGGGCCACGCCACGTTTGACCTACCCCTCAATAACCGTCCTTGCCACTCACGCCCCCGCGCTCACGGCCAGGGCTGAAGGCTCCCTTCACTGCGTCCGATGCGGTGAAGGGAGCCTTCATCCCGCCACTGTCCCGGCCGTCGGATAACCCGTCAATAACCGTCCATGCCGCTCACGAGTTTTCTTTTCCTTTCCTCCGCAACACGCGAGATGCGTCTGCCTGCCCTTTCGGCTGATCATTGACGTGTAGATGACCATTTCCCCGGCGGTGGGAGAGGAATTCATGCGTAAATTCAAGAAGGTCATGACCGCGCTGGCCGCGGTCGCGGCGGTCGTACTGCTGGGGGGAACGGCGACGGGAGCCTCCGCGAACACGGGGTGGAGGCATTCGGACGCGGCGCTCGCCCGCTCCTTGCCGGGCGGATTCGCGAGCTCTTACGCCGACGTCAACGGTGTCCGGTTGCATTACGTCGCCGGTGGTTCCGGCAGCCCGGTGGTGCTGCTTCCCGGCTGGCCGCAGACCTGGTGGGCGTTCCACAAGGTGATGCCGGCGCTGGCCGAGCACCATCGCGTGATCGCCGTCGACCTGCGGGGCATGGGCGGGTCGTCGAAGCCGCCTGCGGGCTACGACAAGGAGACGCTGGCCGCCGACGTCCACGCGCTGCTCGCCAAGCTCGGGTACGCCAAAGCGGATCTGGTCGGCCACGACATCGGCGCGATGGTCGCGCACAGCTACGGGATCAAGTATCCGCAGGCGGTCGGGAAACTGGCGCTGATGGACGTGGTCGCGCCCGACAAGAGCCTCTATCAGCTGCCCCTGCTGCCCAGCGCGCCCGGCCAGTTCTCGCCGTGGTGGTGGACGTTCAACCAGCTGCAGGGCCTGCCGGAGCAGCTCGTCTCCGGCCGCTCGCGGTACGTCGTGGACGCGATGATCGACCAGCTCTCCGTGGTGCCGTCGGCGGTGGACGACTTCGACCGCGGGGTCTACGCGCGGGCCTACAACACGCGTGACGCCGTCCGGGCCGGGAACGGCTGGTACCGGACGCTCAACCAGGACATCGCGGCCGGCTCGGCGTACGGGAAGCTGACCATGCCGGTGCTGGGTCTCGCCGGGGAGTTCAACCACCAGTATTTCGCCCAGGTGATGCCGTCGAAGGCGGTGGATCCGCAGGTGGTCAAGATCGCCGGAGCCGGGCATTACCTTTCCGAGGAACAGCCGGCTCAGGTCATCGGCGCGCTGACGAAGTTCCTGGGCTGACACCGCTTTCCAGGCAGTATTGAAGGCGTCCGGCCCGAGCCGCCGATGGGATTCTGCGAAAAGGAAAGTCCTGGAATTCCCAGCCTATCGGGAAAAGGTGGCTAAAATGAAGGTTGGTGTTACCGGTGGCACCGGGTTCATCGGGCGCTACGTCTGTGAGGAGCTCGCCGCACGAGGGCATACGCCGGTCGTGTTCGACCATCGTGGCGAGGGGGACGGCGGGCCGTGGGAGGTCATGCTGGGCGACATCCGCGACGCGACGGCGCTGACCGAGCTCGCGGCGCATTGCGACGGGATCATCCACCTGGCCGCCGTGCTGGGCACCCAGGAGACGATCACCAATCCGCGGCCCGCGGTGGAGACCAACGTCATGGGCGGCCTGAACTTCCTGGAGGCCGTCGCCCAGTACGACCTGCCCGGCGTGTACATCTGCGTCGGCAACCACTGGATGAACAACAGCTACTCGATCTCGAAGACCACGGTCGAGCGGTTCGTCCGCATGTTCAACGCCGACCGCGGCACCCGCGTGAACTGCGTCCGCGCGGTGAACGCCTACGGCCCGCGCCAGAAGGCCGCGCCGCCGTTCGCCGCGGGGAAGGTCCGCAAGATCACCCCGGCGCTGATCTGCCGGGCGCTGTCCGGGATGCCGGTGGAGCTCTACGGCGGCGGACGGCAGGTCTCGGACATGGTGTGGGTCGGCGACGTCGCGCGCACCCTGGTGGCCTCCCTGGAAGCCGCCGCCGAGGGGCGAGTGCTGGAGAACACGGTCGAGATCGGGCCCGCCGAGTCGGTCACCATCCGCGAGGTGGCGGACCTCGTGATCGACCTGTGCGAGCAGCGTGGCCACTCGCGGGTCGGGATAACCGACCTGCCCATGCGGCCGGGTGAGACACCGAACACCCCGGTCACGGCCGACGTCTCGACCCTGCTTTCCGTCGGCATCGAGCCGGAATCCCTTGTCACGCTTGAGGAAGGCATGGCGAAGACGGTGGACTGGTATCTCGAGCACCGCGGTACCGCCTGGGACGTCCCGGAGTCCGGTCTCCGCGCGGCCTAACTCCGTGAAGGCCTCCTTCCCTACCTTGAGAGTAGGGAAGGAGGCCTTCACTACGACCCCGCTCCAGGTACGTGAAGGCCCCCTTCACTGCGCTAGACGCAGTGAAGGGGGCCTTCACGTACCTACTAAGGCTTGTGCGCCTTCAGAATCAGCGACACACCCCGCCGCGAGCGCGTCGGGAGGTAGCGCTCCGCCGTGACGATCGCGGTCAGCGCCCGGTTGACCGGCCACGGCGTGTGCTCGTTGAGTTCGTTGCCGCGCGCCGAGCGCCGCCGCAGCGCCACCACCGGCCGCAGCAGGACGTTCCAGCTCCACAGTTCCTCGACGACGAAGCCGGCGTCCTCGATGACCTTTCGCAGCGAGGCGGGGTCGTAGCGGCGCACGTGGTGCACCGCGACGTCGTGCGCCGACCACAGGTCCATTCCGGACGGGACGCTGATCAGCGCGGAGCCGCCGGGCCGCAGCACCCGGAACAGCTCCGCCGCGGCCTGGTCGTCCTCCTGGATGTGTTCGAGGATCTCGAACGCCACCACCAGATCGAACGACGAGGACGGCAGCGGCAGGTCACGGGCGTCGGCGTGGATCGCGTCGAGACCGCGTGAACGCGCGATCTCGACGGCGTTCTCGTCGTAGTCCGTGGCGACGACGTCCCAGCCGCGCGAGCGCAGCACCCGCGTGTTGCCGCCGCCCGCCGCGCCGATGTCGAGCGCGCGGCCGGGCGGGCCGAGCCGCTTCAGCTCGTCGGCGAGCAGATGCCGCTTTTCCCGGAACCACCAGTGGCGGTCCTCCATCTCGGTGATCCGGGCGACGTCCTCCGTCTTCACCGGCTCTCCTTCCGATGCTGGGCGAAGACCCAGCGGTCGAGGACCACGAACCGCAGCAACGTCATCAGCCCGTAGGCGACGATGAGCACGAACAGTTCGACGACCGGCCCCGAGCCGGGGGCGATCAGATGGAGCCCGGTCACGGCCAGTGTGGTCAGCAGATACGTGGTGGCGAACAGGATCGCGGCCCGCGTGTGCAGGCCGAGCCGGTGCCCGCCACCGCGGTTGAACGTCCAGCGCCGGTTCGCCTCGGTGTTGGCCACCCCGACGAGCACCAGCGCGACGAGGTTCGCCCCCGCCGGCGTCAGGGGGACGCGCAAGGGGAGGTACAGGAGCGTGTAGAGCACTGTCGAGATGACACCGATCACCGCGAAGCCCAGGAATTTCGCCAGGGTCGCGGCCCGGGGTTCGGCCAGCACGGCGTCCGGATGAGTGGCGCGCAATTGCGGGATCTCCGGCACGTTCACCCGTCCTTTCCCGGCGGCGATCGCCCGGCCCACGCGGACCAGGCCCTTCAGGTTCCCCATCGCGGTCTGGGTGACCTTGACCCGCGAATCGACGTCCTCGACCCAGTCCAGCGGCACCTCGTGCACCCGGAGGCCGTTGTGCTCGGCCAGCATCAGCATCTCGGTGTCGAAGAACCAGTGGTCGTCCTCGACCGCGTCCAGCAGCCCGGCCACCGCCTCGCGCCGGGCCGCCTTGAATCCGGCGGACGTGTCGGTGCTGCGCAGCCCGAACACATGCCGCGTGATCGCGTTGTAGGTACGGGAGACGATCTCGCGTTTGAGGCTGCGGCGGATCCGCGAGCCACGTCCGAGCCGGGTCCCGATGGTGATCTCGCAGTGCCCGCTGACCAGCGGTGCGATCAGGGGGAGCAGGCTTTCCAGACCGGTCGAGAGGTCGACGTCCATGTAGGCGACGATGTCGGCGGTACTGGACCCCCACGTCGCCTTGATCGCCGCGCCCCGGCCGCGGACGGGAATCCGCCGTGCGGAGATGCGCGGGTTCCCTTCGGCCAGTCCGGTGGCGATCTCCCAGGTCCGGTCGGTACTGCCGTTGTCGGCGATGGTGATCGACCAGGGGAACGGGAAGTCGCCGAGGAACTCGGTCAGCGTGGTGATGCAGCCCAGCAGGGCGCGTTCCTCGTTGAGCACCGGGATGACGATCTCGACGGTCGCCGTCGTGCGGCTTCCCGGTGCGACGCGGGGTGCCGCGGTGAGTTCAGCCGTCATGGGGCATCACGCTCCCGGCTTGCAGTCGAAGAGGGCGGAGGTGAAGCCCATCCACGGGTTCGCGGTGTAGGCGGGCGGCGGGATCCGGACGCAGTTGCGCACCACCCAGTCCTTGCGGGCCAGCGCGGTCGGGCTGTCGTAGGCGAATCCGCCGAACAGGACGTACCTCAGCTGTCCACTGTGGACAGCGTCGGCGAGGCCGTCGGCGGTCGGCATCGGCATGGTGCCGACGAAACCGCCCATCGGCATCACGGACAGGCCCGCCCGGATGTAGGGCGAGGCGCCGGTGCCGCCGACCGTCGCCAGATCGAAGCGCTCGCCGCGGTTGTTGGCCTTGAGGAAACCGAGGAGCTTCTGGTCGGCGTCGGACGGCATCATCTGGAACATGATCGGCGGCGGCAGCGGCATGGCCTGTCCGCCCGCCGCGCCGGGCTTCGGGCCGCCCGCCATCAGCTTGGTCAGGTCGATGCCGGTCGAGAGCGCGTTCGGGTTCGGTCCCGCGAGGGGGTTGAAGTTCTGGAACATCGCCGTCCGCGGATCCGTCGGCGGGTGGAAGGCGGGCGCCGCCCAGGCGACCGGCCCGGCCAGCAGCGCGACCCCGGCCACGGCACCGGTCACGACGGCGAACTTCCCGGTACGGCGCACCAGGACCAGCACCGCGGCGACGACGGCGGCGATCGCGACGACGGGCCGCAGCCACGGCACGTAGTCGCTGGAGCGGCTCATCAGCACGAACGCCCAGGCGCCGGTGGCGAGCAGGCCCACCGGAAGTGCCCACGCGAAGCGGCGGTCCGTCCAGGCGAGGTGCAGGCCGACGCCGGCGATCGCGGCGATGGCGGGCGCCAGGATGCTCGTGTAGTACGGGTGGATGCTCTGCGAGAAGCTGAGCGCGCCGGCGAAGAGGACGAGCCAGCCGCCCCACAGCAGCCAGCCCGCGCGCGCCTTGTCGGTGCGCGGCGCGCGGCCCGCGGCGAGCAGGCCGACGACGAGCAGCAGCACGGCCAGCGGCAGCAGCCACGAGATCTGGCCGCCGATCAGGTCGTTGAACAGCCGGAACACACCGGTTTCGCCGCCTTGGTCGACCGGCGAGACCTTGCCGTCGGGCAGGACCGGCAGCTCGGCTGAGTTCCCGGCCCTCGCGGCGTCCGTGCGGTCGAAGAGGTTGTAGGACCAGACCATCTGCCACACCGAGTTCGACGTGCTGCCGTCCATGTACGGGCGGGAGCCCGCGGGCGTCAACCCGACGATCAGCATCCAGATCGACGACACCGCGGCCGTGACCGCTCCGGCGCCGAGCAGATGCAACACCCGCCGTCCCGGCGAGGCCGGCGCGGCGACGAGGTAGACGATTCCGAGTACCGGAAGGATGGCCAGCGCCATGGCGAGCTTGATGTGGAAGCCGACGCCGACGAGCGCGGCGGTGAGCAGAAGCCAGCGCGGGGACGCGTTCTCCAGTGCCCGCCAGAAGGCGTAGGTCGCGACGAGGAGCGTAAGGATCAGCGTCGAGTCGGGCAGGTTGACCCGGGTGCCCGCGATCGTGATCGGGGTCGCGGCCAGCAGGACGGCGGCCAGCGCCGCGGGCGCGTGCCCGGCCCAGCGGCGCACGAGCACGAACAGCACGTACACCGAGACGGCACCGGCGATGACGCCGGGCAGCAGCAGCGCCCAGGTCTCGTAACCGAAGGCACGTACGGAAAGCGCCTGCAGCCAGAGCGCGCCGGGTGCCTTGTCGACACTCATGAACCCGGCGGGATCGTAGGCGCCGTAAAGGAAATTGTGCCAGTTCGAGGCCATGCTGCGCACCGCGGCGGCGTATGCGTAGTGTGCGGCGTTCCCGCCGATACCCCACCCGTAGGCGACGCCGGCGACGAGTGCGCTGAGCACGGCGATGCGTTTGGCGGCCAGTGCGGACAGCCCCGTCTTGGTCTTCTTCTTCGGCGTCCGCGCGGGCGGGGCAGCGCCCCGCGGCCGGGTGCTCGTGACCGGGGTGCCTAGGTCTTGGGACACGTTCTACTCCCTTCCCAGGAATAGGAGATGACGCGGCACACGGACGTGAGATACGCACCGCGAATTCGTGATCGTCTCCGAAAAGTGTCGCACCGCGGTTTCCAGCGCGTCTTATCCCAGCCTGCTGGTTTATGTCTTCAGCGAAGGCGGACAGGAAGGGATTCGAGGCCGTGCATCACCATGCTGACGCGCCAGCGGAGACTCTCCGCGGGGACGGCCGCGCGCAGTTTCGGGAACCGGGTGAGCAGAGCGGAGAGCGCGATCCCGCCTTCGAGCCGGGCCATCGGCGCGCCGAGGCAGTGGTGGATGCCGTGTCCGAAAGCGAGCTGCGGGTTGTCCGCGCGGTCGAGTGCCAAGGCGTCCGCGCCGGCGAACCGGGCGGGGTCGCGGTTGGCGGCCAGCAACGACACGATGACCAGCGAACCGGCCGGGATCGTCTCGCCGCCGAGCTCGATTTCCTCGTTGGCGTACCGCATCGCCGCGTGCACCGGGCTCTCGTAACGCAGGAATTCCTCGACCGCGGCGGGCATCCCGTCCGGGTTCGCGCGCAACGCGGCGAGCTGTGCCGGGTTCTCGAGTAGGGCGAGGGTGGCGTTGCCGATGAGGTGGACGGTGGTCTCGTGCCCGGCGATGAGCAGGAGGAAGACCATCGACGTCAGCTCGTGCTCGGTGAGCCGATCGTCGCCGTCGTGCACCGTGACGAGCGCAGAAAGCAGGTCCGTGCCTGGGTTCGCCCGCTTCTCGGCGAGGAGTTTCCTGACATAGCGCAGCATTTCGGCGGCGGCCGCGTCGAGTTCGTCGACGGGGAGCGCGCTGGCGGTGAGGATCTCGGTCCAGCCGTGGAAGGCGCCTGCCTCGTCGTCGGGCACGCCGAGCATCTCCGTGAGGATGCGGATCGGCAGCGGCAGCGCGAGCGCCTTGATCAGGTCGACCTCGTCGAAGTCGGCCACGGCGTCGAGCAGTTCTGCCGTGATGGCCTCGATTCTGGGGCGCAGCTGGGCGATCCGGCGCACGGTGAACGCGGCGGACACCAGCTTTCTGAGCCGGGTGTGATCCGGTGGATCGAGGTTCAGCATATGCGTGTTCATGCCGAGCCGGACGTCCTCGGACAGCCCGCGCCGGTCGCCGACGACGCCGGTGCGCCCGCTCAGGCCGGGATGCGCGAGCGCCTGGCGGACCTCGGCGTAGCCGCTCACCAGCCAGCCGCCGGTGCCGGACGAGAGCGTGATCCTGCGGACCGGGCCGCTTTCGCGCAGTGCCGAATAGGCGGCGTGCCTTTCTGGCGCGCCCCCGAACAGGAAATCGGAGCTGGAAGAGGTCACCGAATCAGGTTCCCGTGCGCGCCGCCGCGCCCTCTTCTCCTGACTTGCCCGCCGCGTATGAATTACGCACGAAGCGCGCGAGTTTATTGCACCTTTTTTCTTGCGGCCTACTCGAAAACTGCTCGAAGAAATGATTGACGATCTACGTCCGATGATCGTAACGTTGTTACCAGGACGCCGGGGGGCAACGGAACCCGCGCCTGGTGAGTCAGAAAATCCCTAGCAATGAATCGGAGTGATTACCGTGTCCGCAAAGCTTGTCGCCAAGTTCGCCGGTTCCGCCATCGCCGCTCTCGGCCTGCTGGCCGTCGTCGCCCCTGGTGCTTCCGCCGCGGCGGCCGTCACGGTCACGCCGTCGTCGGGGCTCTCGGACGGCGCGGTGGTCCAGGTGACCGGAACCGGCCTGACGCCGGGCGCGACCTATCGCGTCGGCGAATGCGCCCAGGACGCGACGGGGCAGTTCCCTTGCAGCCCTTCGCAGCAGTCGATCGTCGCCGACGCGGCCGGGAAGATCTCGGCCTCGGTCGCCGTGCAGAAGAACTTCACCGGCGTCCTGCCCGACGGCAGCAGCTACGGCGCGGTGGACTGCACGGCCATCACCTGCGTCGTCGGCCTCGGTGACGCCGCCGGCAACGGTGGCGGCGTGATCATCAGCTTCAGCTGACGCTCGACGAAGGCGATGAAGGAATTGGGACGTCGCGTGTCCCAATTCCTTCATCGCCGAGTGAAGCATAACCCGCCGGGCCTCGGTGAGTTTCGTCTTCAATCACGCGAGTTCGGTCTTCAATCACGCGAGTCCCGTGTCTGGACACGTGGGTCGCGTCATGTTCGTGGTGATCCGAGCCGGATCACGCGTGTCTGAAAGCGTATCTCGCGTGATTCGAGCCGGAACTCGCGTGATTGAAGACGTAACACACGATGCGAGCCGGGCCTCGGTGAGTTTCGTCTTCAATCACGCGAGTCTCGGGTCTGGACACGTGAGTCGCGCCAACGAACACCCGGGCCGCAACCTCAGAGAGCGTCCGCGAGAAGGCCCCGCTTGCGCAGCAGCGGCATGACGCCCTCGCCGAATGTGTAGGCCTCTTCCAGATGCGGCTGAGCGGAAAGGATCAGGTGGTCGAGCCCGAGGGCGTGGTACTCCTCGATCCGTTCGGCCACTTCTTCGTGACTGCCCACCAGGGCCGTGCCGACGCCGGGGCGCACCAGACCGTAACCCGCCCAGACGTTGGGGTGGATCTCCAGCGAGTCGGTGCGGCCGGCGTGCAGCGCCGCCATCCGCCGCTGGCCCTCGGATTCGGTGGCGGCGAACCGTTCCTGCGCCTGCCGGATGCGGGCCGGGTCCATTCCGGCGAGCAGCTGGTCGGCAACCTTCCACGCCTCGGCCGAGGTGTCCCGGCTGATCACGTGGAACCGCGTGCCGAAGCGCAACGAGCGGCCCAAGGCCTCCGCTCGTGCACGTGATCGCTCGAGATGTGAGGCCATCGCCGACGGCGTTTCGCCCCACATCAGCAGCACGTCCGCCTGCGCGGCCGCGACTTCCAGCGCGGCCGACGAAGAACCGCCCAGGAACAGGGTCGGCCGCACCGCGTGTGGCCGCGCGACCATCCCGGCCTTCAGGGTGTAATGCGTGCCGGAGAAGTCGAAACGCGAACCCGGCCAAGCCTGCCGGAAGACGTCCATGAACTCGCCGGTACGCGAGTACCGCTGGTCGTGGTCGAGCCAGTCGCCGTAGCGGCGCTGCTCGTCGGGGTCCCCGCCGGTCACGATGTTCAGCAGCAGCCGCGAATCGGAGACGCGCTGGAACGTCGCCGCGGTCTGCGCGGCGAGCAGCGGCGAGACGAACCCCGGTCGCATCGCGATCATGAACTTCACCGACCGGGTCACCCCCGCGAGTGCCGAGGCGACGACCCACGGATCCTCGCAGAACAACCCGAACGGCGTGAGCATCCCGGTGAACCCGAAGCGGTCGGCGGCGAGCGCGACCTGGGTCAGGTATTCGAGGTCCGGTTCGCGGCGGGCGCCGGGGGCCGCGACGCCGTCGGCGGTCTTGGCGACCTCCCGACCGTCGCCGTGTGACGGCAGGAACCAGTGCAGTTGCAGGCTCATGAGTGCTCCCCGAACAGTGAGTGCGCGATCGCTTCCAACGGTCCCGAGGCGAGTTCCGCCTCCAGCCACAGCGCGCGACGGAACCAGCGGTGCAGCGGGAATTCCCAGGTGACGCCCATGCCGCCGCAGACCTGGATCGCCGTCTCGCAGACGGAGACCGCCGCGCGGCTCGCGGCGTGGGCGGCGCACGCGACCGCTTCCGCCGTGGCGGCCACAGCGGCGCGGTAGGCCAGTGAACGCGCGAGCTCGACCTCGGCGTAGCCGTCGGCGAGCTGCTGGCTCACCGCTTGGAACGAACCGATGGGGCGGTCGAACTGGGACCGCGTCTTCGCGTGCTCGACGGCGATCGCCAACGCACGGTCGGCGACGCCGATGGCCTCGCCCGCGAGCAGGGTCGTCGCCCGGCTCCGGATCGCGGTGAGCAGTGACGCGGCGGCGCCCGGCCCGATCAGCAGCCGTGCCTCGGCTCCGGCCAGCGCGACGTCTGACGTCGCCCGCAGCGGGTCGACGCCGTCGCGCGCGGACAGCGAAGCGGCGGCCGGGTCGACACCGAACAGTGCCACTCCGGCCGGGGTGCGGGCCGCGACCACGATCTCCGTGGCGACGTCGGCGTGCAGGACCGCCTGCACCGCGCCGTCCAGCCGCCAGCCGTCGTCGCGACGGGCCGCGCGACAGGTTTCGCTGCCGTCTGCGAGCGTCGCCGGGCCGGGCGGTTCGACGCCCGCGGCGTGGTACACGGGCAGGGCGAGTCCGGCCGTCGCGAACCAGGGCACCGGATGCAGGGCACGTCCGCCTTCCTCGGCCAGCAGGACGAGTTCCGCCAGGCTCAGGTCCGCGTCCAGCCAGCCCTGCCGGACAAGCTCCGGCCAGGCGGCGAGGTCGTTCTCGGCGATCCGCTCGGGGCCGTAGGTGTCTTCGAGGTAGGTGCGGGCAGCGGCCTTGAGCCCGGCTTGATCCTCGGTCAACGCGAAGTCCATCGGTGCTCCCTAGCGTGATTTCGGCAGGCCGAGGACCCGCTCCGCGACGATGCCGCGAAGGATCTCCGAAGTCCCGCCCTCGATGCTGTTGGCCCGGCTGCGCAATCGTTGGTGCTGCCAGTAGCCGCCCCAGAAGGCGTCGGTCCCGTCGGCGGCCGCGCCCTTGCCGAGCAGCCGCAGCGCGAGCGCGCTCACCCGCTGGTTCGCCTGCGACCAGCGCAGCTTCAGGATCGAGCTCTCCGGTCCGGGTTCGCCGGTGCGTTCCATCGCGGCCAGCGCGCGGTATCCGGTGAACCGCAGGCCCTGCAGGTCGACGTACAGCTCGGCGATGTCGGCGCGGACCCGCGGGTCGGTGTCGCCACCGCACGCCTTGGCGGTCTTGACCAGCCTGTCGAGCTGCACGGCCAGCCGCGCGGTGAGCGTGATGCCGAACGTGCCGCGTTCGTGCGCGAGGGTGGTCAGCGCGACCCGCCAGCCCTGCCCCGGCTCGCCGAGCACGCGGTCGTCGGGGATTTCGACGCCGGTCAACAGGATCTGGTTGAAGTCGGTATCGCCGGACAGCTGACGCAGCGGCCGTACCTCGACGCCGGGCGCGCGCATGTCGAGCAGGAAACAGGTCAGGCCGCGGTGTTTGGCCGCGTCCGGATCCGTGCGGGCGAGCAGCAGGCAGTGGTCGGCCAAATGGGCGTAGGAGGACCAAACCTTTTCGCCGTCGACGACGTAGCCGCCGTCGACGCGGCGGGCCCGGGTGCGCACCGAGGCGAGGTCCGAGCCGGCGTCCGGTTCGGAGAAGCCTTGGCAGAAGATCGTTTCACCGGAAAGGATCCGGGGGAGATGCTCGGCCTTCTGCGCGTCCGTTCCATAGTGGACGATCGCGGGGCCGACCATGCCGAGCCCGATCACCCCGGCGTGGTCCGGAGCTTCGGCCAGCGCGCTCTCCTCGGCGTAGATCGCTTGGTACGACGGGGAAAGTCCGCGACCACCATGCTCGGCGGGCCAGGTCAAACCGGCGTATCCGGCCGCGTGCAGCGCCTTGCTCCAGGCGCGCAATTCGTCGGCGGACCACGCGCGAGGCGCGCTCGGCGTCGCTTCGGGTAACTGTTCGGCGAGCCAGGCTTTGAGACCCGCCCGGAATGCCGCTTGATCTTCGCTGTCGTCCAGCCGCATGTAGGCACCATAGCCAGCGCCGATGATCGTGAGGGGCTGCGCGAACCATTCCCGCAACTACGGAGAACCCCCGGTCGGCACCGCAATCCGAGAGACGTTCCCCCGTCGGGCGCCGCACCACGATGGTGGAGCCGGGCACCGCGTCCGGTGGAGAGGCAGGTATCCGCCCGTGGCCGCGCTGAACGACCGGACCCCGGTCATCGTCTCCGCCGTCCGCACCCCGCTCGGCAAACGCGGTGGGGTGCTCGCGGGGCTCAAGGCCGTCGAGCTGATGCGGCACGTGCAGCTCGAAGTCATCGCCCGCGCCGGCATCGAACCCGGCGACGTCGAGCAGATCATCGGCGGCTGCGTGACCCAGTCCGGCGAGCAGAGCCTCAACGTCACCCGCAACGCCTGGCTCAACTCCGGCCACGACCCGGCCGTCGGTTGCTCCACAGTGGACGTTTCCTGTGGCTCGGCCCAGCAGGCCAACCATCTGATCTCCGCGCTGATCGCCGCGGACGCCATCGACACCGGGATCGCCTGCGGCGTCGAGTCGATGAGCAGGGTGCCGATCGGGACGAACCTCTATCAGGGACCCGGGCACTACAAGACGCAGGACTACCCGTGGGACGACCCGCCGAAGGCGCAGTTCGGCGGCGCCGAGCGGATCGCCGCGCGCGAGGGCATCGGGCGCGCGGACGCCGACGACTACGGCCTCCTTTCCCAGCAGCGGGCGGCGCGAGCGTGGGACGAGGGCCGGTTCGATCGTGAGGTCTCCCCGGTCGGTGAGGTCACCCGCGACGAAGGTATCCGCGACACCACCCTCGAAGGTCTCGCGGCCTTGCGCCCCAACATCGAGGGCGCGGTGCACACCGCCGGATCGACTTCGCAGATCTCCGATGGCGCCGCCGCGATCCTCTGGATGTCGTACGGGAAGGCCCGCGCGCTGGGCCTGACCCCGCGAGCACGGCTGGTCGGCCAGGTCGTCACCGGCGCCGATCCGTACTACCTGCTCGACGGGCCCGTGGTGGCCACCGAACGGGTTCTCCGCAAGACCGGCCGACGACTGTCCGATGTGGACATCTTCGAGGTGAACGAGGCCTTCGCCGGAGTGGTGCTGAACTGGGCCAAGGCGCACGGCGCGGACATCGACCGCGTCAACGTCAACGGCGGAGCCATCGCGCTCGGCCATCCCCTGGGCGCGACCGGGACCCGGCTGCTGGTGACGGCGCTGCACGAACTCGAGCGCACCGATACCTCGACCGCGTTGATCACCATGTGCTGCGGCGGTTCGCTCGGCACCGCCTCACTGCTGGAAAGGCTGTGACCATGCGCGAAGAAGACTTCTTCCGCCGCGCGCGAGCGGGATCGATCGGCCCGTTGGAGGGCGTGCGCGTCCTGGACGTGACCAAGGTCTGGTCCGGCCCGCTCGCCACCTGCGTCATGGCGGACATGGGGGCCGACGTCGTCCGCGTCGAACTCGCCGACGGCCACGACGGCGAGGTGCCGCCGAACATCCCCGGCACCGGGCTGTCGTGGTTCCGGGAAACCGTGCACCGCAACAAACGCAGCGCCGGGCTGGATCTGCGCGACGACACCGATCGTGCGCGGTTCCTGGAACTGGTGGCTCACGCGGACATCGTGGTCGAGAACTACAAGCCGGGCACGCTGGACAGCTGGGGCGCCGGATACGAGGCCTGCCGGGCGGTGCGCGAGGACGTCGTGTTCGTGTCGGTGTCCGGTTTCGGGCAGTACGGCCCGAAATCGCATCTGCCTGCTTACGACCCCGCGATCCAGGCCGCGGCGGGTTGGATGTCGCTCAACGGCCCGCCGGAGGGCCCGCCGGTGCGTGCGCCGACGTTCCTCGCCGACGAACTGGCCGGCCTGCACGCGGCGATCGGCGGCCTCGCCGCGCTGGCGCACCGGAACCGGACCGGCGAAGGACAACACGTCGATGTGTCCATGGTGGACTGTCTGATCGCCAGCAGCAGCGGCCTCCCGACGCTCGCCGCGACCGGCGCGCCGCCGCAGCGGCTCGGCAACGAGACCGATTTCGTCGTGCCTGCCAACGTCTACGCGTGCGCGGACGGCCACTTGTACCTCGCCGTCGCGATCAACCGGCATTGGCGCGTGCTCGCCGAGATCATCGGCAGGCCGGAACTCGGCCGCGCCGAGGGTTTCGGTACGGCGGCCGAAAGGCTGGCCAACCGGGACGCCGTCAACGCGGTCGTCTCGGGCTGGTGCGCCGGGCGTCCGCTGGCCGAAGCGCTCGAAGCCCTGAACGGCCGCGGGCTCGTCGCCGCGCCGGTGCGCACGCTCGCCGAAGCCGTCGCCGACGAGCACGTCGCGGCGCGGGCGATGTTGCAGGAAACGGTGCTGAGCAACGGATCCATCGCGCCGATCGTCGGGCCCGCGGTGAAATTCTCCCGTACTCCGACGAAGGTCCGTCGCGGCGCGCCGCGGCCGGGCGCGGATACCGAAGAAGTGCTCGCGGAGCTCGCGGCAAACGATGAGAAGAACGGTTTGCGTCGCGCTTCATAAAATGGAAACAAAGTGTGCAGCGAAAAACGAGGAGGCGTCGTGGCGGAGCACCACCGGGCCCTGATCACCGGGGCTTCACGAGGGATCGGCCGAGCCGTGGCGCTGCGGCTGGCCCAGGAGGGCTACGCCGTCGCCGGCTGTTTTTCGAAAGCGAGCGCCGCGTCGGCGGAAACCGAAGAGGACATCGCGGCGATCGGTGTCCCCTCCTATTTCGCGGAATGCGACGTGTCCGATTCCGAAGCCGTCGAGCGATTCGTGAAGGACGCCGAAGAGAAACTCGGGCCGATCGATCTGCTGATCAACAACGCCGGTATCACCAAGGACAGCCCGCTGGTGCTCGCCACCGCCGAAGACTGGCACGCGGTGCTCGACACGAACCTCACCGGCACCTGGAACTTCTGCCGTGCCATGGCCTTCCGGTTCATGAAGAACCGCGGCGGCGTCGTGGTCAACATGTCCTCGGTCGCCGGCGTCTACGGCCACGCGGGCCAGACCGCCTACTCCGCCAGCAAGGCCGGGATCATCGGCTTCAGCAAGTCGCTGGCCAAGGAGGTCGCCGGGCACGGGGTCCGGGTCAACGTCGTCGCGCCCGGTTTCATCGAGACCGACATGACCGGTTCCCTCGGCGACAAGCAGCGCGCCAAGGCGCTGACCCAGATCCCGGCCAAGCGGTTCGGCACCGGAGAGGACGTCGCCGAACTGGTCGCGTTCCTGGTCTCCGACCGTGCCTCCTACATCACCGGCCAGGTGCTGCAGGTCGACGGGGGGATCACGCTGTGACCGGGCTTCCCGCGTTCGCCGCGCCGCTGCGGGCGATCGACGTCCTGGACGTCCGGGTGTGCGGGGACGACCTCGAACTGGTCGCCCAGATCACCGTGGACGGCAAGGAACCCAACCTGCGCGGGCATTTTCCCGGCCAGGCCGTGTATCCCGGCATCTTCGTCATCGAGACGCTGGAACAGGCGATGCGGGAGGCCGCGAACGCGCGGCTGAGCACCGTCCGGTCCGTCCGCTTCCTCGCCCCGGTGCTCGACGGCGACCGCATGGTCCTCACGGCCACCGCGAAGCGCACCGAGGAGGGCTGGGACGTCACCGGCAAGGCCGCACTCGGTGAGACGACGACGGCCAAGATCCGGGCGACCTTCGAGGAGGTGGCGGAATGACCGAGCATCACGACATCCGCGTCCTGCTTCCGCAACGGTATCCGCTGCTGCTGGTGGACCGGGTGCTGGAACTGGTCCCCGGCGAATCGATCGTGACGATCAAGGCGGTCACCGGTACCGAGCCGTGCTACGCGGGGATTCCCGACGGCGTGCCGGCGAGCCGGTACGACTACCCGAAGTCGCTGATGATCGAGTCGTTCGGGCAGAGCGCGGCGCTCCTCTGGCTCGACGGCCGCGCGCCGGTCGAGGACGACGACACGACGTTGATGTTCATCGGTGCCCGTGACTATCGGTTCACGGGTGCCGCCCGCCCTGGTGACGTGCTCCGGCACGAGGTCCGGCTGGAGTCGGTGCTGGCCGACACGGCCTTCGCCACCGGCCGGACCTGGGCCGGGGATCGCCTGATCGCCACCGTCACCACCCTGACCGCGACGCGGCGCCCTGTGCGGCCCGCGGCGTGAGAACCGCACGGGACAACGAAACCGGAGGATCGTCATGACGCAGACCGACACCCAGCTCGAGGAGCTCCGCGAGCTGGTCGCCGAGGTGCTCGAGCTCGAGCCCGAGGAACTGGAGGACAACGGGGACTTCATCGACGACTACGAGGCCGATTCCCTGCGCGCCATCGAGATCCTCGCCCGGATCGACAAGCAGTACAAGATCGAGATCCCGCAGGCCGAACTGCCCGAGCTGCGCACGCTCAAGGCGGTCAACGACGCCCTGATCCGGCACTCCGTCAAGAAGGGATGAACCGTGGCCCGCGTTGTCGTGACCGGGGTCGGCCCGGTGTCGAGCATCGGGATCGGGATCGCCGCGTTCGCCGAGGCGCTCCGCACCGGCCGATCCGGGATCTCGCCCATCACCAGCTTCGACCCGGCCGGGTTCCCGCACCGGAACGCGGGCGAGGTCCAGACCTTCGATCCGGGTGCCCAGCTCCGCCGCGTCGACCCGGCGCGCTGGGGCAGGTCCAGCCAGTTCGCGGCCAGCGCCGCGCGGCTGGCCGAGGCCGACGCCCGGCTCGACCTGACATCGGTGACGCCGGGGCGCGCCCACGCGATCATGGGCACCACCAGTGGTGAATCCGCGGTCGCGGAGGCGCTCACCGAACAGATCATCGACGGTGGTTTCGCCGCGCAGGACCCGGCCCTGCTGACCCAGCTGCCCGCCAACCGGCTGGCGAACGCGGTCAGCGAGGAGCTGGGGCTCTCCGGTGAGTCGCTGACCATCGCGACCGCCTGCTCGGCGAGCAACTACGCGATCGGCTACGCCTACGACCTGCTGGCCGGTGGCGAGGCCGACGTCGTCTTCGCCGGCGGCGCCGATTCGGTGTGCCGCTGGGCGCACGCCGGTTTCTACCGGCTCGGCGCGCTGGCGAAGGACGCGTGTACGCCGTTCGACAAGGACCGCGCGGGCATCCTCACCGGTGAGGGCGGTGCCGTGCTCGCACTGGAAACCCTGGAGCACGCCACGAAGCGGGGCGCCACGATCTACGCGGAGCTGCTCGGGTACGGCGTCAACTGCGACGCCATCCATCCGGTCACGCCGGACGCGCCGACGGTCGCGGAATGCATGCGCATCGCACACCGCAACTCCGGGATCTCACCGTCCGATGTGGACTACATCTGCGCGCACGGCACCGGCACGCAGGTGAACGACCTGGTCGAGAGCAAGGCCGTGATCGAGGTCTTCGGCGAGCGCCCGCCGCCGATCAGCTCGATCAAGTCGATGCTCGGCCACACCATGGGCGCGGCCTGCGGGTTCGGGGCGATCGCCTCGACCATCGCGATCGACCGCGGTTTCCTGCCGCCCACGGTCAACTGGACCACCGAGGATCCGGAACTGGGCGTCGATCCGGTGCCGAACGCGGCCCGCCCGGCGAACGTGCGGGTGGTCCAGAACGACGGTTTCGCCTTCGGTGGCAACAACGCCATCGTGATGTTGGGAGCGCCAGAATGAGCGGTGTGGTGGTGACCGGCTGGAGCGCGCTGACCTCCGCGGGCGTCGGCGTGGACGCGCTGGCGAAACGGCTCGAGCTGGCCGAGGCCGGTCAGGTCGAGAAGGGCCAGGAGATCGGCGACCTCTACGAGGAGCCGCTCCCCGCGGCGAGCGGGCATTTCCTCACCAGCTTCAGCCCGCGAGAACATCTGGGGCGCAAGGGAACCAGCACCTACGATCGGGCCACCGGGCTCGCCGTGGTGTGCTGCCAGGAGGCCTTGCGCGAGGCGGGAGTCTCCCTCGACGACGAGGTCCGGCCGCGGATCGGAGTGGTGCTCGGGACTTCGCTGGGCAGCTTCAAATCCACCAGCGACTACACCCGCGAGACCCTCGTGCAGGAGAAGCCGTACCTGGTGAACCCGATGCTGTTCCCGAACACGGTGATGAACTGCGCCGCCGGGCAGGTCGCCATCCGGTTCGGCCTCCGCGGGGTGAACACCACCATCGCGGGCGGCACGCTCGGTTTCCTCAACGTCCTGCGTTACGCGGGCAACGCCATCGAGCGCGGGCACGTCGACGTCGTCGTCGCCGGCGCGGTGGAGGAGTTCACGCCGCACCGCGCGTGGGCGACGCATCTGACCGGGGCGACCGAGGTCGTCGCCACCGGTGAGGCGGCCGGGATGTTCGTGCTGGCCAAGGAGAGTACGCCGGAGTGGGCGGGCACGCGGCAGCGCGCCGGTGTCCTCGCGGTCGCCACGGCCTACGGGCCGGGTGGTGGTGAAGCCGCTGAGACCGCGCTCGCCGGCTGTGTGCACCGGGTGCTGGCGAAGGCCGGCGTCGACGCGTCGGAAGTGTCCACTGTGTACACCGGCGAAGTCGACGACGGCGACCGTCGCGAGTACGGCCCGATCGTCCGTGCGCTCGGCCACCGTCCGGAACGGGTCATGGTCAAACGGCTGTTCGGCGAATGCGACGCGGCGTCCGGCGCGGTGGCGCTGGGTGTCCTGCTCGCCGAAGAGCGCGGCGGGCTGTGCCTGATCACCGCGCGGGGTGCGGACGGTGCCGTCGGTGCCGCCATCGTGAGGAGGTACGCCGATGGCGGTCTTGATCGCGGGTAGCGCGGTGCGCACCTGCCTCGGTTCGGGAGCGGAGACGTTCGAGGGCCTGCTTCGCGGTGCCTGCGGCGTCTCACCGCTCCGCTACGGCGATCCGGAAAAGCTGAACGTCGCCTACGGCTACCACACCGACCTCGACGATGAGCCATTCCGCGCGGGACGGCTCCTGGCCGCATGCCTGAAGGAAGCCGTCGAACAGTCCGGTGTGGACACCGCGACCCAGCGAGTCGCCGTCCTCGTCGGCACAGGCTTGCGTGAGCTGTCCGCAGTGGAACGGCTGGCGCTCACCGGTGAGCCCGTGTCCGCCGGTCGGCTGGACTTCGCCGACGTCGTGACCGAGACGCTTCCCGGCGTCACGGACGTGACCACGGTCGTCAACGCGTGCAGCGCCGGCGGCCACGTGCTCGCGCTCGCGCAGGATCTGCTGGAACTGGGCGAATGCGATGCCGTCGTGGTCGCCGCCGCCGACGCGATGACGCGGTCGATGCTCGCCATGGTCGGCCGGGTCGCCGAGGAACCGACCGAGCGGGTGCGCCCGTTCGACCGTGACCGCACCGGCGTGCTCCTCGGCGAGGGCGCGGCGGCGCTCGTCGTCGTGCCCGAGACCTGGGACGGTCCGGCGCTCGGCCGGGTCAGCGCGACCGGTCTCTCCTGCGACGCCTACCACGCGACGGCGCCGGACATCGAGGGCATCGCCCGCGCGATGTCCGACGCCTACACGCGTGCCGGCCGGATACCGTCCGATGTGGACGTCGTGGTGGCGCACGCGACCGGGACCGCGCTCAACGACCCGGTCGAATGCGACGCGCTGCGCAAGGTCGTCCTCGGTGGCGGCGGAAACCCGCTCGTCACCGCGGTCAAGGGTTCGACGGGGCACACCTCCGGCAGTGCCGCACTGGTCAATGTGGACGTCGCGCTGCGGATCTTCGCCTCGGGCGAGGTTCCCGCGGTCACCGGCCTTTCCGAGCCGCTCGCCGAGGGCACCGGATTACGCCTCGTCATCGGCGAAGCGGTCACCGCGCGGCCGGAACTCGTGCAGGTCAACGCGTTCGGCTTCGGCGGGGTCAACGCCGTCACGCTGCTGGAGCGGGCATGACCGGCCGCGCGAGGGAGACGCGCCTGCTGCTGACCGGCTGGAGCCTGCACCTGCCGGGGATCGCGGAGTTCGACGGTGCGCCGCCGGAGAAGGCCGCCACCGTCCTCGGGCGGAAAGGCCTGCTGTACAAGGAACCTTCGACCCGGCTGGCGTTGTGCGCGGTCCATCGCGCGCTCGGCTACGAACCGGGACAGCGGGCCACCGGGCCGATCGAGACCGGCACCGCGGTGGTCGCGTGCAGCAACCTCGGCAACGTCGAGACGGTCGCGAAGGTCACGCGCGCGGTCGAGGCGGAAGGCGGCCGGGCGGTGAGTGTGCTCGACGCGCCCAACGTCTCGCCGAACGTCGTGGCCAGCACAGTCGCGCTGTGGTTCGGCTTCGGCGGCCCCAACCTGATGCTGTGCTCCGGCAGCACCGCCGGGCTGGCCGGCCTGCGGATGGCGAGCCTGCTGCTGCGCTCCGGCCGGGCCACCCGGGTGGTGCTCGTCGGGGCCGAGCCGGAGGACGAGATCGCCTCGATCCTGCACGACGGACCGCTGCGCTCCGGGAGCGCGTGCGCGATCCTCGAGCCTTGGCGCGAGAACGCCGGCCACGTCGTGGTCGACGTCGATCCGGTCGCTCCGGCACCTCGACGCACCGTCGGTCCGGGCGGCTTCGACGTCAAGGAACGGTGGGGCGACTTCTACGGCGCGCACGGGGTCGTGGAGCTCGCGCTCGCCGCCCACCTCGCCGTCACGGAAGGCGAAGGCCGCGTGGGCATCGGCCCGCGGCGTCCGGACGGCGGGCCGCTGGTCACCGTCACCGAGCACAGCGATGAGATGGGGTACCGGTGAACGGTTCCGCGGTGAAGGCGCACACGCTCGCGCCCGGCAGGCCCGGTGCGCCGCTGGTGCTGTTCGCGCACGGGATGGAAGGCCATTGGAAGAGCTGGACGCCACTGGCCGCGCATCTCGATCAGGGCTACCGGATCGTTTCGCTGGAGCTGCCGTGGAAGGCGGGCAACGACTTCCGCTGGCGTAACCGCTCCTTCGGCAAATGGCTCGGCGACGGTCTGGACATGGTCGGAGCCACTCCGGACGTCCTCGTGGCGCATTCGTTCGGCGCCAACGCCGCGCTGGATCTCATGTGCGCGCTCGATCCGCGCGTCGGTTCCTCGGTGGCGTTGTTCTGCCCGTTCTACCGGCTGCCCCGCTACGAGGTGACCTGGCGGATGTTCGAACGCTCGCGCGAGACGTTCAGCGCGCACGTCGGGGAGGGCGTCCGCGCCCGGCTCGGCAAACGGGCGGCCACTTTGGACCCCGAGGTCGTCGACGGCATGGTCAAGATCGCGCTGAACCGCGCCGGGCCGCTGGGCTTCGCGGCCGTGTTCGACCGCTACGCCGCGAGCGCCGACCTCCAGCTCGGCAATGTCGAGATCCCGACGAAGGTGCTGGTCGGCGGCCTGGACCCGACGCTGTCCGCCGAGTCGGCGCGCGTTCTCGCCGACGGTATGCCGGGCGCGACACTGCACACGCTCGACCGCGGTGACCACTTCTTCCACGTCCGCTACGCCCGGTACGCCGCGGCCGAGGTGACCGGCCTCGTCGAAGACGTCCGGACTCTTCCGAAGGTAGGTGAGCTCCGATGACCGCAGTCCTGCGGCCAAGCCGGACCGTCACGCACGGCCGCCCCGCGTTCGAGGGCGCCAACATCCGCACCTGGATCGGGTTCAAGCACTTCATGTACCTGGTCGAGCAGGGTGTCCTGCAGTGGCTGCGCGATCAGGGCACGAGTGCGCGGGACCTGTTCCTCGAGCACGGTCTCGGCGCGGAGATCGTGGACTGCTCGGTGCAGCTGCCCGCGGTGCTGGAACTCGACGACGACGTCGAGGTCGAGGTCAGCCCCGGCCGCGGCGACAAGCTGAACGTGCTGCTCTCGGTGGTCCGCGACGGCGAGAAGGTCACCGTGCTGCGCGGCAAGGTCACCGTCGCGCTGGTCCGCGAGCGGGCGGCCGACACCCGGGCCGCCGCCCCCGATTCCTTGGCGCATCTGGAAGTCCCGGCGCTCAAGTCCACTGTGGAACGGATTGCGATCCCGGCCGGGGAGACCGCCGAGTCGGTGCTGACCGCGTCGCCGGGCGCGTTCCTGTGGTCCTGGCGGGCGCCGTACTTCTACTGCCACTACTCCGACCGCGTCCAGCACTCCGGCTTCGTCCGGACGCTGGAGGAGGTCGTCGACCGGTATCTCGCCGACCGCGGCATCTCCGTCGGCCGCATGCTGACCGAACGCGCCTGGATCCCGGTCGTCTCCCGTGCCCGCGTGCGGCTGCTGGAGGACGCGCGGATGGAGGAGACGGTGCACACCGTCTTCACCGTCACCGACATCCTGCGCGGGGTCATGTTCGACGGCCGCATGGACTGCTATGTCCAACGTGGACAGGAGCTCGTCCCCGTCGCCACCGCCCAGATCCTGCACGGGTACGCGATCGCGGCCGGGCCGGGCGCGGGCGGGATGGCCCAGCTCGACGAGGGTGTCGTGCACGCGCTGATCGGGGACCGGACGTGAGCCGGCCCGCCAAGCTGTACTTCTCGCTGCGCAGCCCGTACAGCTGGCTCGCGATCAACAAGCTGCGCGCCGAGGTGCCCGGCGCCCTCGAACAGCTGGAGTGCTACCCGTACTGGGATCCGGACACGGTGACCGGCGCCGGCCTCGACGAGCGCGGCGGCGAGTTCCACTACGTGCAGATGAGCCGCGCGAAACATCTGTACATGCTGATGGACACCAAGCGGATCGCCGAGGCGCAGGGCCGCAAGATGGCCTGGCCGATCGACATCGAACCGTGGTGGGAGCTGCCGCATCTGGCCTGGCTGCGTGCTCGCCGCGAAGGTGTCGAGTGGCCGTTCTACGACGCGCTGAACGAGGCGCGCTGGGGCCGCGGCGACAACATCTGCGAGCCCGACATCGTGCGGGCCGCCGCCGAGCAGGCCGGACTCGATCCGGAGCTGGCCGTCGGCGCGGTCGACGACCCGGAGATCCGCGCCGAAGGGGTCGACTGCCTCTACCAGGCCTATCTCGACGACATCTTCGGCATTCCCTACTTCAAGTGGGGCCGCCACCGTTACTGGGGATTCGACCGGCTGGACGGCTTCCTCGGCGTCTGGCGGCCGACGGTGCGAGAGGAGCGTGCGGCATGAGTGAGGACCAGGAAGCCACGGTCACCGAGCTGCCCACCGATCAGTGGTACGGCGTGCCCGCCGAACTGCTGGACGAGGGCGCCGCCTACGACTGGGACAGCCCGGGCGGCTGCGGATGAGGACCGTCGAAGAGGAACGGCTCTACCGCAAACAACGGCTGGCGGCGACCATGCGGCTGTTCGCGGTACGCGGTTTCGACGAGGGCGCGGGCGGGCACGTGACCGCCCGCGACCCCGGCGACCCGGAGAAGTTCTGGATCAACCCGTTCGGTGTCCACTTCGGACACATCCGGGTCAGCGACCTGCTGCTGGTCGACAGCCGGGGTGAGATCGTCGAAGGCGACGGGAGGATCAACCCGGCCGGGTTCGTCATCCACTCGCAGGTCCACGCGGCCCGGCCCGACGTCGTCGCGGTCGCGCACGCGCATTCCACCTACGGACGCGCGTGGGCGGCGCTCGGCCGCAAACTCGACCCGATCACCCAGGACGCGTGCGCGTTCTACGAGGACCACGAGGTCTTCGACGAGTTCGGCGGCGTGGTGCTGGATTCCGACGAGGGCAAACGGATCGCGGTCCGGCTCGGCACGGGCAAGGCGGTGATCCTGCGCAACCACGGGCTGCTCACGGTCGGCGGCACGGTGCAGGAGGCGGCCTGGTGGTTCACGACCATGGACAGCTCGTGTCACGTGCAGCTGCTCGCGGAGGCGGCCGGGAATCCGGTGCGGATCGAGCCCGAAGTCGCGCGGCACACCGCGTCGACCATCGGGACACCGGGGATGGGGCGGCTCAACTTCCGGCCGCTGTACGCCGACCTCGTGCGCCGCCAACCGGACTTGCTGGATTAAAGGGGAAGGTCATGCCGGCTCTACTGAACGACTACATCGCCGAGGGCGGCGCCGGGATCGCGATCGTCGACGAGGCGGGCGCGGTCGGCTGGCGTCTGCTGGAGGAGCGGGTGAACCGCTGGATCGCCCTGCTGCGGGATCGCGGGCTCGGCGAGGGAGACCGGCTGGCCTGTGTGCTCGGAAACCGCCGGGAGACCTACGAGGTCCTCCTGGCGTGCCTGCATTCCGGGATCACCGTGGTGCCGGTCAACTGGCATCTGACCGATCCCGAAATCGCCTACATCGTCTCGGATTCCGGCAGCAAGGCGCTGGTCGTCGAGCCCGCGTACGCCGAAACGGCCGGCCGCGCGGTGGCCCGGGCGACCGGGGAATGCACGACGCTCCTGGTCACCGGCTTCACCGGCGAGGCCGGTTTCGAAGCGGTGGAACCGTTGCTGGCCTTGATGTCCGCGGCCGAGCCCGAAGGACAGACCTGCGGCGCCACGATGTTGTACACGTCGGGCACCACCGGTGCGCCGAAAGGCGTGGTGAACGGCCTGTTCGTGGTCGGCGCGCCCTTCTCTCGGGTGGCGAAACTGACGCGGTACGCGCACGTCGTCCTCGACGTGCCCTCGCGCGAACGGTGCCTGCTCGACGGGCCCTGGTACCACTCGTCCCAGCTGTTCTTCTCCCTGCTCGGGCTGTTGCTCGGCTCGACGCTCGTGATCCGCCGGTCGTTCGATCCCGAGTCCACTTTGGACATCATCGATCGCGAGCGGATCACCGCCGCGCATCTGGTGCCCACGCAGTTCATCCGCCTGCTGCGGCTGCCCGCCGAGGTCCGTGAGCGATTCTCGGGAGCGAGCCTCGGCCGCGTGTGGCACGGCGGCGGTCCGTGCTCGCCGGACGTCAAACGCCGCATGATCGACTGGTGGGGCCCCGTGCTGACGGAGTACTACGGCGCCACCGAGGGCGGCGCGGTCACGATCGCCGGCTCGCGCGACTGGCTCGCGCATCCCGGCAGCGTCGGCAAGGCCATTCCCCCGAACGAGATCGTCATCCTCGGCGAGGACGGCACCCCGCAGCCTCCCGGCGCTTCCGGGCAGGTGTTCGTCCGGCGCGCCAAGGGCCAGAGCTTCTCGTATCACAACGCCCCGGAGAAGACGCGGTCCGCGCATCTGGAACCGGGCACGTTCACCTTCGGCGACGTCGGCCATCTCGACGAGGACGGCTTCCTTTACCTCACCGGGCGCGCGCAGGACATGATCGTCTCCGGCGGGGTCAACGTCTACCCGGCCGAGATCGAGGCCGTGCTGATCAACCATCCGGTGGTCCATGACGTCGCGGTGATCGGCGTCCCCGACGACGAGTTCGGCGAGCGGGTGGCCGCCGTCGTAGAGGTCGCGACCGGCACTTCTGCCGGCCCGGACGATCTCTTCGCCCTGCTGGACCCGTTCTGCCGCAAGTCGTTGGCGGGGTTCAAGACACCGAGGGCGTACCACGTCATCCCGCGGCTGCCCCGTGAGGCGACTGGCAAACTCCGCAAGGACGTGCTGCGCAAGAGTTTCGCGGCGATCGGGATCGAGCGGCCCGACATCGCGCATCCGGCGACGTTCGCCCACGGCGTGCCGCACGCGGAGTTCGCCCGCCGCCGGGCGTCCGAACCGGTGGCGTGGACCCCGGAACCGTTGCTGACCAGGCACTCCAGCGCCGGCAGTACCACTCAGCGCGGCTCCGGCTACTGGGCGGTGACGCGGTACGAAGACGTCTACTCGGTGTCACGGCGTCCCGAGGAGTTCTCGTCCGCGGCCAAGGGCGCCTTCCTGCCCGACCCGCGCACCCCGGGCGATCTCAAGCAGACCCGGCAGCTGCTGGTCAGCATGGACGGCCCCGAGCACGTCCGGATCCGCCGTCTGGTCGCGACCGTGTTCACGCCGAAGTCGGTGCGCGGGCTGAGCGACAGCATCGCCGGACACGCGCGGCGGCTGGTGGAGAAGGTCACCGATGGCGGGGAGTTCGACGCCGTAGCCGACTTCGCCGCCGAGCTGCCCCTTCTGGTCCTCTGCGACCTGCTCGGGTTCCCGCCGGAGGACCGGCACCTGCTTTACCGCTGGAGCAACGCGCTGGTCGGCTTCGACGACCCGGAGTTCGGCGGCGGCGACGTCGAGGCCTACCGCCGGACCTTCGGCGAGGCGTTCGCCTACGCGATGAAGCTCGGCATGTCCCGGCGCGAGTCCCCGACCGACGACCTGATCAGCCGCCTGGTCAACGCCGAGGTCGACGGGAAACACCTGTCGGACCGCGAGTTCTGCAGTTTCTGGCTGCTGCTGGTGGTCGCGGGCAACGAAACCACCCGTCATCTGATCTCCGGTTCGCTGGAGGCGCTGGTGAACAACCCGGCCGAACGCGATCGGCTGGTATCCGGCGAAGTGCCAGTGGCCACCGCCGTCGACGAGCTGATCCGCTGGGTCACGCCGATCATGCAGTTCCGCCGCACCGCCGTGCGGGACACGGAGATCGCCGGGCAGCCCATCGCCGAGGGCGACAAGGTCGTCGTCTACTACACCTCCGCCAACCGCGATCCGGCTGTGTTCACCGACCCGGACCGGCTCGATCTCGGCCGCGACCCGAACCCCCACCTGTCCTTCGGCATCGGCCCGCACTTCTGTCTCGGCGCGCATCTGGCCCGGCTGGAGATGTCGACGCTGCTGACCGAACTGCTGCCGCATCTGGCCGGCCTGCGCCTGACCGGGCCGGTGACCCGGCTCGAGTCGAACTTCGTCAACGGCGCCAAGTCCATGCCCGCCCGCTTTGCCTGATCACACGAGAAAGGGAGGCCGTCGTGCCCTCGAAACCAGTCCAGCCGAGCCGTGCGGGGACGGTCCCCTGGCCCGCCGACCTCGTCGCGCGTTACGTCGCCGAAGGGCACTGGAAGGGCCAGGCGCTCGCGTCGCGCTTCGTGACCGCGGCCGACGCGACTCCGGACGTCGAAGCGCTGACCGACGGCGACTTCCGGCTGACCTACGCCGAACTTCTGTCCCGTGTGGACGGTGCCGCCCAGCGGTTGCGGGCGCTGGGACTCCGGCCCGACGACCGGCTCCTGGTCCAGTTGCCCAACGGCTGGGAGTTCGTCGTGCTGACGCTGGCGTGCTTCCGGCTCGGCGTGATCCCGGTGATGGCGCTGATCCAGCACCGCAGGCACGAACTGTCCTATCTGGCCGAACTGGCCGAGGCGCGCGCGATCGCCGTGCCGGACCGCGTGAAGGACTTCGACCACCAGGAGCTGGCGGCCGGAATCGCCGCCGGGGCCGAGACGATCGAGCACGTCATCGTCGCCGGTGACGTCCGCGACGGGCACGTGGACCTGCGCGCACTTTGCGCCCCTGCCACGGATCCTGCGGCGGCGCGCGCCGAGCTGGACGCGGTGACGCCCGACCCGCGGTCGGTCGCGCTGCTGATCCTTTCCGGCGGTACCACGGGTCTGCCGAAGCTCATCGCGCGCACGCACGACGATTACGCCTGCTATGTCGACGGATCCGCCGACGCCTTCGGTTTCGACGCCTCGTCGGTGTATCTCGCCGTGCTGCCGTTCGGGCACAACTACCCGCTGAGCGCGATCCTCGGCGTGCTCTGGGCGGGCGGCCGCGTGGTCGTCTCGCCGTCGCCGTCCCCGCGTGACTCGCTCGGCGCGATCGAAGCAGAACGGGCCACGGTGACGTCGGTGGTGCCGGCGATCGTGGTGCGCTGGCTCGAATACCGCGAGGCGGACCAGCACCACGACCTGTCCTCCTTCAAGGTGCTGACCCTCGGCGCCGCGCGGCTGCAGGATCAGCTGGTCCGGCAGATCAGCTCGGTGTTCGGCTGCACGCTGCAGCAGGGTTACGGGATGGCGGAGGGGCTGACCAACCTCACGCGGCTGGACGACCCGTTCGACATCACCTGCGACACCCAGGGCCGCCCGATCAACCCGGCCGACGAACTCCGCGTCGTCGACCCCGACGGGAACCCGGTCCCGTCGGACGAGCAGGGCGAGCTGATCACCCGCGGCCCGTACACGATCCGCGGCTACTACCGCGCGCCCGAACACAACGAGCGCGCCTTCACCCCGGACGGCTGGTACCGCACGGGCGACGTCGTGCGGCTGCGCCCGGACGGCTACGTCGTCGTCGAAGGGCGCACCAAGGACGTGATCAACCGGGGCGGCGAGAAGATCGCGGCCGAGGAGGTCGAATCCTTCGCCTACCAACTCGATTCGGTGGAGATGGCGGCTTCGGTCGCGATGCCGGACCCGGTGCTCGGCGAGCGCGGCTGCCTCTACGTCGTGCCGACACCCGGCAATTCCGTCGCACTGCAGGACGTCATCGACGTCATGGAGACGGCGGGTGTGGCCCGGTTCAAACTCCCCGAACGGCTGGTGGTCGTCGACGCGATGCCGCGCACCCCGATCGGCAAGATCGACAAGAAGGTGCTGCGCGCGGATATCGCGCGACGCATCGAAGAAGAAGCCGCCTGACCCGACCCGCAAGCCTCGTGAGTGGCGTGTGGCCCGGGTCCGCGCCGACCGACGAGAGCCGATCGAGCTGTGAGTGTCCACAGGGGACACTTTTCGAGCGGCAAGTGTCCGGTTTGGGCAGTCTGCACGCTTTCGCAAGGGGGTCGTGAGTGGCAAAAGAGCGTTCTATTGAGCCGAAGGTCAAACGTGGCGTGTTCTTGGGCGGGCCGATGATGGGATGAAGGCTCCCTTCGCCGCGTCTAATGCGGTGAAAGGAGCCTTCGGCCCTGGTCAAGCGCGGGTCGTGAGTGGCGTTTCGGGT
>NZ_JBIWKX010000085.1:0-25740 GCF_044765885.1 Amycolatopsis sp. NPDC102389
CCTCCGTAACTTTTTTCCGGCTTCCTGTGGCGTTTTTTTTATCTCTCCTCTTATCCTGTGGGGGTCCGGTTTGGTCCTTTGGGGTAAACACCCCCCCCCCCCCCCCCCCACCCCGGCCAAGGTCGGGCATATAGATATAAATCGGACACCAACGCGGCGGAAAAGTGTCCCTTGTGGACACTCAGGCTGCGCTGACCCTTTGGCGCCGCAAGTGGTCGCGACACCTGGGTGCGGAGACCGCCAACGGGACTTACAGGTAGCGCACTAGTCCGTCAGCCCTTCTTCGTAGGCGCGCAGGGTGTCGATGAACGTCCGCCGCTCGGCCGGGCTCAGCGGCGCGAGCGCCTTCTGCCAGGCGCGGGCGCCCTGCGCGAGCCAGCCGTCGATCGCGGGCCGCATCCGTTCGGTGATGGCGACGATCCGCCGCCGCCGGTCCGCCTCGTCCTCGCGCCGGTCGAGCACGTCCTTCTTGGTCAGTTCACCGACCATCAGGCTCACCGTGGTCGGGGCGACTTCGAGCCGTTCGGCCAGCTCGTTCACCGTCATCGGCCCGTCGAAGAGCAGGTACGACAACAGTGACAAGTGCCGCGGGGCCAGCGACAGCGACTGGAGTTCATCGGGGATCTTGATCCGCTTCGCCCGCCCGACCATCCGCGGCATGAGCAGCAGCAAGGCCCGCACGGCGTCGTCGACTTCCATGTCCTCGGTTGACACCGGCCACCCTCCTGGATACCTTTGCAAACAAAGAAGCTTTGCTTGCAAAGCAAAATAGCTTTCCCGCTGATGCTACCTGGGGAGTTCCGTTGCTGATGACCACCGCGGACGCCGAAACGGGGCGTCCCCGCACCACCCGTGTCGCTTGCCGTCCCGCCGGAAGCCGGTACCTGGTGTACGCGCCCGACGGTGATTCGCCTTGGTGTCGCGACCTCCTCGTCAGTCCACAAGCGACAATCGAGATCGACGGGGTGCCGCACGCCGCGCGTGCCGTGCCGCTCGAAGGCGAGGAGCACGGCTTCGCGTTACACCTGCTGGAAGTCGACGCCGCCCGTGGCCGCGCGATCGCCGATCAGCTGCTCGTCCACCACGGCGAACTCAGGAAGACCTTGGCGGCCGCGCGGGCCGAGCTCGACGGCGGGCCGGTCGCGGACCGGCCGGGCCTGCGGCGCGAACTGCTCGGCCATTGCGTCACCTTCTGCAACGACCTGCGCATGCACCATCTCCGCGAGGACGGCGCGTTCACCGCGATCGAGAAGGCCCATCCCGGCCTCGCGCCGGCGCTGAAGCGGCTGCGCGAGGAGCACGAAACCGTGTCTCGCGCGTTGCTCGATCTCGACGCTTTGCTGCAAGGCGAGGGAGACCCCGGAGCGCTGCGCGAGAAGTTCGAGCGGGTCGCCGCGGGGCTGGAGGAACATTTCGCGTACGAGGAGGCGAATCTGCTTCCGGCGCTTCGCGGGAAGAGCCCGGTTACTCCAAGCGGGTGAGACCGGCGGGCCGGTTGGCGGGAGACACCGGTAACGAATGTCCGTTCCTCGGCGACTGATCGTTGTCCGCACCGATCGGCGCGACGCCCCCCGACCGGAATAGTGAGAACCGAATGAAGCTTCGAAGAGCCTCACTTCTGTCTCTGGTGGCCGCAGTGGCCACGATCATGCTCGTGGCGCCCGCCTCCGCTCTCGCGGCCCCGCCGACGAGCGCGGTGGAGGTCTCGCCGACAACCGTCCAACGTGGACAGACGTTCACCGTGACGCAGACCGTTTACAACGCCGACGCGACGTCGACGATCGAGGGCGGCAAAGCGACGCTCTACGGCAAGGAATCCTCGCTGCCGGGGATCGTCGACCTGGTTTCCTGTCCCGGCGCGTACGCCTGCGACATGCTCGGCGGCAGCATCCGCGGCGGCGTCGGCACCGTGACACCCGGGCAGAGCAAGACCGTGGTGTTCACCTTCCGGGTCAAGGACGACGCCCCGCTGGGCGCGGTCACGCTGCAGCACCAGTTCGTCGGTGACAACTACAGCTTCGAGATCCTCGACGGTCCCGTGCTGACCGTCACCGGTACGCCGAGCGTGGCCGACCTCGGGGTCACGCTGACCGCGTCCCCGCGCGGGATCCTGACGTCGTCGGTCGATTACACGCTCAAGGTCACGAACGCCGGCCCGGCCGCGGCGTCCGGGATCCGGGTGGTGTCGACCCTCGGCAACGGGCTGCGCTTCACCGGCTCGTCCGTCTGCTCGAACCCGAGCGGCACGAAGGTCGTCAATTGCGACTTCTCGTCGCTCGCGTCCGGCGCCAGTGCGACGGCGAAGTTCTCGGTGGCCGCCGGACTGCTGACCCTCGGGCCGGTCAAGACGACCGCGAAGATCACGCAGAGTTCCGTCGCCGACCCGAACGCGGCCAACAACACCGCGTCGTCGACCTGCACGGCGATCACCGGCCTGCTGCTCAGCTGCTGAGGCACGCCTTTCGGCACCCGCTCGCGAGCGGGTGCCGAAAGGCGTCAGCGCAGGCGTTCGGCACGAGCGTGGAGATAGCGCTGGTGCGGCAGGCTCGTGGCATGCCGTGCCGCGTCCACATAGGACTCGACGGCTTCGGCGGTGTCGCCTGCCAGTTCGAGCAGATGCGCGCGGGCGGCGTGGAACCGGTGGTCGCCGGAGATCCGGTCACCGAGTTCTTCCAACGCGGCCAATCCTTCTCGCGGCCCGCGGGACATCCCGACGGCGACGGCGTGGTTCAGCGCCACCACGGGATTGTCGGAGAGCCTCAGCAGAAGTCCGTAGAGCGCCTCGATCTGCGGCCAGTCGGTCTCCTCGGCGCTCGGCGCCTCGTCGTGCAGCGCGGCGATCGCCGCCTGGATCTGGAACTGCCCGGTCGGCCCGTTCGGCAGCGCTTCGGACAGCAGCGCGATGCCCTCGGCGATGTACCCGGCGTTCCACCGGCCCCGGTCCTGTTCGGACATCGGGATCGGCGCGCCGTCCGGCCCCGTCCTCGCCGGACGGCGCGCGTCGGTGAGCAGCATCAGCGCGAGCAGACCGGCGACCTCGCTGTCGTCCGGCACCAGCCGGTGGACGATCCTGGTCAGCCGGATGGCTTCGGCGGAAAGATCGCTCCGCACCAGATCGGGGCCGGACGTGCTGGCGTAGCCCTCGTTGAAGATCAGGTACAGCACGTGGAGCACCGCGTCGAGCCGTCCCGGTTCCGGTGGCCTGCCGAACGGGACACCGCTGGCCTTGATACCCGCCTTCGCGCGGCTGATCCGCCGGGTCATCGTCGCCTCGGGGACCAGGAACGCGCGGGCGATCTCCGCCGTGGTGAGCCCGCCGACCGCCCGCAGGGTCAGCGCGATCTGCGACGCGGGCGAGAGAGACGGGTGACAGCACAGGAAGAGCAGGACGAGCGTGTCATCCGACTCGCCCGGCCGCCGGTCCGCGGCGGGAGCGAGGTGCTCCTCCGGCAACGTCCGCTGGACGACGGTGTCCTCGCGACGCCGCCGCGCCTGCTCGGCGCGGAGCAGGTCGGTCAGCCGCCGCGACGCGACCGTGATGAGCCACGCGCGCGGATTCTCAGGCCGCCCTTCGGCGGGCCATTGCGTCGCCGCCGCGAGAAGCGCCTCCTGGGTCGCGTCCTCGGCCAGGTCGAAATGACCGTAGCGGCGGACGACGGCGCCGAGGACCTGCGGCGAAAGCTCGCGCAGCAGATCCCCGACGCCGCTGTCCGGCACCTAGAGCTCCAGTTCTTCGAAGCTGTCGGCGCACGGCCGGATGTCGACGTACCAGTCGCGGCCGAGGTCGCTGCCTTCCGGATGCGGCGTGTTCGCCAGCCGGGCCGCGATCTCGGTCGCGCGGTCGTAGCTCACGCAGTCGACGGTCGTGTAGCCGACCAGGACCTCCTGCGTCTCGGCGTACGGTCCGTCGGTCACCACGGGGGCGCCGTCCCGCAGAGAGACGCGGCGGGCGTGCGCCGGCTGGGAGAGGCCCTGCGCGTCGACGAACTCGCCGGACTCGACCAGGTCGTTGTTCCACTTGGCCATGAACTCGTGCAGGGCCTTGATCTCTTCGGCGCTCCAGGCGCCACCGATGTCGGCGAGTTCCTTCTGCGACCCGAACATCATGATCATGTACTTCACTGTGCTCTCCTCTCGGCGGGCACCGTTTCGGTGCCTTCTGCCAGGGACGTCGGAGCCGCCGGACAGGACCGGACATCGTTCGCCGCGAATTCTTCCTCAGCCGCGGCCGGCCGCCGAACCGCGCGGTCGCCGTCGTCCCAGGTGCGCAGGTCGACCGGCGGTACGAGAGTCATGACGTGACGGTAGCCAGTGATCACTCCACGAGAAAGGCGGCGACACCGGGAACCGAAGACGACCTTTCCGCGACTTGTGGGGCTGAATCGTGCTGCCCGGCGAGCGGAGAGAGATGCACTGGTACGAGGACGACGACCTGTGGGTCGGCTTCGCGGACGTGATGTTCCCGCCCAGCCGGGCCGAAGAGGCCGAACGCCTGACGGCCACGTCACCGCTGCTCGCGGTCACACCGGAGACGAAGGTGCTGGACCTGGCGTGCGGCCCGGCGATCCATGTCGTGCCGCTGGCGAAGAAGGGCGCCGACGTGACCGGCGTCGACCTCAGCCCGGCGATGCTCGAACGCGCCCGCGAGGCCTGCGAAAACGCGGGAGTCGCCGCGAAGCTGATCCAGGCCGACATGCTCGAATACACCGAGCCCGGCGCGTACGACCTGATCATCAACATGTACACGTCGTTCGGCTACTTCACCGAGCCCGGCGACAACCTCACAGTGCTGCGAAACGCCTACGCCAGCCTCGCGCCCGGAGGCAGGCTGCTGATCGACGTGCTCGGCAAGGAGGTGCTGGCGGTCTGGGTCGGACGGCCGAAGGCGGTCGACGTCGACGGCGGGACGGTGTTCATGCGCGACACCATCCTCGACGACTGGACCCGTCTTGAGACCGAGTGGACCCTGGTTCGCGGCGGTGAGGCGAAGCAGGCGTCGATCGTCTCCTTCTTGTACAGCGCCGCGGAACTGAAGGCGCTGTTCGAGACGGCGGGCTTCACCGGCGTCGAGTGCTTCGGCGACTTCGACGGCTCGCCGTACGACAACCACGCACGCCGCCTGATCGTGCGTGGTGAACGTGACGGCTGAGCCCCTCCGCCTGTTCGCGGAACCGGACGACGTCACCGCGCGTCCCCTCCGGCTCATCGGTCCGGTGATCCTGCTTTCGGCCGCGCTCCTGATCTCGCTGATCGCGGGCATCGCGCTCGGCCCGTCGAACGTCGCCCTCACGGATGTCTTGCGCTACCTGGGAAAGGCGATCACCGGCGGCACCATCAGCGGCGATGAGGTCACCGGGTACTCGATCGTCTGGCAGGTCCGCACGCCGCGGGTGCTGCTGGCGGCCGTGGTCGGGGCGGGGCTCGCGGTGGTCGGGGTGGCCGTGCAGGCGCTGGTCCGCAACGCCCTCGCCGATCCGTTCGTGCTGGGGATCTCCTCGGGTGCCTCGGTCGGTGCCGCCGCGGTCGTCGTGTTCGGCCTGTTCGCCGGGCTCGGTGTCCTCGCGCTGTCGACGGCCGCCTTCCTCGGCGCGCTCGTCGCGACGGCGCTCGTCTATCTGGCCGCCCGCAGCAAATTCGGCCTGACGCCGTTGCGTCTGGTGCTCACCGGGGTCGCGCTCACGTATGCCTTCCAAGCCGTGATGAGCGTGCTCGTCTACCTCTCGCCGAACGGCCAGGCCGCGCAGACCGTGCTGTTCTGGCTGCTCGGCAGTCTCGGCGCGGCGACCTGGGCGTCCTTGCCGCTGGCCGCGCTCGGCGTGGCCGTCGCGATCGTGGTCCTGCTGCGCTACGGCACCGCTCTCGACGTCCTGTCCATGGGCGACGAGACCGCGATGAGCCTCGGCACCGACGCGGCCGCGTTGCGCCGCTGGCTCTTCCTGCTCACCGCGGTCGTCACCGGACTGCTGGTGGCGGTCAGCGGTTCGATCGGGTTCGTCGGGCTGGTCCTGCCGCATGTGGTGCGGATGATCGCCGGTTCGGGCCATCGCCGGGTACTGGCGCTCGCGCCGCTGGTGGGCGCGGTCTTCCTGGTGTGGGTCGATCTGCTGGCCCGCACGCTCGTCGCGCCCGAGGAGCTGCCGCTCGGCGTGATCACCGCGCTGATCGGCGTTCCGGTGTTCCTCGTCGTGATGCGGCGCCGCGGCTACGCGTTCGGAGGTCGCTGATGTTGTCGTTGCGCGAACTCTCCGTCGAGGTAGCCGGGACGACACTGATCCGTGAGCTGCGCTTGGACGTCGGCGTGGGTGAAGTCGTCGGCCTCCTCGGCCCCAACGGCAGCGGCAAATCGACCGCGTTGCGCTGTGTCTACCGCGCGCTCGCGCCGTCCGGCGGTGCGGTCCTGCTCGACGGGACCGACATCGCGGAGCAGGGCTTGCGCGACACCGCCCGCCGGATCGCCGCGCTCACCCAGGACAGCCGGGCGGATCTGGACTTCACCGTCGAGGAGGTCGTCGCGCTCGGCCGGTCGCCGCATCAGCGCGGCAATCTCCGGTTGTCGGCCCGTGAACGCGCGCTGTGCCGGGGAGCGTTGCGGCGGATGGACATCACCCATCTCGCGCAGCGCAGTGTGCTGACGCTTTCGGGTGGCGAACGGCAACGGGTGCTGGTGGCGAGAGCGCTCGTCCAGGAACCGGAAGTGCTGGTCCTCGACGAGCCGACCAACCATCTCGACGTCCGCCACCAGGTGGAACTGCTGAAGTTCCTGCGGGACTGCGGGCTCACCGTGCTCGTCGCGCTGCACGATCTCAATCTCGCCGCCGCCGTCTGCCACCGGATCGCGTTGCTGCGCGCCGGATCGCTCGCCGCCTGCGGGACGCCGGCCGAAGTGCTCACCCCCGAGGGGGTCCACGCCGTGTTCGGTGTCGAGGTCACCCAGGTGACCCACCCGGTGACCGGCGCGCTCCAGCTGCTTTACGACCTTCCCGCCGATGAAACCGAGGGGATCACACGATGAAGCCGTCCAGGGTGACCGCGCTCTTCGCCGCGGCACTGCTCCTGAGCGCCTGCGGTGCCCAGGTCGAGGCCGGGCCGACCGCACCGGCGCAGGCCACGGTGACCAACTGCGGCGCGCAAGTCACCTTCCCGGCGCCGCAGCGTCCGGTGGCCTACGACGTTTCCGGTGCCGAGAAGCTGTTCGCGCTCGGGCTCGCCGGCCGGATGCGCGGGTACGTGATGAATTCGCTCGGTGACCCGTCGATCGCCGGTTCGCCGTGGAAGGACGACTACGCCAAGGTCGAACGGCTCGGCACCTCGCGGGTCACCCGCGAGATCCTGGTGAACGCCAAGGCGGATTGGGTGATCGCGGGCTGGAACTCCGGGTTCAGCGAGGAACGTGGGATCACGCCGAAACTGCTGGAGCAGGTCGGCATCCGCAGTTACCTGCACACCGAGACCTGCTGGGAGTATCCGGCGGCGAAGTCGGAAGTGACGCCGCTCGAAGCCCTCTACACCGACCTGCGCAACCTCGGCGACATCTTCGGCGTCCGCCAGCGGGCCGACGAACTGGTCGCGGAACTCAAGGGACGCTTCGACAAGGTCCGTGCCGGAGCGCCGAAGACGCCGCCCGCCAAGGTGTTCGTCTACGACTCCGGTACCGATCAGCCCTTCACATCCGGAAAACACGCCGCGCCCAACGACATCATCGAAGCCGCGGGCGGGACGAACGTCTTCCGCGAGCTGCAGGACGGCTGGGGCAGCGTCGGCTGGGAAGCGGTGGTGAAGGCCGAACCCGAGGTGATCGTGGTCGTGGATTACGCCGACCAGCCCGCGAAGGACAAGATCGCGTTCGTCAAATCCGCGCCACAGCTGAAGAACACGCCCGCCGTGCGCGACAACCGGTTCCACGTCATCTCCTACGGTGACCTCGTGAGCGGCCCGCGCAACGCGGCGGGCGCCGAGTCGCTGGCCGCGTACCTGCGCTCGATCGGCCGGTGACCGCGATGTCCGCGCTGGTCCACGAACACGTCACCGACGCGATCAAGACCCCGTCGTTGATCCGGCTCGAACCGAACGTCGTGCTGATCCGCTTCGAAACACTGAAGGTCTACGCGGCGCTCGGCGCGGTCCGGTCGCTCATCGCCGAGGGTGCCGTCCGAAAAGGACAGACGCTGATCGACAGCTCCAGCGGGATCTACGCGCTCGCGCTGGCGATGGCCTGCCACCGCTACGGCCTGCGCTGCCACATCGTCGCGTCGACCACCGTCGACCTCACGATGCGTTCGCAGCTGGAGATCCTGGGCGCGACGGTGGATCAGATGCCGCCGTCCGACGATCTCCGCCTCGACCAGCGGCGCCGGGTCGCGCGTGTGCACGAACTCCTGGAACGGCATCCGGACATGCACTGGATGCGCCAGTACCACGATCCCGTGCACTACCTGGGGTACGCCGAGGTCGCGGATCTCGTCGCCCGCGCCCTGCCGTCCGGGCCGCTGACCGTCGTCGGCAGCGTGGGCACCGGTGCGTCGACGGGCGGGATCGCGCGCTCCCTGCGCGAACGCGATCCGGACGTCCGGCTGACCGGGGTCCAGCCGTTCGGCAGTGTCACCTTCGGCAGCGAACGGTTCACCGATCCGGACGCGATCATCGCGGGCATCGGCTCCGCCATCCCGTTCGGCAACGTCGATCACGAGCTGTACGACCGGATCCACTGGCTGGACTTCGTGCACGCCATGGCCGCGACCGTCGGCCTGATGCGCGAGCACGCCGTGTTCGCCGGGCTTTCCACCGGCGCCGCCTATCTCGTCGCGGGCTGGGAGGCGGCGCGGAATCCGGATCGGACGCATGTGGTGATCGGAGCTGACACAGGACATCGCTACACGGCAAGGGTTTTCTCTCGGCATCGGGAAGCCGTCGACCCGGCGGGGCTCGCGCCGCGCGAGATCGCGTCGCTGGACGATCTCGCGCTGCCGTGGGCCGCCATGGACTGGCGACGCCGTCGATTCGGGAAACCCTCGCCGCCGTTGTACCGGAAGGAGCGGGCGTCGTGACCGTGTTTTTCGAAGCGCGCTTTCGGATCTCCGCAGCCGGGCCGCGGCGTTGGTCGTCCACTCACTGGGCCGTGTCGGCGGCCCGTCTTCGCAAATCCGAGGCCTGCGGCCGGACAGAAACGCGCGCGCGTGTCCTCGCCCAACCTGTCGGCTTCAGTGGGGAGATACGCTCGTGACCGTCGTTCTGTTGGAAGCACTCACCTTCGGCCTGGGCAGGCTGGCCGACGCGGCGGCGGAGGCCGGGCGGAAACTGGTGCTGTTCACCGGAAACCGCGACATCTACCGCTATGAACTCGGCACGCTCGGGCCGGACAGGGTCGAGGTCGTCGACATCGACACCACCGACATCGCGGCCTGCGAAGCCGCGTTGCGCGCCATCCCGGACCTCGCGGGGATCATCAACTCGACCGACACGTGGGCACTGCCCGGCGCGGAACTCACCGCCCGGCTCGGCCTGCCGGGGCCGGACGCGAACGCCGTCCGGGTGCTGCGGGACAAGGGCGCGGTGCGCGATCTGCTGTACGAACACGGGCTCACCCGCGGCAGGCCGGTGCCCGTCATGGTCGCCGAAGAACTCGGGTTTCCCTTGGTGGTCAAGGACTCTTCGGGAACATCCTCGCGCGGGGTGTGGCTCGTCCGCGACGAGGCCGAACTCGCGCGGGCCCGGCTGGAGGCGAAGGAAACACCGCTCAAGGGACACCTGATCGCCGAACCGTATTTCGCCGGTCCGCTCTACAGCGCGGAAACGGTCACCTGGCAGGGAAGGACCCGGTTGCTCGGGATCCTCTCCCGTCAGCTGTCGCCCGAACCCGTGCGGCGTGAGGAAGCCGCGGCGTTCCCGGTGGCCTTCCCCGAGGCCGAGTACGCCGGGCTGGCCGACTGGATCGGCCGGGTGCTCAAGGCGGCCGGACATGAGCAGGGCTTCGCGCATACCGAATTCGTGCTGACCGCCGACGGTCCGGAGGTCGTCGAGATCAACATCCGGATCGGCGGGGCGATGCTCGGCGAGGCGTTGTGCCGGTCCTTGGGCACCAACGTCTATTCCGCGATGATCGCCATGGCGCTGGGCGAGGAGCCCGCCCTGCTCACCCAGAAGATCGGGGGAGGGCCGGGGATCGGGTTCGTCCTGGCGTATCCGGCCGCGGAAGGGGTGCTGAAGGGCTGGTCGGGGCTCGACAGGCTGCCCGATCTGCCCGGCGCGCCGGAGTGGTATCCGACGGCGAGCCCCGGCGACGAGATCCGGCATCTCGCGGATCAGCGGTCGTGCACCGGGATCGTGCTGGCCGAAGGGGCGACCGCGGAACTCGCGCTGCATCGCGCGCTCGCCGCGGCGGGCGGGATCACGCCGGAGATCGATTCTTGAGGGAACCTCCAGCAAACGCGCCGTGCAGGGTCTCGTGCGCGCGGCCGCGCCGGACTACGGCGCGAAGGGGATCCGGGGAGATCGCCTCGGCCGTCCTCGCTTTGACGTCACCGGAATTCGGCTACCTGACCGGGACTTCCGTTCTCGTCGACGGCGGTCTGAACACCGGGCGGCCGATGGTTTCGCGACACGATCGCAGGTGTCAGGAACCGGGCACGCACTTCTTGGCGGCCGCGGCGGCGGCCTTGATCTCCGGCGAGTCCAGCGCGACGGCCGCGAACGGATCGGTGGTCTCGGTGAGTGGTTTCTGGGCCGCGTCCAGGGCCTTGAGCGCCTGGTCCAGACCGGCTTTCCCGTTGGACGCGTCGAGCTTCCGTTTGCCTTCGGCCGCCGCGTCCCGTGCCGCGGTGTAACGGTCCACAATGGACTTCTTCGCCGCGTCACCGCCGGGGATCGGCGACGCGGGCAGGGCGGTCAGTTCGCTGATCACCTTGTCCGCGAGCCCGGCGCGCACCCCTAGGTCTTCGCTCAGCCAGCTTCGCGTCACCTCGACGCCCGACGGCTGTTTGCTCGCGTATTCGTTGCTGGCCTTCACATAGCCGAACAGCGCGCCACACATTCCGTCGAGCCAGGCCACGGTCTTCGGATCCGGCGCGGCCGGCGCCGGGGACGACGCGGTGACGCTGACGGTCGCGGGGGCGGCCTGCGGTGTCCCACCCGAACAGGCCGACATCGCGAACAGGGCCCCGGCAAGGGATACGAGCAGTGTTCTCGTCTTCATGGAGACTCCGTTCGCGGTGACGCTTCGGTCAATGGGGAGGCGCGCAGGTCTTGGCCTCCGCGGCGGCGGCCATCAGCTCCGGCGTCTCGATTTTGAGCGCGGGCAGGAGATCGGGGGTTTCCGTGACCGGTTTCTGCGTGGCGTCCATCGCCTTGATGGCCGCGTCCATGGCGGCTTCGTTCCCGGACTTCTCCAGCCGCTGCTTGCCCGCGGCCGCCGCGTCCCTCGCGGCGGCGTACTGGTCCACAAGGGACTTCTTCACCGCGTCGCCGCCGGGAATCGGTGACGGGGGCAGCGCCGTCAGATCGTCGACGGCCTTGCCCGCGAATCCCGCTCGGATCCCGAGTTCTTCCTTCATCGCGCCGCGGGTCACTTCGCTTCCTGAGCGCTGTTTACGTGAGTATTCGTCGTGGGCCTTCAGGAAGCCGTACACGGCGCCGCACACGCCGTTGAGCCATGCGACGGTCTTGGCGTCCGGCCCGGCAGGCGGTTTCGGCACGACTGAAGACGGCGTGACGGTGACCGTCGTGGGGGCCGGTGGTGGCTCCCCGGAACAGGCCGTCGTCGCGAAGAGCGCTCCGGTCAGGGCGATGAGCAGCAGATTCGTCTTCATGGGATCCCCTCCGGGGTGAACACGCACCGGAGGGCCGGAGGGTTGCCTCCGGCCCTCACGACCGCTACTTCTCGACGGCGTAGGCCTCGATCTCGACCTTCATCTTCGGATCGATCAACGCCGAGACCTCGACCATGGTGGCCGCGGGCAGCACGTCGGCGAAGGCTTCGCGGTGCGCCCGCGCCACCAGTTCGGCGTCCTTGATGTCGGTGACGTAGGTGACCGTGCGCACCACCGCGGCCAGGCTCGAACCGGCCTCCCGAAGCGCGGTCTCGATGAGCGAAAGCACGGCCGACGCCTGTTCGTACGCGTCGCCCGAGCGTTCCGGCTCACGCGCCGTCGTCCCGGAAACGTGGATGTGCTCGCCGACGCGTACCGCCCGGCTGTAGCCGAACACCGGCTCGAAGTCCCCGCCGGAGGAGATGTTCATCCGTTCAGTCATGGCCCGAACGAAAGCACATCCGCCGGCACCTGACACCAGTGGCGCCCCGCACCGGTTCCGGTACGGGGCGCCACTGGGCCGTCCTTACTTCTCTTCGTCCTCCGGCGGCTTCTCGTTCGCGGCCGGCGGGATGGCCTTCGTCAGCTCGACGATGGTCTTCCCGGCCATACCCGACGCACCGTAGGTCGGGTCGCTGAGGATCTTGGTGGTCTTCTCGATCGCGTCCGCCACCTTGGGGAACCGCTTGTGCAGGTCGCCGATCGGGAAGCTGTTCCAGTAGTCGAACCGCTTCAGGATGTCCGCCGCCTCGGGACGCCCCTCCAGCACCTTCGTCAGCTTCTCGCGCACGACCCTCAGCGGCATGTCGCTGAGCTTTTCCCGAGGGGGCTTGGGCGTGGCCTCCGGAGTGGTGTCACCCGGCTTCGGGGGCGGACCCTCGATCGGCTTCTTTCCGCCGGGCATCGGCCTCCCACCGCCGGGTTTCGGCTTGGGAAGCGGGATCTTGCCGCCGCCGAGCGTCAGCTTGACGACGTCGTCGGCCGCGCCGCGCGTCTTCGCCAGGATCTTGATCATCTCGGCGAGCTTCTTGGCCGTGTCGGCGATCTGCTTGGCGATCTTGGCGATCGCGACGCCGACCGTGGTCATGATGGAGGTGATCGCGGCGATGATCGAACCGCCGAAGGTGACGGGCGCGAGTGCCACCGCCACGATCGCGGCCTTGAGGATGCCGGCCAGGGTCATGGCGATGATGTCGCGGACGATGCCGCGGACGGCACCGATCACGGCACCGGCGATGCCCATCTGCTTGCCCGCGAAGTTGATGTAGTCGGCGAGCGCGTCGATCTGGGCGGCGACGCCCTCCATGTCGGCGCGGAACTTGTCGGCGGCCTCGCCGTCCCACTTCTCCATGAACTTCTTCGTGGCGGCCGCGTGGTCCTCCGACCACTCCTTCACGGCCTTGCCCTCGTTGTAGATCGCGGTCTTCGCCGCCTCGATGCCCTTCGGATCACCGAGCAGGAAGTCCAGCGGCCAGCGGAAGATGACGATGTGCTCGATCAGCCAGCCGATACCGGCGGTGAGCAGCGACCCGATCGGGTCGACGACCATGCCGAGGATCTCGATCGCCATTCCCGCCGAGGCCAGCCCGATGCTGAGGCTGTCCCCGTCGTCGACGGCCTTCTTCAGCGAGAACGCGGAATCGAAGAAGCCCGCGCCCGCGGTGTCGCCACTGCCCGCGAGGAAGCTGCGGTTCTCGTCCTTGAAGTCGTCGGCCTTGGTGCCGCTGCCGTTCCCGAAATCGTTGCGGTGGTACTCGTCGCTCACTTGACCTTCACCTCGTCGATACCCTTGCCGGCGTCGGTGATCAGCTTCTCGGCTTCCTGCTCGTTGGCGTCGTACTTCTTCGCCGCCTCGCGCACCCTGTCCGAGAACTCCTGCACGTTCTCCGAGTACTTGTTCAGGTGGTCCCGCGCCTTCCCGCAGTGCATGCTCGCACCGGCGCCGTAGATCTGGCCGCCGAAGATGCCGAAGATCCCGGGGTCCGCCACACAGCTGCCCACCATGTCGGCACTCTTGCGCAGCGCGTCCTCGAGTTTGTCGAGGTGGCCGGCGAACTCGTTCAGGGCATCCGTCTTGACACCGAATCCGCTCACCAGGGGCTCATTTCGTCGTCGTCGGGGGAGGCGGGCCGCCGGGGTCGCGGCGCCGGGGGGTTCGGCGGCCGCACGGGACGGCCGGGCTGCGGCGGCATCGGGGGGCCCGCCTGCGGGGGCGGCGGCCGGAACCCCGCCTGCGGACGCGGGGGCTCGTTGTGCGCCTCGGGAGCCCACTTGTCCTGCTCCGGGTTTTCCGGAGTGGATTCCTCCTCGTCCACCTTCGGCAGGAAGGTGCGGACCAGCTGGGCGGCCTCGTCTTCACCGTTGATCTCGGTGTAGGACTCGGTGACCTTCTCGACGGTCTTGCGCTGGGCCTCGCGCACCGTCCGCATGACCAGGGCGGAGAGCCGGGCCGGTCCCAGCGCGGTGGAGCGGCTGCCGAACTCGATGGCGCTCAGCGAGCCGTTGGCCTCGACCGTCACCGTCACCGAGCCGTCGGCGGAAGTCACCGTGGACGCCGATGCGGTGAACGCGGCCGTCAGGGCTTGGGCTTTTTCCTCGAGTTTCCTGGCCTCTCGCTCCAGAAGGAGTGCGAAGTCCTCACCTGCATCGAAATTGGGTTGCATGCGTCGCCTTGGCTCGGGTCGGGATGGGTCACGATCGGGGAGAATGCGAGAGGTCGACGAGATGGAACCCCCGGCTTCTCAGCACGGAGGGTAGACGGGCCGTCCCGATTCCGCAGTGAACCGATCGGTCGCGAGGTGGATCGCCCGTATCGTTACCACCGGGCGGACGCCGGGACAAGCCCGAAGATCGGAGAGTGCCCGAAAGGGCCTCAGGGGTGGCGAATCGGGGCAGGCGATGGAAAGCGGGCCGGTCGTGCGGAACGCCGATCGAGACGACGTCATGGCCATCTGCCGCTTCGGCGAGGAGTACGTCCGGGCCCGCTACGCGCCGTTGATCGGCGAAGAAGCGGCCGCGCTGCAGGTGCGGAGGTGGTGGAACGAGACGAACATCGCCGGGGCCGTCGCCCGCGGTTCGATCGTGGTCGCCGGCGACGGCGGGCGCCTGGCCGGCGTCGGGCAGTGCGGGCTCGACGCCGGCGAGCACGTGATCTGCAAGCTGTACGCGCATCCTGGGCATCGCGGGCTGGACGCGCGGTTGCTCGACGTCCTCATCGGACGGTTGCCCGCGGACGCCGGGCGGGTGTACGCCGAGCATCTCGCGGCGGACGAACGCGCGGGAGCCTTCTTCGAGCGCGAGGGTTTCACGGTGGCGCGGATCGAGCCGAGTGCCACGGGGGACCCTCGGCTCGACGTCGTGCGGCGGCTCGGTAGCGCCTTCGTTATCGGCTCTCGGCGGCCTTCTTGAGGTCCTTCAGCCAGATTTCGAGACCCTGCCCGAGCATCGCGGTGGAGTTGGGCACGTCCTTGTCGACCTGCGGGCCGGTGTGGCTCTCTTCGGTGCGGACGATGACACCGCCGGGGACCCTGACGAAGTTCCAGACGTGGACGCCGTCGATGTGCATGCCGCCGGGGCCGTCGAGGGGGCCCGTCCAGCGGATGCATTTGCCGGGCTGGAGCTGCCGGACGGTGGAAACGATGGTCACGTCGCCGGGCGGGTAGGGCATGCCGGGCGGGACGGGAATGGTCCACTGGAAGCGGGAATGCTTGCGCAGCGGGCCGTCGTCCAGCCGCTTCATGGTGACGGGGATGGCCGGGTTCTGCCAGGACGGCCAGGCCTCCACGTCGGTCTGCAGGTTCCAGATGGTGCGCAGCGGCGCCTTGACGAAGGTCTCGGTCCGGTAGTGCACCTTGGCCGACCGGTCGATGCCTTTTCCTTGGCAGGTAAGCGAAGTCGGTTTGGTGTGGTGGGTGGGTGCGGCCTGGGCGGGTGCCGTGGCGCCGAGGACGCCGGCGAGGGCCAGCGGGACCGTGAGCAGGGCCGCGCGTGTGCCGATCCGGCGGTGTGAGGTGCCGAACATGGTCGTTCTCCTTCGCTCCTGGGGCTGTTAGCGCTTGTCGCTATAGTTAGAACCTATAGCGCTACGACGTGAGCGTCAAGAGCGAAAGTGAGAGGCTCTAACTAGCCGGTGCGCGGTTGGTGGTTTCGCGTGACTGGATGGACGACACACGTGATCGGACGGACGACACGCGTGTTCAGGGGGACGGCTCGCGACGGAACCGAAGGGTCAGAGCCATTCCGCGTCGGTGGCGATGCGGATCGCGTGTACGCGGTTGCGGGCGTTGAGCTTCGTGACGATCGCGGCCAGATAGTTCCGGACGGTGCCGGGCGACAGGAACAGTTCGGCCGCGATGTCGGCGACGGTGCGCCCGCGCGCGGTCACCCGCAGGATCTCGATCTCGCGCGTGGTCAGCGGGCAGTCGTCGGTTTCCCAGGCGGCCAGCGCCAATTCGCTGTCGATCACGCGCCGCCCGATCATGACGGACCGCACCGCGTCGGCCAGCTTGCCCGACGGCGCGTCCTTGAGTAGAAAGCCGTTGACCTTGGCGTCCAGCGCCCGCCGGACCGTGCCGGGACGGCCGAGACTGGTGAGGATCAGCGTGTGGCAGCCGGGCAGGCTTTCGCGGATCTCCATGGCCGCGGTCAATCCGTCTTTGCCCGGCAGGTCGATGTCGATGACCGCGACGTCGGGCCGGACGGATTTCGCCGTCGGAAGGATCTGATCACCCGCGGCGACTTGGGCGACCACTTCGATGTCGGATTCCAGGTTCAGCAGTGCGACGAGCGCCCCGCGAACCATGTGCATATCTTCGGCAAGCAGCACTTTGATCACCACGAAGCACCTCGCACCCCAGTTCAGTGGCTCCGTCGTCATCCTACGGGATTCTCACCCACTGCGGTGATATCGAGGAATACGCTTTCAGAGCACGTCCAGCTCTCGCGGCCACTCGACGGGTTCCCTGCTGAGCCCCAGCAACTCGAATTCCGAACGCGCCCAATCGATCCGCACCCGGATCGCCAGCGCGGGCGCCACGGTCAGCAGGAAGCGGCCTGGACCGCCGCCGACTTTGAAAACACCGTAGGTCAGGAACGCGGATCCGTCGCAAACGGCGAACAGCGCGGTGAAAACCGTCGCCCGTTCACTTTCCGGAATCGAATCCAGCCATTCCAGCCCGCCGGTCAGCACCAGCCGCACCGCCATCCGAGCCTCCTCGCCGCGTCGGCTTCCAGCATGGCCGTCCGCGATGGCATGGGGCGTCTCGGATCCTGCGCCGAACGCGAGGAAGGGGACGCCCCGCGCGGGACGTCCCCTTCGTCGAAGAGCCGGGCTCAGCCGGCCTGTTGGTAACGCTTCAGGTACTCGCCGGTCAGTGAGCTTTCCGCGGTCAGGAGTTTCTCGGGCGGGCCGGTGAAGACGATCTCGCCGCCGTTCTTGCCGCCGCCGGGCCCGAGGTCGATGACCCAGTCCGCCTGTTCGATCACCGCCAGGTTGTGCTCGATCACCACCACCGTGTTGCCCGCGTCGACCATGCCGTTGAGCAGGCCGAGCAGCATGTCGATGTCGGTCATGTGCAGACCGGTGGTCGGCTCGTCGAGGATGTAGACGTTCCCGCCGCCCGAAAGGCGGTCCGCCAGCTTGATCCGCTGCCGTTCACCACCGGACAGCGTGCTCAGCGCCTGACCCAGCCCGAGATAACCGAGCCCGGTCTCGATCAGCGCGTTCACCTTCGCCAGCACCGGGGCCTCGGTGAAGTACTCCGCCGCCTGTTCCGCGGACAGCTCCAGTACGTCGGCGATCGACTTGCCCCGCAGCTTGTGCGCGAGCACCTCGTCCTTGAACCGGCGCCCGTCACAGCTTTCGCAGTGCGTCGTGATCGGGTCCATATAGGACACTTCGGTGATCAGCACGCCACGGCCCTGGCATTCCTCGCAAGCGCCCTGGGAGTTGAAGCTGAACAACGCCGCGTTCGCGCCGCTCGCCTTCGCGAAGAGCTTGCGCACCGGATCCATCAGGCCGAGGTAGGTCGCCGGAGTCGAGCGGGACGACGCCGCGATCGGCGTCTGGTCCACGAAGATCGCGCCCGGATGCGCCTCGCGGAAGACACCGGAGATCAACGAGCTCTTGCCCGAGCCCGCGACACCGGTGACGGCGGTGAGCACACCGGCCGGGATGTCGACCGAGACGTTCTTCAGGTTGTGCAGCGAAGCCCGCTTGATCGGCAGCTTTCCCTTGGCGCGCCGCGGATCCTCCTTGACGACACCCGAGCGTGCCAGCCCGGCCCCGGTCAACGTCTTGCCGGCGCGCAGTTGCCGGTACGTTCCCTGGAAGACGACCTCGCCGCCGTGCACGCCCGCGCGCGGCCCGATCTCGACGATGTGATCGGCGATCTCGATGACGTCCGGGTCGTGTTCGACCACGAGGATCGTGTTCCCCTTGTCCCGCAACGCCCGCAGCAGATCGTTGAGCCGCCCGACATCGCGGGGGTGGAGGCCGACACTGGGCTCGTCGAAGATGTAGGTCAGCCCGGTCAGGTCGCTGCCCAGGTGCTTGACCAGCTTGAGCCGCTGCCCCTCACCGCCGGACAGCGACGTCGTCGCCCGGTCCAGCGAAAGGTAGCCGAGGCCGATCGCCTCGATACGTTCGAGCGCGGCCAGCACGCCCTGCGCCATCGCGGCGGTCTGCTTGTCCTTGATGGACTTGATCAGTTCGATCAGATCGGTGATCTGCAGCTCGCACCACTGCGCGATGTTCTTGCCCGCCAGCTTGGTCGCCAGCGCGGCCTCGCTCAGCCGTCCGCCGCGGCAGGCCGGGCAAGGCCCTTCGGTGATGAACTTCTCCGCCTGGGCACGGGTCTTCTCGCTCATCGACCCGGTGTCGCGTTTGAGGTGGCGGCGGGTGAAGTTCGCGACCAGGCCCTCGAACGTCAGCGTCTGCGTCTTGCCGTTCTTGAAGGTGAGCTGGACCTTGCCCTCCTTGCCGTGCAGAAGGGTGTCCATCTCCTTCGCGGTGTACTTGTTGAGCTTCTTGGCCGGGTTGATGGCCTCGTGGTTGGCGTAGAACTGCCAGCCGGGGCTGCCGACCGGGTAGCCCGGCACCAGGATCGCGCCCTCGTCGAGCGACTTCGTCATGTCGAGCATCAGCTCGGGGTCCGGGCGCAGCGCGCGTCCGATGCCCTCGCAGTCGGGGCACATCCCGTTGGGGTCGTTGAACGAGTACAGCGAAGGATTGCCCGCGCTGGGCTTTCCCTGGCGCGAGAACAACACCCGCAGCAACGGGTGGATGTCGGCGACCGTGCCGACCGTCGAGCGCGCGTTCCCGCCGAGCGGGCGCTGGTCGACGACGACCGGGGTGGTCAGGTTCTCGATGGCGTCCACGTGCGGGCGTTCGTGCTTGGGCAGCTGGTTGCGGATGAACCAGGGGAAGGTGGCGTTCAGCTGACGCTGCGCCTCGACGGCGATCGTGTCGAACACGACGGAGGACTTCCCGGAACCCGAAACCCCGACGAAAACCGTGATCTGGTTCTTCGGGAGCTCGAGCGAGACGTCCTTCAGGTTGTTCTCGTGAGCGCCGGTGACGCGGATTCCCTCACCCGCCGGTTGCTTGGTCTTGCGGGCTGCGGCAGTCACAGAATTTCCTTTCCTCGCCGGTGCGCGTGCATGGACGCGCCTGCTCGCCATTCTCGCAGCGCCGCCGAATCACCGGTAGTGATTCCTGTGTGATCAGGGCGTGTTCTCGTCACGGCACGATAGTGAAATTTTCACGGTCCCCGTGAATTCAGGCGCGGGTGTAGACGGCGCCGATGACGCCGGTTTTCAGCGCGTTCGCGCGGGTCAGCTTCAGCGGGATCTCCTTGGCCGCTCCGTCGAACAGTTTCGCTCCCTCACCCGCCACCAGCGGCATGATGTTGAGCGCCAGTTCGTCCAGCAGTCCCTCGGCGAGCAGCCATTGGACGAGCTTCGGGCTTCCGGGCACCCGGATCGACTTGCCGGGCGCCTCTTTCAACCGGGTGATCTCGCCCGCGATGTCGCCGGTGATCAGGCTCGTGTCCGGCCAAGTCAGCGTCGCTTCGTCCAGTGTCGAAGAAACGACGTATTTGTGCGTGCCGTTGAGGAAGGCCGCCATCGGGTTGCTGTCACCCTGCGGCTTCCACATCTGCTCGAAGGCGAGATAGGTGTCCTTGCCCATCAGAATGGCGTCCGAGGAGGCGAGGCTTTCGCTGATGCCTTCGCTCATTTCGTCGGACCAGTACCGACCCATCCAGCGGTCGGGCCGTTCGGCCACCCCGTCCAGGGACATGAACAATCCCGCGGCGATTTCGCGCATGACGAACTCCTTCGTTGACGGAGGCCTGTGATCAGGCCGCCGGCCGATCTTCCCACCGCCGCGCGCGACGCTCCAAAGGATCGAGCACGCCGGAAGAAGTCCAGCGGACCGGCAGCGCGGACAATGCCCGCATCGTCGGGGACACGGTCCAATCCAGGGAGCTCTCGGGTACGGCGAGTGAGAGTTCCGGCGCACGACGGGAAAGCGCGCGCAGCGCCGACCGGATCTCGACCCGTGCGAGATGGGCACCGATGCAGTGATGCGTCCCGTGCCCGAACGACAGATGCCTGCCGTTCCGGTCCATCGCGAACCGGTCCGGATCGGCGAAGACGTCCTCGTCGCGGTTGACCACCGGCAGCAGCGCGGTCACCAGGTCGCCCGGTTCGATCCGGGTGTCCGCGAGCGTGACTTCCTCCGTCGCGACCCGCGTCATGCTGAAGTTCACGGCGGGGCTGTACCGCAGCGTTTCCTCGACGGCGGCGTCCAGCAGCGCCGGGTTCGTGTCCAGCTCGGGCAACAGGCCGGGGCGGGAGATCAGGCACAGCACCGCGTTGGCGATCTGCGCGGACGCCAGCGCGTGCCCGTCGAAGAACAGCGACGCCGCCAGCCCGGTCAGTTCCGTTTCGTCCAGCGCGCCCGAACGGTGCGCCTCGATGAGTTCGGCCATCAGCCCGGACGGCGGGTCTTCGATGTCGGCGAGCATCATCGCGACCTCGTCGTGCAACAGCAGTTCGCCTTGGTAGACGGCGGATCGCGGCGAGCCCGGCTTGCCGAGCCGCGCGTTCGCGCGTTTGCGGAGGGCTTCGCGTCGCGACGGCGGCACACCCAGCAGTTCGGCCTGTGCCGTGAAGGTCAGCGGGGCGCAGAAATCGGCGATCAGATCCGCGGTGGGGTCCGTGCCGATCAGCCTGTCGAGCAGGCCGACGGCGGTGGCTTCGACGTAATCGCGCAGCTGCTCCGCACGGCGGGCGGAGAACGCGCCGCCGATCAGCTTCCGGATCCGGGTGTGCCTCGGCGGGTCCAGGTCGGTCACCGACATCCGGGTGGCAGGCCCGCGTGGATGGGTCGTCTCGGCCAGTACGGCTCGGCTGAACCGCTTGTCCCGTAAGAAATCGCGCGCGTCGGAATAGCTGCTCACCAGCCATTCGCGGCGTCCGTCCCGCTGTCGGGAACCGAACGGGCAGCCGTCGGGGATGTCGTCCCCGACGAGCTGCCGCCGATGCCGTCCTTCGACGAAGTCCGAGCCTCCACGACCCTCTGTCACGTCGCCCATCGGGTCCACCCTCCGATCATCGATTCCGTGCGGGCACGCTCAGCGCGAGCAGGCAGACCGCGACCGAGGCCACGGACAGTGCCGCGATGGCGACCCGCAGGTCGGTGTGCCCGGCGATCTGGCCGACCACGGCCGGGCCGAGCAACAGGCCGACACTGGCCAGTGATGCCGCCGAGCCGATCACCGCGCCGCGGTCCTCCGCCGTCGCGCCGCGCCCGATCAGCCCGTAGACGGTGGGAGTCGACACCGAGATCGCGCCGCCCACCACGGCGGTGCCGATCAGGCCGTGCACCGGCGCGTCGGCCATCGAAAGCAGCAGTACGCCCACCCCGGAAAGCGCGCCGGAAGCGAGCAGCACCAGGCGATCCGACGCGCGGCCGGACAGCCAGTGCCCGCCGAACCTGCCGAGCGCCATCCCCGCGGCGAAGATGCCGGGCGCGGCGGCCGAGATCCCGACCGGTGCCCGGGTCATGTCGGCCAGGAACACCGCGCTCCATTGCTGCACCCCGCTTTCCACCGCCATGGCGAGCGCGGCCAGCAGGCACAGCAGCAGGATCGCCGGGCCGAGCCGCAGACGCCGTCCCGGTTCGCGGCTCTGCCGCACCAGCCGTCCCGGCACCGAACCCCTCGCCGCGATCGCGCCGAGCACGACCAGCGCCGAAAGCGTCAAGGCGATCGCTTCGGCGGGTACTCCCGCGGTCCGGGCCGCCCCGGTGCCGAGGCTGCACGTCAACAGGCCGATGCTGAACAGCGCGTGCGCGCGATTCATCACGCGTGGTCCTTCACCCGCTTCGGCGGAGGCCGCCAGCGCGACCACGACGACATTGCAGGCGCCGGATCCGAATCCGAACAATCCCAGCGTCAGGAACAACGCCGGAATGGATCCGGCCAAGGCGGGCGTCGGCGCGATGAGGGCGAATCCGGCGAAGGTCGCGACCGCCACCGGGCGGCCGAACCGGTCGAGCAACCGGCCGATGGCGAACATCGCGGGCATCGCCGCGAGCGCGCCGATCAGCAACGCGGCGCCCAACTGCGCTTCCCCGGCGCCGGTGGCGTGGCGGACGTCCGGCAACATCGAAAGGTACGGACCCCACAATGCGCCGTACGCGGCGAATCCCGCGAAGACCGTGCTGGTCCGCGGGGCTGCGGTGAGGACGGCGACCATGAGGAGTGACGATCCTTTCCGTGCTGATTGGCGTGCTTTCGCCGAGAGGCGGACTTTCGCAGGTTAGCAGCGGAATTCGAGAAGGGGCCACGATTATTCACCGCATTTATGGAGAAGTGCGGCTACGCGTTCGGCCGGTATTCTCGGCGAAGGTGCGGTTTTTTCAGGCTGGGATATTCATCCCAAAAATGAAGAATTCATACCCGGAAGGTTAACCATTCACTGCTCCCACGCCGCACTCGGTCGCATGATGTAACCGCACGAGAGTGTCTCCGTTGTGAGGAACAGGAAGGTAGTACGTCATGTTGCAGAACGTCGAACCCGCGACCGCGTCGAGGGCCGGCCCGGGGCCGCGGGGGACCGAGACCGAATTCGCGATCCACGCCGAGGGGCTGGTGAAACGGTTCGGCGAGACGACCGCGCTCGACGGGGTCGACTTGACCGTCCGTACGGGTACCGTGCTCGGCGTCCTCGGCCCGAACGGCGCCGGGAAGACCACCACGGTCCGGATCCTGTCGACCCTCGTGACGCCGGACGAGGGCCACGCGACCGTGGCCGGATACGACATCGAAAAAGACGCGCATCAGGTGCGGCAGCTGATCGGCTTGACCGGGCAGTACGCGTCGGTCGACGAAAGCCTGACCGGCGTCGAGAACCTGCTGCTGATCGGGCGGCTGCTCGGCCTTTCGCGGCGGGCGGCCAAGGCCCGCGCGCATGAGCTGCTGGAGCGGTTCTCCCTCACCGAGGCGGGCGGACGGGCCGCCAAGGGCTACTCGGGCGGTATGCGCCGCCGGCTCGACCTGGCCGCCAGCCTGGTCGGCGACGCGCGCTTGCTGTTCCTGGACGAACCCACCACCGGTCTCGACCCGCGCAGCAGGCTCGAACTGTGGGACGTCGTGCGCGGCCTGGTCGCCGACGGCGTCACGGTGCTGCTGACCACGCAGTACCTGGAGGAGGCCGACGCGCTCGCCGACGAGATCGTGGTCGTCGACCACGGCAAGGTGATCGCCAAGGGCACCCCGGACGAGCTCAAGGCGAGCACCGGTGCCCAGCGCCTGACGGTGCGCGGCGCCCAGGCGGGCGACCTCGAGAAGGTCGTGCGGCTGATCGGTGAGATCGCCGGCGCGACGCCGGACGTCTCGGGCCAGGTCGTCAGTGTCCCGGTCACCGACCCGGCGGCCCTGCCCGGCGCGGTCCGGCGGCTGGAGGAGGCGGGCATCGTCATCGGCGAGCTGTCCCTGCGCAGTTCCAGCCTGGACGAGGTGTTCCTCAGCCTGACCGGGCGTCCGGCCGAGGAAGCCGCCGAAGAGACCGAGGAGGAGATCCGATGACCGCCGCGACCACGACGCTGCCGACGCGGCAGTTGTCGGCCCGGGTCGGGTTCTTCCAGGGCATCTCGCAGATGTTCACCCTGGCCTGGCGCAGCACCGTTTCGGTCAAGCACGAGCCGAAACAGCTGGCCGACATCAGTTTCCAGCCGATCATCTTCACGCTGCTGTTCACGTTCGTCTTCGGTGGCGCGATCTCCGGGGACCGGCACGCGTACCTGCAGTTCATGATCCCGGGCATGCTCGTGATGAGCATGCTGTTCGCGACCATCAACGTCGGCATCGGGCTCAACACCGACCTGTCCAAGGGCGTGTTCGACCGGTTCCGTTCGTTGCCGATCGCGCGCTGGGCGCCGCTGGCCGGGCGGATCATCGGCGACCAGTTCAAGCAGGTCTGGTCGGTGCTCTTGGTGGTCGGCGTCGGGCTGCTGCTCGGCTTCCGGCCGGAGAAGGGCTTCCTCGGCGTGCTCGCGGCCGGGTTGCTGCTGCTGGTCTTCGCGATCGCGTTCTCCTGGGTGCCCACGCTGGTGGGCGTCGCCGCCGACCAGGCGGAGAAGGTCCAGGTGTTCGCGTTCGCGGTGATCCTGCCGCTGAACTTCGTCAGCGGCGTGTTCGCGCCGGTCGAGACGATGCCGTCGTGGCTCCAGGCGTTCGCGAACGTCAGCCCGGTGGCGATCCTGCTCAAGGCGTGCCGCGGCCTGATGAACGGCGGCGCCGGGGTCACCTCGGCGGTGATCTGGTCGCTCGTCTGGGCGGCCGTGATCGCGATCGTGTTCGGGGCGCTTTCGGTCCGTGCCCTGAAGAAGCGGATCTGAAGCACCTGCCGCTCGACCCATCGGAGCCGTGACGCGTGCGCGCGCCACGGCTCCGTTGTTTCGGCGGCCCGACCCGGGGAGCGCTGATGGACGAACTGGACTACAACACCTGCAACGCCACCTTCCGCAGCCTGACCGATCAGCAGCGGCTGATGGTCGAGGAGACGTCGCGGCTGATCGGCGCGGGCGCCGATCTCGAGCTGACGTCGTACGGCTGCGGGTTCGGCATGTTCGAACTGGAGCTCATCGCGCGGGTGCCGCGGAGAACGGTGTGGTTCCAGGGCGTGGACACCAACGGCGAAGCGATCGAACGACTGCGCGCGAAGCTGGACGGCCTGCCGAAGGTCCGGGGCCAGCGCGTGCTGACGGCGAGCATGGCCGACGTCCGGATCACGCCGACCGAGTACGGCCTGTTCGTCCAGTCGTTGTGCTACCTCGGCGCCGACGAGGGCATGGAGGTGCTGAAGGAGGCCCGAAACCGGCACCGGCGGCTGGTCGTCGCGGTGACCCCGCTGAACGAGCTGAACGGCGCCTTCGCGGAATCCCTTGCCCAGCAAGGCATCGTGCGCCCGTTGTTCGCGCAGACCCTGGCTGAGGAACTGACGCGGTTCGGTGTCGAATTCCGGTCCGTCACGGTGCGCGCGGAGATCACGGTGCCGGTTTCCGAGCCGGCACACCGTCTTCTCGAGTTCTTGACCTTCGCCCGGCATCAGCCTTGGCGCGGCGGGACCGGCCGGGCGGAGCTGCTCGACGCGGTCGCCGGGATGGGCACGGTTTCCGCCGGGCACGTCCGGATTCCGCACCCGGTCGAGGTTTTCAGCATCGGGTAGTCCGTGAAGGCCTCCTTCCCTACTTTCAGGGTAGGGAAGGAGGCCTTCACGGATTTTCCTTGCTGGGTAAGGCGGGTCGGCATGTCGCGAAAGCCACTTTCGCGACGTCTGACCTGGATCCACCGGTGGGTTTTGTTGGTGATCTTGGTGGGGTTTGTTGATCTTGTTGGTGGGCGTGGGCGTGCTGGGGTGTGCTGGCTGG
>NZ_JBIWKX010000086.1:0-25615 GCF_044765885.1 Amycolatopsis sp. NPDC102389
CGAAGGCTCCTTTCACCGCATTAGACGCGGCGAAGGGAGCCTTCATCCCATCATCGGGCCGCCCGAGAACACGCCACGTTTGACCTTCGGCTCAATAACGACACTTGCCACTCACGACCCCACGGAAAACCGGTCATGCAAGCATCAAACGGGCACTCGGGCACCGGAAACGGTCCTGTGTGGACAGTGGGATCGGGTGGGGCTTCCCGCAAGCGGTCGTGCAGCCGGAGCATGTCGCGAAAGCCACTTTCGCGACGTTGAAGGTTGCGAAAGTGGCTTTCGCGACACCCGCAGCCGAGCGCGGTTCGTGTGTCCGGACGGACGACACTCGTGTCCAGACGGACGGCACCCGTGTCGTCCCTCCAGTCACGCGTGTCATCCATCGGATCACGCGTGTCGTCCATCCGGGTACGGGGACCGAAAGCCCTCAGTGCACCCGCCGGTCCGACGCCGTGCCCCGGTACCGGATCGTCCACAGGCTGCGCCGGATATACGTGCGCTGCAACCACCGGTCCCGTCCGTTGTGCCGCGCGAAGAACTGCGACCGCGCGTGCAGCCCCTTCCGGTTGTTGATCAGCAGCGCCGTCCCCGGCTCCAGTTTGACCTGGTGCGCGACCTCGCGGCAGACCCGCTGCAGTTCCTCGAGCGCCTGTTCCGCCTCGACGGTCTCCCCCACCACGCCATTCGCCGACACCGCCACTTCCGGCGAGTCCGCCGGCCCGGAGATGATCGGCACGAGGTCGGAGAGCACGTCGGCACCCTTCGCCACATCGCGCACGTAGCTGCCGGGCGCGTTGAGGCGGAACAGCGGGCGGCGCAGGACGTCGAGCACCTCGGGGGCCAGCGCGGCCGAGATGTCCCGGCCGTCGGCGTAGTACGTGACGGCCTCCTTGTTCCCGTCCTGGCGCACGCAGTTCAGCACCAGGAAGTCCGGATTGGACACGTCGTAGCGGCCCACTTCGTCGTGCACGATGTCGTTGTGGAAGTTCAGGAACACGTGCGAACTCTGGTTCGTCTGGCTCCGCGCCCCCGCCGACACCGGGACGACGTCGTGCACGAGCCGCCCGCTCTTCTCGGTGGTGAACCCGACGGGCTCGCCGAGCAGCTGGCTCAGTCCCAAAAGGACGGTCTCGGCGACGAACGTCTTCTTGTCCTTGCTGGGCTCCCCGTCGATCGGCGTCTCCGGGAGCTCCGCGTCCACCGGCAGGTTGCGCACGAGCGCGACGCCGGGGGTGTCGACGTGCCTGCCGAAGTCCAGGATCGTCTGCAGCTGGTCGATGGGCAGCTTCGAGAACGCGACCCGGAGCATCGCCAGCGAACGGTCGATATCGTCGACGGGGTTCGGGAAGGACCGCAGGTCGCTCCCGATGGTGTCCCGGACCTCGTCGGCGAGGACGACCTCGGCGAAGGTGCTGACTAGGGTTTCCTTGCTGGTCATGGTGTCCTATCCACTTTCCGCCGCCGCTGGACCGGCGGTCTCGTCTTGAACCTGGAGATGAGGGTGAGCGCGGGGGCGGTGGCGATCGTCGACACCAGCGTCATGATCACGAGCATCGCGAACACCGCCGGGCTGATCACCTTCAGCTGAAGGCCGACGTTGAGCACCACCAGTTCCGTCAGCCCGCGGCAGTTCATCAGCGCCCCGAGGGAGAGCGATTCGCGCCAGCCGACCCCGGTCAGCCGCGCCGCGGCCGTGCTGCCCGCCCACTTCCCGAACACCGCCACCGCCGTGATCACCGCGGTCCAGAGCCACAGCGACCCGGAGCCGAGCAGGCCGAACTCGGTGTGCAACCCGGTGTAGGCGAAGAAGAGCGGCAGCAGCAACGTCAGGGTCACGCTGCCGAGCTTCCCGGCGGCGCGGGCGACGACCGGGTCCCTCCTCGGCGCGATCACCCCGAAGAGGAAGGCGCCGAAGATCGCGTGGATGCCGATCTCGTTGGTGGCCAAGGCCGACAGCATGATCCCGCCGAGCAGGATCGCGAGGACCGCGGACTCCGGCACCCGGGTGAGAGCCTTCGCCAGCAGCGGCCGGACGACGTAGATCATGACCACGACGAAGGCCAGGGTGAGCCCGACGGTCAGGAAGACCTCCGACGGCGCGCCGCCCTGGCTGACGGCGACCACGACGGCCAGCAGGCACCACGCGGCGACGTCGTCGACGGCGGCACAGGTGAGCGCGAGCGCACCCAGCGGCGTCTTCGAGAGGCCACGATCGGTCAGGATCCTTGCCAGCACCGGGAACGCGGTCACGCTCATGGAGACCGCGATGAACAGACCGAAGGCGAGGAATCCGACATCACCGCCGAAGGTGGGATACATGCCGAGCGCGAGCACGATTCCGCAGACCATCGGCAGCGCGATGCTGACCTGGCTGACCGTCACCGCGGTGAACCCGCGCCTGCGCACCGCGTCGAGGTCGATCTCGGAACCGACCAGGTACATGAAGAAGATCAAACCCAGCTGCGACAGGATGTTGATCGCCGAGACCACCCCACCGGGGAACAGCCAGCCGAACGCGCCGGGCCAGACGGTCCCGAACAGCGACGGTCCCAGGAGGATGCCGGCGACGATCTCGCCGATCACCGCGGGCTGGCCGAGCCGCCGGGCCAGTACCCCCGCCAGGTGGCAGGCGCCCAGGATCACCGGGAGCGCGACCAGCAGGCGAGCGTAAGTGTCGGGTCCGCCGCCCACGGCCTTGGCCCCGGTGCTCGCGACAGGCGCGTAGGCCGCCCCCAGGCCGAGCACCACGACGACGACCGCCGCCGGAACCGCGATCAACGCGGCCCCGACGAGGATCCGGCGCGGTGCGATCCGCTCCTGTACAGCCGATTTCATCAAGTCTCCCTAACCGGCACGCAGTTCCAGCGTGCAGCACTTGACACTGCCGCCCGCCTTGAGCAATTCGGACAGGTCGGCGCCGATCGGTTCGAAGCCGTGTTCCCGCAACCGCGCGGTCAGCTCGGTGGCCGCCTGCGGGAGCACGACGTGTTTCCCGTCGGAGACCGCGTTGAGGCCGAACACGGAAGCGTCGCTTTCCGAAGCCAGGATCGCGTCGGGGTACAGCTCTTCCAGCAGCAGACGGCTCTCCTCGGAGAACGCCCCCGGGTAGTACATGACCGTCTCGTCGTCGAGGACGGCGAGCGCCGTGTCGAGGTGGTAGTACCGCGGGTCGATCAGCGTCAGCCTGGTCACCGGACGGCCGAAGAACTCGCGCGATTCGTTGTGCGCCTCCGGGTTCGTGCGGAACCCGGTGCCGGCGAGGATCGTCTTCCCGGCGACGAGGTAGTCGCCTTCCCCCTCGTTGACCCATTGCGCCTGCCGCACGTAGCGGTATCCGTTGTCCCGGAACCACTTGAGGTACGCGTCGGACTCGCCCGCCCGCTGCACGTGGTGGAACCGCGCCACGAGCACCTGCCCGTCGACCACGGTGGCGCCGTTGGCCGCGAACACCATGTCGGGCAGGCCGGGCAGCGGGTCGAGCAGTTCGACACGATGGCCCAGATCGACGTACAGATCGTGTAGCCACTCCCACTGCGCGATGGCCAGCTCGGTGTCCGTCGGTTTCTTCGGGTCCATCCAGGGATTGATCGAGTACTCGACGTCGAAATACGTCGGTCTGACCATCAGGTAGTGCCGTTGGGTGGCAGTCCGTGACACGCTTCCTCCACGCGGTTTTGGGCGTCTTCCGCCACCGGGCCCTGGGTAAGGGCCCGGTTTCGTCGAACAGGATCCGGTGCTACTTCTGGGTTTCGGAGAGTTTGACCTCGATCTTCCCGGCCAGGTCGTTCGCGTTGCGCATGGCTTCGTCGAAGGACGCGCCGAGCGCGCCGATGCCGCCGAAGATGTTGTTGCCGAGCGGCGGGCGCTTGATCAGGTCGCCCGGCTTGGCGAAGATCTTGAGGTAGTACAAGGCGTCCGATTCGTTCACCGCGGGCGGGACGTCGATCGAGGCGATCACGCCGCCAGGGCAGATCAAGCACATCGCGGCGGTGTGCAGCCCGGTCGGGCTGAAGTGCCGGACATCCGGGCGCACGCCGCGGGAGACGTCCATGAGTCCCTTGATCGGGTCGTACCCGGCCGAAAGCCGCGCCATATGGTCGAGTCCTCCGCCGCCCGGCCGGACGGCGATCTCCAGCAGGAACGGTTTTCCTTGGTGGAACCGGACTTCGGCGTGCAGCGCGCCGCGGGTGAGCCCCTGCGCGCGCACGCCGGCCGCCACCACCGCGTGCACCTCGGCCACCTGGTCGGCGGTGAGCGACGTGGGCGCGTGGTGCACGTCGTCGTCGAAGGTCTCGCCCTCCGACGTGACTCTGTCCACAATGGAACCGAGGTAGACCTCGTCGTCCCAGGCGACCGCTTCGATGAGATGCTCGTGGCCGTCCAGAAAGGACTCGACGAGCAGGCCGTGCGGACCGAGGTCCAGCCCTTCGGCCTCCATGTTGTACCAGGACATCCCGTCGATGCCCTCACGTGCCTGCGCGTAGCGCTCCCGCATCTTCTCTTCGTCGTCCACCCGGAAGACGAAGTTGCTGGCCGCGCCGAGGGTCGGCTTGAGGATCACCGGATAGCCGAAGTCCTCGCCCGCCTGCAGGGCCGCGTCGAGGTCTTCGACGAACCGGAAGTCCGGATGCGCGGCCGCGCCCTTTTCGTGCGCCTGCCGCATGATCAGCTTGTTCCGGCTGGTCCGAGCCGCGTCCACGCCGATGCCGGGCAGGCCGAGCGCCTCGGCCACCGCGGCGACCAGGACCACGCCGGACTCGGAGAAGGTGAGCACGCCGTCGAAGGATTCTTCCGCGTGCCAGGCCTTCGCGTGCCGGATCAGGTCGTCGATGTGGTTGCTCCCGGCGATCCGGTAGCGCTCGGACGGCCAGAGATCCTCGGTCCCGATCCCGTTGAGCACGTACAGCACCCCGCCGAAGTCCTCGATCTGCTGGTACCGGGGCAGGTAGTAGTAGGAGTTCTGGCTGGCTTCCAGCGCGAGCAGTTTCACGACACACCTCGTAGGGCAGGACGGATCGGGTGGACACCGCCCGCTCGCACGAGCGGCCGGTCGAGCGGTTCGAGGCCGGTGTGGACCGGGTCGGCGCCGGTCAGGCGCGCGGCCAGGGACCGGGCGATCAGCGGGGCGAACTTGAACGACGAGCCGCCGCACGCCGCATAGGACAGGACCCGGTCACCGAGAACGGCGAGCATCGGGCCGAGAGTGGAGCGCCGGGCCAGATAGTGACAGTCCCGGGTGTCCACCAGCCAATCCCGCCGGAAACCCGGGATCAGCGCGGCGAACGTGTCGATCAGGTGCTCACGCCACCACGAAGGCACGGTGGCGCCGCCGATCTCGTCGACGACCCGGCACGCGCTCGCGGCACTGAGCTTCAACGGCGTCCCGGCGACGGGCGGCACCAGCCACGCGCCACCTGCCGAACCGAGCGAGGTGATCGCCGGGGTGGCGGCCCACGCGGCGGCGTCGACGGGCGGGACGTCGCAGTACAGCATCGTCTGCCGGTGCAGCACGAGTTCCCTGGACAGCGCGGGTGCCAGCAGTTCCCGGGACCACGGGCCCGCGGCCACCAGGACGGCGTCACCGCGGAGGGTCGCGCCGTCAGCCAGCCGGACCTCGGCCCGGTCGGCGTCGATCCCGACCACCTTGCGGTGCGGGTGGAGTTCCGCGTTCGCGTGCCACCTCAGGCGGGCGGCGCACGCGGCCAGCACCCGGTCGGCGAGCAGGACCCCCGCGTGCGCCTCGAAAACGGCGCCCGTGCCCGGCACGAATCCGGCGTGCGGGAATTCCGCGGCGAGTTCGTCCGCGCCGAGCACTTCGGCCTTCGAGCCGGCCGCGGACAGCAGCTCCCGCGCGGCCGTCGTGTCGTCCGGCGGCGCCGCGGTGAGCGCGCCGACCTGCTCGTAGAACGACGTGGACAACGCGTGCTCCAGTTCGATCCACGCGTGATGCGCGCCGACCGCGGCCGTCGTGGTCGCGAGGTCGCCGGGATGCAACGCGCGCAGCACGCGATGACGGTCGAACGACGTCGCCCCGGAGAACGGGATGTCCGCCTGGTCGGCGATCACCACTTCGTGCCCGGCCGACACGCACTCCAGCGCGGTCAGCAGCGCGATGACGCCACCGCCCGCGAGCACGACTCGCATGGTCTTCCCCCTCCGGGGCGAAAGTTCGTTCGGGCGCCACGAGGTACCCGGATGCCACTGCTGGGGGTGGCATCCGGGCCTTGCCCCCGTCGGGCAAGGATTTCAGGAGGCGCGCGGGGTCACGAACGTGTCGTTGATGACGTAGCCGTCGAGGCCGTACGTCTCCCCGTACTCGATGAGATCGCTGGTGCGGTTGAGGAAACCGCGTCCGTTGTTGTTCAGCGAGGTGTTGCACAGCACGCTGAACCCGGTCTGCTCGCGGAACGCCTCGAGCAGGTCGGTGATGCCGGCGTTGCGTTCCCGCGTCACCGTCTGGGTGCGCGCGGTCCCGTCGACGTGCGTGATGGCCTTCAGCTCGTCGGAGGTGACGTGGTTGAAGTACAGCATGTACGGATCCTGCACCGAGCCGACGAACCACCGGGGGGCGTCGGATTCCAGCGCGATCGGGGCGATCGGGCGGTAGTCCTCGCGGCGCTTGATCTTGTTGAGCCGCACGGTGGTGTCCACGGTGAACGGCGCGGCCAGGATCGACCGGTTGCCCAGCGCCCGCGGGCCCATCTCATACCGGCCGCGCGCCCAGCCGATGATGTTGCCGTCCTTGATGTACTTCGCGACCTCGCTCGCCACCAGCGGGCGTGTCTCGTACTTGGCGGGATCCGGGACGACGTCCTCGACGAAGTTCTCCCCCGCGTAGACGTCCCACTCGATGGTCGCCTGTCCGGTGTAGAACCATTGCGCGTCGATGGCCGTGCCCAGAGCGGAACCGCTGTCGTTGGGGCACGGCGGCACGAACACCGAGGAGAACAGACCGCTCTCACGCCACAACCGGTTCCAGTCGCAGTTCAGGCCGCAACCGCCGGAGATCAGCAGCGGCAGGCCTTCGGTCAGGTTCTTCGCCGCGTAGTCGTGGAACCGGTTGAAGATCGCCTGCGAATGCTTCGCCGCCGCGTTGCGGTATTCCTGCGACCACACCCCGGCGTTGTACAGATGGGACCAGGACATCTCCTCTTTGGACAGACCGAGGATGATGCCGTCGCGGTCGAGGATGAAGTCGATGGTCTTCTGCTCGTCCGGCGTGAGCGGGCCCGGCTCGGCGAACCCGGTCAGCGCCATCTGCTTGCCGGCGTCGTTGAACCGGAACTTCCCCTTGCCCAGCGGGAAACCCGGGTCCGCCAGCGCGAAGAGATACGCGTACTTCGCGCCAGGGTCGGCAAGGACATGCTTCAGGTGAGTGGCCTCGCCGCGCTCGTCGATCCGGTAGAAGTCACCGATGTTCCCTTCCCACACCAGGGAGTAGTACGCCTGGCCGGGTGCCGCGGGGGCCATCCCGAGCGACGTGTAGATATGCGAGCGCTCGTGGGTGGAAGAGAAGTACCGGACGTCCTTGCCGAAGAACTTGCCCGCCTCGTCGGAGATCGCGCCCTCGCCGACACCGAAGTATCCGGTGCGCGACGGCGGTTCCACCGAGAACTCCCCCTTGACCCAGCCGCCGAGCGCGACCACGTCGGGCTGCTTGTCCAGCATGCCCGCCGCGCGCGCCATCAGCTCGCCGGTGATCCGGTCGTAGCGCGGGTAGTTGTCCTTTTCCGACTCCAGCGCGAACAGCAGCTTGCCGTCCTCGATCGCCACGATCCCGCCATCGTGGCCCTCTTTCATCGACAGAATCAGCATTGTGTCACCGAATTTCGCTCGCCTTCATTCGTCGACTCATTCAAGCCGCGCGGCCCGTTGACCGGAAGCGCCGCACGGGGAGAACAATCAACCTTCGGACGAACCACCCGGCAGGGTGCGCACGGCCTCGTGGCGCAGCGATTCGAACGCGTTCTTCCGCGCCCGGTGGCCCGCCATCGGGACGGCGGCGGCGAACGGGCTCGGTTCCCGCTGCCGCTCGGTGGCGAACGCGCTGACCAACCGGGAGACCGCGTAACGGCCGGCGACGTTGGCGCGCTGGAGAAGTCCGGCGTCCACCACGGACTCGAGGAGCTCGTCGGCGGTCTCGATCATGATGCCCATCGCCGCGGCGATGCCGATCGACGTCGTCCAGCCCGCCCCGCTCTGCCCGAAGTGGTGGATGGCCTCCCGTTCGGTGGGCGACAGTTGTTCGTACGCCGTGGTGAACCGGTCCCGGACGTTGACGTCACCGACGCTGAGGCTGTCCATGAGCCGTTCGCGATCCGCGAGCTGGCCCGCCGTGTACGCGATCGCCCATTCCGGGCGCGCGGCGATCTTGCGACCGACGATGTTGATCGCCAGCGGAAGATCCCCGCACAGTTCGGCGATCGTGTCGGTGGCGTCGTGCTCCGCCCGCACCCGGCCCGGTCCGGCGATCCGGCCGATCAACGCCATCGATTCCTTGCGGGAAAACGTATCCAGCTCGACACGGTTCGTGTCCTCCAGCCCGAGCAGCCGCGCGCGGCTGGTCACCACGACCTGGCTGTGCGGGGCCTGGCCCAGCAACGGCCGCACCTGACCCTCGTCCTTGACCCCCGCCAGGAGCACGAACAACCTGCGCTCCGCCAGCAGGGATCGGTACAGCCCGATCCGCTGCATCGGATCGTCGGGCACGAGATGCGCCGGCACGCCGAGCGCGCGCAGGAACCCGCGCACGATCCCGTTGGCCGACCGGCCCCCGGTCCCGATGCCGCCCAGATCCGCGTAGAGCTGCCCGTCCGGGAAGTCCGCCGCCACCTCTTCCGCCAGCCGCAAGGCGAAAGCCGTTTTCCCCACCCCGATCGGACCACTGACGAGCAACGGCACCTTGACCGGGCCGCTCGCCCCGATCATCGCCGCGGCGTCGGCCAGATCCCGTTCCCTGCCGACGAAAGTCCTCGATCCGATCGGCAACTGGGCCGGACGGGCGAGCCGGATGACGCCGGATGCCAACGCGTGAACGCCATCCGGCGGTGCTTCGACCGGCGGCGGCGCGGACGCGCGTTCCTCGGCGCCACCGCCCGTCTGCCCGGCGACACTCCGCCAACGCCGTTCCCACGCCGCGCGGTCCCCACCGCACGCGGAGACGAACGCCAGCGTCACGGCGAGCGTGGGCAACCGGTGGCCGCTGGCCGCGCTGGACAGCACAGAAGGGGCGAACAGTGCCGTCCTGGCGAGTTCCCGGTAACTCGGGTTCCCCGCCCGGTTCCTCAAAACGCGCAGATCGTGAGCGAATGCGGCGATCGGACCAGTGGAGCCGTCCAACGGTCGCTCGGGTCTGCCCATGCCTTCTCCCTCCCCTGGATGGGGTAACGCAATCGCACTGCGTGACCGTCATCCTTGTAGCCTTCCTGGCCACAACCCTAAAGGACCAATGAACCATGCAGCAGATACAAATAGGTGACTCAATGTACAAAGTCCAATAGTTGGACGCGGAAATTCACCCCCTTGGTGGCACCGGATAGGGTTCGCCCATGTCTGACCCCCTACCGCCACTCGCCGAACTCCGGCGGGCCGCCGAAGTGTTCAACGGCTTCACGAATGCGGACACCTCGTGGCTTCGACTCCTGACAGAAACGCGGTCCGCGATCGACCTGTCACAGCCCGCACATCGCACAATTCTTCTTCGCTGGCTGAACTCGTGGGGATGCCGGATCCGGTACCCGCGGGAAGGTGAACCCGCCCCCTTCGACGACGGGATCCTGACCTGGTGGGAGACCTGGGGCGCTACTCTTCCCGCCGACGATCTCGCCGACCTGACGGACGCGGGGATCGACACCGCCGCGAGGGCGTACGCGGACCTCTCGGGTGTCGTCGTCTCAGCGGGACGGACCAGGCGTACGCTGGGCCCGACCGCCGCGGCCAAGGCACTGTATGCGTTGCGGCCCAACACGATCATGCCGTGGGACGCCGCCATCGCGGCCGCTCTCCACGGCGCGCGCGACGGCTCCGCGTTCGGGAGGCATCTGCGGCTCGGCCGCGCGTGGGCCGCCGCGGTGATCGCGGAGGCGGGGGACGGCGGGGCGGAGATCCCCGCCTCGATGGGCAGACCCGTGTCACTGGCGAAGATCCTCGACGAATACCTTTACGTCGCCTTCACCATGGGCGCCACGGGTGACTGGGGAACAAACAGCGGAGAATGGTGGAAAAATGGTAACCGGGGATGACGTCAGAAATATCGTTGCGGAGCTCCCCCGCGCCTATGAGGCGCTGGTCCGGGACAGAGCGAAGTTCCGCGTGGGGCGAATCGTGTTCCTTTCGCTCTCGCCCGACGAAACCGTGATGGGATTCGGCTATCCCAAAGAGGAGCGGGAAGCACTGGTGGCGGGCGAGCCGGACAAGTTCATGATGCCGATTCCGTCCGATATGCGCTATCAGTGGGTCCGCGCCCGGCTGTCCGCGCTCGATTACGAAGAGTTACGAGAGCTGATCGTCGACTCCTGGCGAATGTGCGTGCCGAAGAAGGTCTGGGCGGAATACCTGGAAAAGAACCCGAGCTGAACTACTCCTTTCGGCGTGCGCCGTTCAGCCCCGTCGACTCCCCTTTTCGGTCGCGTGAATTCTCTGTCGGACGACCGAAAGTCGTGACTCGCGTGATCAGAGACGTGACTCGCGTGCTTGGGGACGTAACTCACGTGCTTGGAGGCTCCACACGGTGTGCGGCTTCTGAGCACGCGAGTTACGCCTTCAATCACGCGAGTTACGGCTCCCATCACGTGAGTTCCGCCTCCAGACACGCGTGAAGGCCTCCTTCCCTCGGCTCAACCGAGGGAAGGAGGCCTTCACGCGCGAAACGACCTACTCCGCGACCTCTTCGATGGCGGAGGTACCGCGGGAGCCGGGAGTTCCGTACCGCTCCCACACCTCGTTGAGGCGGATCCGTCCGTCGGGCAGGAACTCCGGGGTGTTCGTGCTGTGCCCCGCGATCACCTGACCACTGGCCAGCACCATCGTGTAAGCCATGTCGATCGTCCCGTCCTCGCCGCACTTGCCGGTCAGCGACCCGAGCCGCACGCCGCCGCCGGTCAGCTCGGCCCACACCAGATCGTCCTTCTGCCGGTACAGGGTCACCGGCGCGTTCGGATCCGTGCTGACCTTGCGGAACCGTTTCCCGTCGTAGTTGATCATCCGTTCTGCTCCGTCCGAGTCGGGAACCAAAGGTCGTCCGAGGTGAGATCCGCGAGGTCGTACTTCCCGAGCGCGCTGGCGAGCAGCCGCATTTCGAGTTCGAGACATCGCACCAGCCGCACGAGCCCTTCGGTCGCGTCCTCGTCGACGGCGAGCAGCGCCGCCCGGCCCAGGCCGACCGCGGAAGCACCCATCGCCAGGCATTTCAGCGCACGAGCGCCTTCCCAGATCCGCCCCGACACCAGCAGCGACGCGTCGTGTTTGCCGACCCGGCGCAGGCATTCCACCAGCGGCAGCCCGACTTGGTCGAGGAAGACCGACGGCGCCCAGCCGGTACCGCCCTCGGCACCGTCCACGGTGACGGCGTCCGCCCCCGCCGCCCACGCGACCTGCGCCGCCTCGCCGACGTCACGGCCGGGATGCAGCTTCACCCAGGCGCGGGCCCGCGGATAGTTGTTGCGCATCAGGTGGATCTGCTGGCGCAGGATCTCCCCGGTGAACGTGCCGGGACTGCTGGAGCGCAGCACCATGGCCGTGTCCTTGCCGAACGCTTCGTCCACTGTGTACTGCTCGGCGATCTCGCCGGCGGCCGTGCGCGAGAGCACGGTCATCCCGCCGAGCCCCGGCTTGGCGCCCTGACCGACCTTGAGCTCGAACGCCAGCCGCCCGGTCTCCAGCAGTTTCGTCGCGGACGGGTCGCTGTAGACGAGGTTCCACACCTCCGCGTCCGCGTCTTCCGTGCTCTGCTGGACGACGACACCGCCCAGGCCGTCCGGTACGGCGTCGACGTACGCGCGGATCCGGCCGAGCAGGCCGTCCTCGACGCTTTCACCCATCCGGCCGTAACCGTGCATGGGGACGACGTTCTCGCCGATCACCATCGGCATCCCGAGCCTGCCTGCCTGCTCGCTCGCGGCGATCCCGAGCCCGCTGCCCGCGACCTGCGTGGAGCCGAACGCGCAGAGGAACACCGGCGACGGCGCGGTGAACCCGCCGAGCACGGTCGTCAGCCCGACGTCGCCGTACACCGGTTCGCGCGCGAGGTCGAACATCTTCTCCAGGCGCCGCGGGACGAACACGGGCGGCACGATCCGCGCGCGGTCGAGTTCGTCGGTACCCGAATCGACGTCCGCGCCGAACAGCGACCGGCCGTATCCCGCGACGTCGGGGAAGATCGCCGCGCTGCCTTCCCGTGCCCTGGCCCGGATCGCGTCCTCCGGAAGCTGCCGTGCGGTGATCACGGCGTCGCGATCCCGGGCAGCTTCGGATACGCGTTGGCCTGCCAGACCGCGTCCAGCCCGGCGACGTAGCGCGTCACCCGCTCCAGCCCCATCCCGAAGCCCGCGCTCGGCGGCAGGCCCTCGCGCGCGAGGTCGAGGTACCAGGCGTACTTCGCCGGGTTCTCCCCCGTCTCCCGCATCCGCTCGATCAGCCGCCGGTACTCGTGCGTGCGTTCGCCGCCACTGCAGAGCTCGCCGAACCCGTCGGGGGCGATGAGGTCGAAGTTCCGCAGCACCCCGGGTTCGGTGCTGGACTCGCCGTCGGTGAACCCGCGCGATCCCTTGGGGTAGTCGACGATGAAGAACGGCCGGTTCGTCTGCTCCGAGATGATCCGCTCGCCCTGCCAGTCGATCTCCGCGTCGGCGCTCTGCCCGTGCAGGAGGCCCTGCAGCCGCGACACCGCCTCGCGGTGCGTCATCCGCTCGAAGTCCTCCTCCAGCAACGCCGTGAACGCCTCCTGGTCCCGGCCCAGCGTGGCGAGGTCCACTTTGGACTCTCGGAGGGTGTGGGCGACCACGTGCCGGAGCAGGCCCTGCGCGAGGTCGAGGACGTCCTCGCGGCTCGCCCGGGCGACCTCGACGTCGATCTGGGTGAACTCGACCAGATGCCGTCCGGTGGTCGAGGTCTCCAGCGGCTCCAGCCGCACGTTCGGGGCGACGTAGAAGATCTTGTCGAACGCGAGCAGCGACGCCTGCTTGTACAGGATGACGCTGGTCATCATCTTGTACTTGTGCCCGTAGTAGTCGACGTCGACCTGCTTGGCGCCACGGCATCCCGGGTCGGTGACCGGCCCGATCAGCGGCGGCTGCAGTTCCACGAACCCGTTCATGCCGAGGTACTCGCGGGTGCCCGCGGTGATGCTGTTCTGGATGCGCAGCGCCGCCTGCGTCACCGGCGACGTCAGATGCTCGCGGGTACCCGGCGGCAGCGCCGCGTCCGATGTTCCGGTCATGTCCTACTCCCCTGTGTCAGTCGGTTCACGGTCTCGATTCCGGGTAGCCCGTACTTCTCGTCGAACGACCGCTCGACGTACCGGAGCGCGTCCAGCAGATCGTTCGAGGTCATCCGCCGGTCGGCGGGCAGGTCGACGAGATCGCCCAGCGGCATCGCGCCGATCCGCTGCCACTCCAGGCGGCCGCCGGCGTCCAGCCGTCCGCGGGCACGGCCCGCGTTGTCCGGATGCAGGCAGAACGGGACGTCCAGCTGGCCGCGCGCGAACGCGGTGACCAGTGCCCTGCCGAGGTCGGTGTCGAGCGAAAGAACGTTGTCCACCAACGCTTTCGCCTGGGCGTGGATCCCGCTGTCACCGAGCCTGCCGATCCGGGAGACGCCCCGGGCGGCCTCGGCGGCGTGCTCCAGCGCGGTCACGTTCTCCGCGATGGTCGGCAGCCGGTGTGCCTCGGCGGTGGTCTTGACGATCAGCCTGCTCGCCCCGGTGCGGGCGGCCAGCCGCGCGGACTCCGCGATCAGCTCCAGCGCGCCGCCCGGTGTCCTCGGGTAGACGCCCATGTAGCCGTAGATCACCACATGCGTCCGCGCGTGCGGCACGTATTCCCTGATCAGCGCGTGCAGCGCGGCGACGGCCTCCTCGTCCTGCCCGGCGTGGGTCTGCTGCGCGTAGCTGAAGGACAGGCAGCGGATCCCGTGCCGCCAGAAGAACATCCCCTCCAGCACGCTCAGCGCGACCAGCAGCGCGGGCGGGCACAGCTGCCCCATCATGCAGCCGCCGAAGGTCTCCAGATGCGGCTCCAGTTCGGGACCACGGGCCTCGGCCAGCGTCTCGCAGGTGCGGCGCCAGTTGTCGACAGCCGCCGAAAGCGACATCCGGCTGTACGGCAGGCAATACGACACCGGACCGCCCTCGGTCGCGTGCAGCCCGAAGTCCAGCAGGGCCCGCACGATCCGGCGGGGATCCGCCGAACCGTGCCGGACCTGCACCGGGAAGTCGCCGGTCAGCACGCCGTCGAGCAACGCCGTCGTCGTCACGGGATCGTGGTCGGCGAGCGGATACCCGTTGAGATCGGCGCCGGCCGCCAATGCCGCGCGTGCCGCCGTGTGGTCGCCGACCCTGGTGTAGCTGTCGATCGTGATCGTGCCGACCGTCGCCGCCCGCGCCGTCCTCGTCGCCAGCAACCCCCGGGCCATCCGTCCCGGATCGGCGAACCCCATCCGCGGCTGGACGACCAGCTCCCCCCTGGCGTGGTGGCGCGCGACCACCTCGCCGAACGAAAGTCCCCGCCGCGGGGCGAGCACGTTCATCCCGCGCCCAGCGGGACACCGGGGGCGCGGACGGACAAGGTGCGGAGGAACGTGCGGAACGGGGTCAGCCCGCCGGAGTCCTCGAACACCGCGTCGAAGCCGGCCTCCAGCAGCCGTGCCGCGTTGCTGCCGCCCGTGACGTCGAGCTTCCCGCCGATGACGACCGGCGTCGTGACCAGCTCCGCCCGCGCGCGGAACGCTTCCATCAGCCGGACGCCGTCCTGGCGGCCGTGCCCGTTGAGGCTGCTGATCACCAGCAGATCCGGCCGCCGGGTGACGCATTCGCGCACGATGGTCGCGTCCGGGACGCAGGCGCCGAGGTTGGTGACCCGGCAGCCCAGTTCCTCCAGCAACAGCTCCAGGTACACCAGGTTCCAGGTGTGCGCGTCGGACGAGAGCCCCGTGACGATCACGTCGAGACGGGCGTCCGGGAGCGTGGACTGGACGGCTTCGATGGTCATGGTGCGGCGTTCTCCCTCTCTCCACGGTCCGGCCGCACGTCGATCTCGATCAGCGCGACCGCCTCTTCGGCCAGGCGCGACGCCTCCGCCGGGCTGTCCGCGGTCACCATCAGATCGCCGACGCGATCCCACGAACTGCGCAACCCGTCGAACCGGTCGCCCGCCGAGACGGCGACGTCGCACATGAACACGCCTTCGGACTGCGACGCCTTCTCCACCCCGCGCACGTCCTCGATGTGGCCAGGCTCGATCGACAGGAACCGCACCGCGGCCCCGCGTACGGCCTTGCGCGGCAACACGTCCGAGACCGGCTCGTCCTTCATCACCGAGAAGTAGGCGCGGTTCAGCTCCACCGGATAGGCGCGCTGGATCAGCTCGATGATGCCGTCGCCCGCGAACCGGCCGGCGCACTCGACCAGGTACGGGACACCGTCCGAGACGATCCACTCACAGTGGACGATCCCGGTGCGGAACCCGGCCGCGCTGGTGAGCCGCCGCGTCTCCTCGGTCAGCGTCGCGGTCAGTTCGTCCGGAATGTCGGCGGGGACGATATGCGCGAGTTCGATCGGACGCGGGCCGGGGAACAGCCGTTTTCCGGTGACGTTGGCGAACAGCGGTTCGCCGTCCCGCAGCAGCATCTCGACGCTGAACTCGTCTCCCTCGACGAAGCTCTCGGCGAGCATCCTCAGTTCCATCGCGCGATCCGGGACGAAGATCCCCTCGTCCTGCACGACGCAGTTCGCCCACGCCTGTTCGGCCTCGGCCGGGTCGGTGAGCACCTGCGTCCCCACCGACGCCTGCCGGTTCGCGGGCTTCAGCACGGTCTTCCCCGGATGCCGCGCCATGAACTCACGGACCTGCTCCGGGCTTTCGACGCGCGCCGACGCCGGGTTCGCGATCCCCGCCGCCCGGCTGACCAGGCGCAGCACGGCCTTGTCCCGCAGGATCTGCGCCGCCCCGAATCCCGCGCCCGGCAGGCCGTAGCGTTCCGCGAGCCGGGCCGCGAACGGCGTCGCGTACTCGGTCAGCGGGACCACCGCGGCCGGGTCGAGGTCGTGGTGGACGTGGTAGAACTCGTCCGCCTTGCCGGGGAGGTGGAATTCCCACTCGATGAGCTCGCGCACCAGCGCCGACCCGGCCACCGTCTCCCGCGCGTTGCGCTTGCGGACGACATCGGGTTCCTCGACGAAGATCACCGTGCCGTCCTGCTGGAAGTCCTTGATGGACGAACCGAGCGCCGCGGCCACGAACCCGACCAGCACCACCGGCCGCGTCATGACTCGTCCTGGACGTAGTACCAGTTCTCGGGATTGATCAGCCCGTACGGGTTGATCGGCGAGAACCCGCGCAGGTTGCCCGCGACCTCGAACAGCCGCCGCGGGAACGTCGGCATGAAGATCACCGGCGCCTGGTCGGCGATGTACTCCTGGTACTCGTAAAGCGCTTCGAGGGAGTCGGTGGTGACGGTCTTCGCGATCAGCTCGTCCGCCTTGGCGTCCCGGTAGTTGCTGAAGTTACAGGCGGCGCCGCTCTGGAAGAGGTTCTCGCCGGTCGGGTAGTTGTAGACCCAGCCGCCACCCCAGCAGGACAGCTGCCACATCCGCTTCTCGCCCGGACCGTCCTCCGCCACCAGGACCGACCCCATCACCTCTTCGAGGCGGATCTCGATCCCGGCTTTGGCCGCGTCGTCCCGGAACTGCGCCATGAGCCGCGCCAGCGACGGCCGGCCTTCCCAGTAGCGCAGGGAGAAGCTCAGCTCGGCGCCGGCCGGGATGCCCTCGCCCGCTTCACCGGGACCGGTGCCGGGCCGGACGCACACGGCGGGTGAAGTGCTGACGTCCCACCCGTTGTCGGCGAGCAACTGCCGCGCCTTCTCGAGGTCGAAGGGCCAGAACCCGCCGCGCTCGGCGATCTTCGGCGAGACCAGGTCGCTCTTGGGCAGCACCGGGATCGACCCCGTCTGGCTCCAGCCGTAGCCCTGGTAGACCTCGCGAGCGCCGTACTCCTGGTCGAAGCAGCTCTGCAGGGCCTGCCGGACATAGGGCTGCCTGATCATGTCGCCGGCGACGGTCGGGTTGCTGAAGTTGACCGCCATGAAGTTGATGTTGAACAGGATCTGCGGCTCCAGCTGGAAACCGTCGCCCAGCGGGTTCGGCCCGCCCTTCGTCGGGTCGCCGTCCGGCTGGACGCCCATCCCCGGCGGCAGGAAACCGACCTGGACGTCGCCCGACTGCAGCAGCTCGTACTGCTGCTCGTCCGACGTCGTCGAGACCTGGCGCAGTTCGTCGAGATGCGGCGGGTTCGGCCCGCTGTAGTGCTCGTTCGGGACGAAGGTGACGACACCTTCCTCGGTGTAGCTCTTGAGCCGCCACGGCCCGTTGACGACACTCCACACAGGACTGTCAGCCCAGCGTGTGCGGTGTGAGTTGTCCTCCTCGACGACGTCGCCGTTCTCCGCCATCAGGAACTCGTAGACCGCTTCGGCCTGCTCGATGTCGTGCGTCGCGTCGGCGGGGCCATCCGCGGTGCGGTCCCACGCCTTCGGCATCGGCGTGATCATGGTGAGCTGGTTCAGCAGCACCCAGTTCTTCGAGTACGCCTTGTCGAAGGTGAAGCTCACCTTGTCATCGGCGACCTTTTCGAACGACACCAGGTTGTCCGGGAAGTAGCCCTCGGAGTAGGCGCCGAACCTCGGCCCCTTCACCTTCAGCATGTTCATCCAGAAGATGACGTTGTCCGCGCAGAGCGTCTCGCCGTTGGACCACTTCCACGGTTTGATCCGGACCACGCAGGTGCGGCCGGTCTCGTCCCACACCGGCTCTTCGCCGACGCTGAGGTCCCAGTCGATCTCCGGCGCGCCGTCCCGGCCCAGCCAGTACAGCGGCCGGTACATCAGCATCTGGAATTCGTAGAGGCTCCGCACGCCGAAGCGTTCGCCCGGGGTGAAGGGGAAGATCACCGCGGGCGGGAACCCGGGCAGGCAGGCCCAGGTCGCCACGCCGCCCTTGATCGGCTTGTCCGTCATGACTTTCGTTTCCTCCGCTCGTCGCCGCGCTCAGGCGGCGGTCGCCTCGAGAACCTCGGCCGGCTGCTTCTTCTCCTGTGCCGACAACGGTTTCGCGAGGCTGAAGTAGGTGCCGATCACGATCGCGCCCTGCAGGATCGCCAGCCCCCAGAACGCGTAGGGCACCGTGGTCGCGTCCGCCAGCGCGGACAGCGCGACCGTCGCCCCGACACCGAGTCCGAGCCCGAGGGCCTGGGTGCCGCCGAAGATCCGGCCGACACGGTCCTCCGGGCTGGCCCGCATCAGCAGGGTCCGTGCCGCGATCCGGCCCTGCGCGAAGCAGAACCCGGCGAACGGGATCGCCGCCATCAGCGCGATGTAGTGCAGCGGCTGGATCGCCAGGCAGATCAGGTTGCCGAGCGTGCCGAGCACGGCCAGATGGATCCCCTTGAACCGCTTGCTGACCTTGCCGTACGCCGCCGCGCCGACGATGAACCCGACGCCGGCCAGCGCGTCGACCACGCCGATCATCCACGCGCCCTGGTCGAAGGTCTGCAGGATCAGCGTCGTCAGGATGACGTTGGCGACCATCAGGCCGATGTTGCCGTTGGCGTACAGCAGCGCGAGCCGCCTGATCGGCTGGCGCACCGGGACCTCGACCGGCGCCGCCGGATCGGTGGCGGCGGTCTCCTCGGTCACCGGTGCCTTGGCGGGCTTGCGGCCGATCGCGTAGACCAGGACGGCCGAGAGGACGAAGCTCAGCGAGTTGAAGACGAACAGCGGCGTGGCGCCGAACCAGATCACCAGGAAGCCGGCCAGCGAGGACGCCAGCAGCATGCCGGAGTTGCTCGCCATCTCGAAATGCGAGTTGAACTTGCCGAGCCGCTCGTCCCGGATCCGTTCCTTGATCAGGCCGTTGCTCGCGGGCATGAACAACGCCGCGGTGCAGGCGAGCATGAAGTTCGCGATGTAGGAGCCCAGGTTCGCCGGGCCGCCGATCCACAGCCACACCGGCAGCGCGAACGCGGTCATCGCGCTCACGAGGTCCGCCGCCACGCACAGCATCCGGCGGTCGACCTTGTCGACCAGCTTGCCGAACAGGACCGCGAGCGCGACCTGCGGGATGGACACCGCGATGAACAGCCAGCCGACCGCCAGGGTGGTCTGCTCGGCGTGGAACACCAGGATCGCGGCGGCGGTGATCTGGAACGCGTTGCCCGCCGTGGTGATGAATCCCGCCGGGACCAGCAGACGTTCGGCGAGCCGGGAACTCCGGGCCGCGTCGGTGGAGAAGGTGCTGTCGAGTGACATGGGGGGTCAGACCTCGCTCGTCGGGGGGAATTCCAGTGAGGGCACGGTGAAGGCGTTGGTGTGCGTGACATCGAAGGCGGCCGCCGTGATCCGGAGGTCGAACCCGCCCGCTACGGCGGCACGTTCGGCGAGGTCGATCAGGATCGGCGAGGCACAGCCGATCAACGCCCGCAGTTCGAGGAAGAGGTCACCGAGCCGCGCGCGGAGCATCTCCTGGTCGAGGTTGCCCTTCAAGGTGCGTTCCGTCGCCGCCCGCAGGCGTTCGACGTGCTGCACGATCAGGTCCGCGGCGCGGCTGAGGCTGAAGTCCTCGAGTTCGTAGTTCAACGCGAACCGGGAGACCATCGCCGCCGCGCGTTCCGTGGCTTCGGTCGACACCGGGAGTGAACCGTTCTCGCCGCCGACCTCGGCGGTGAGCTTGGCCAGTGTCTCGGCGAGCTCGTTCCAGGGCGTGACGAGCCGCTCCCCCGCGACCTTTTCCAGTGCTGCTCGGGAGAAGTTGGTCCGCGCGAACTCGGGGGCGGTGAGGTTGAGGTGGAACCGCGCGATGTCACGGGGCACCTCGGCCGCGAGGTCCCGTGCCCAGACGACGTGTCCTTTGCTGGTGGAGAACTTCTCGTTCTCCAGTTCGTAGAACTCGTTGACGAGCAGGGTGTCCGGAAGGACGTAGCGGCCTTCGAGGGCCATCAGCTCGGCGACGTGGACGACACCCCAGGTGAACAGCGGGTCGAACCCCATGAACACCACGACCCGCGCGTCGTTCTCCGCGAGCCAGGCGTCGTCGTCGGCGGCTTTCGGCTTTCCATTGCGCCGCAACGCGTATTCGGTGCAGTACATCGAGGCGGGCATCCCCTCGACCCAGGCGTTGAGCCGCTGCCCCGGCGTCTGGAGGAACGGCGCCGGCAGCCCCCATTTCACCGGGTACGTGATCGCGAAGTCGGGCAACGGCCCGGACAGCAGTTCCCGCATCAGCCCGAGCACGTGCGGCCGCCACGCGGGACCGCGTTCCTCGTAGTAGGCCAGGAGTTGCTCGCGGTACTCCGAGACCGGGAAGACCATGATCTCGGTCTCGCGGTAGGTCACCTCGTCGGCCGGATCGAGCACCGAGTACGGCTCGATGAGCGCGTCGAAGTCGATCGGGTGACCGCAGCCTTCGCAGAACCCGCCGCGGCTGTCGGCGAGACACGTCGGGCAGCCGCCGCCGACGAAACCTTCGACCAGGAACTCGCCCTTGCTTTCGCTGTAGGGCAGACGAACCTTGCGCAGGCGGAGCTTTCCCTTGTCGTACAAGCGTTTGACGTAGTCGTAGACGAGCGCCTTGTATCCGTCGTCGGTCGGCGAGAAACCGTCGACCTCGACGCCCATCGCCTTGAACGTGCGCTGGATGTTCTCGGTCGACTGCTCCACCAGCTCGGGCGGCGTCAGCCCGACCCTGGCGGCGCTGGTGACGAGGTAGGTCTGGCTGTCGTCGGTGCAGGAGGCGAACACGGCCTCGCGGCCGGCCGCGCGCAGATACCGCCGGTGCACGTCGGCACCGAGGTACGGGCCGGCGATATGCCCGATGTGCAGGTCGCCGTTGGACGTCGGCGGGCCGCCGATGATCACCACCGGACGCTTGTCGGCCATGCTCACGCCTCCGCTTCGTGCCGGGCGGCGAACTTCGCCGTCATGTCGGAGTCCCACCAGATCGCGTACATCTCGAAGTCCTCCGCACCGTCGTTGAGAATGCGGTGCTCGGTGCCGGGCTGGTGGAACTCGATGTCACCGGGACGGAAGGCGCGGCGCTCTCCCCCGGACTCGACCACCGCCTCGCCGCTGACCGCGATGAAGATCTCGTACTCGTGGTGGGAATGCGCACCAGTCGCGCCGTGCGCCGGCACCGTGACCCAGGCACCTTCGAACGGCGCGTTCAGCGCCGCCCACGGCAGGAGCCGCTGGCCGTAGGCGCCGTTCTCGAAGACCATCTTTTCCCGCTCGAGCGGCCGGATCTCCATGACTTTCTCTTCCTTTTCGTGGGTCAGCGGGTGGCGACGATGGGGGCGGTGTCCGAAGTCGGCTGCGGTGGCACCGAAGGGTTCTCACCGCGATGGGCGAGGATGTCCTGCAGGATGTCGTTGGCCCGCGGGGCGAGGACGCTCAGCAGCGAGTCCGCGATCCCGTGCGTCGCTTCGTTGACGCCCTGGAGGTACACGGCCGCGGTGGCGGGCTGCTCGATCTCCAGCCGGTAGTCGCGGGTCACCTTGATCTCCGACAGGCCGATCGATTTCGCGATCTCCTGGACCATCCTCGGCATCTCCGGGGAGAACCCGGTGCCGAGCAGCACGAGATCGGTGCGCAGTTCCTGCGTCTCGCCGGTGCGCCGGTCGGTCAGTTCCAGCACGATCTCGTCGCCCTCGTCACGGGCGTCGGTGATGTCGCTCATGGTGATCATCCGCAGCCGGGACCGACCCGAGAGCCGGTCCAGGTAGACCGAACGATAGAGCGCGTCCATCGTTCCCGGGGCCAGCCCGGAGTAGTTCGTGTGGTGCATCTCCTTGAGCATCTGCTCGCGCGCTTCCGGCCGCGCCTCGAAGAACTTGTCCACATGGGACGGGAAGAACAGCTCGTTGTTGAACTTGCTGCTCTCGTAGTAGTTCAGGCCGATCGACCGCATCACCATGGTCGGCTTGCATTCGGGCAGATCCTTCTGCACCGCGCCGAACAGTTCCGCCGCGCTCTGCCCGGCGCCGATCACCGCGACGCGGTACGGGAGGTCCTTGCGCAGCTTGGCGATCCGCGGCAGGTACTGCGTGCTGTGGATGACGCGGTCCTGGTTCACCGTCCGGAGCCGGTCGGGGATCCGCGCGTCGCGGCCCGCGCCGACGACCAGGTACCGGCTGCGGATGGTCTCGCCGTCGGCGACGCGGGTGTCCCAGCCGGTGAGCGTGCCGTCCGTCCACACGGGAGTGATTTCGAGGCATTCGCGGCCGCGTTGCAGGTCCACCAGGGAAAGCGAGTTCGCCGTCCACTTGAGATAGTCGGCGAGCTCGACCCGGTACGGGACGAAGCTGCCCATGTTCACGAACTCGTTGAGCCGGTCGGTGGCGTGCAGGTAGTTGAGGAACGAGAAGCGGCTCCGCGGGTTGCGCAGGGTCACCAGGTCCTTGAGGAACGAGACCTGCGAAAGCGCCTCGGGCAGGAGCATCCCCCGCTGCCAGGAGACCTCTTCGTCGCGTTCGAGCAGGACCGATTCGCGGGCCAGGCCGGGCGCGAGCTCTTCCAGTGCCACTGCCAGTGCCAGGTTGGACGGTCCTGCTCCGACTGCGAGCAGCTCGACATCACGGTTCGCCATTTGTTCGCTCCGCCATCTTTGTGAGTGCTGGGAAGGTGTTCTGCGGTTCCGGTGCGCGGTCAGCCACCGGCGGCCACCGAGGGAAGCAGGGGGTGCGCGGTCAGCCGGACCTGGGCCATGGCCTTGTCCAGCACCGCTTCGCAGTCGTCGGGATCGGCGCCCGCGCAGATCACGTACGCGTGCCGCGAGATGAACTCCGCCGGCGGCAGCCGCAGGCGAGAACCCGGCTCGACGAGTGCGTCGGCGGCAAGGATCCCGTTGTCACGCAAGGAATCCGGCACGGACACGGACTCGACGACGCAGTCCTGTTTCGGGTAGGCGAACCGTACGCCGACCCACCGGGGCTCGGCCTCGTACGGAAGGTGCGGACGCATGCCGAGGGCGATGTCGACCGCGGCCGCGCCGGGGTCGATCCCGGTCGCGAACTTGGCGAGCAACGGGATCAGGTCGCCGCCGAGCCTGCCGTTGATCTCCACGATCACCGGCCCGCGCGCGGTGAGCTTGAGCTCGGTGTGGGTGATGCCGTACCGGAAGTCGATCGCGCCGTGCGCGCGGGCCAGCGTCGAGCGCAGGGCCGGGTCGGCGAGCAGTTCGTCCGCGGAACTGACCAGGTGGCCCAGTTCCTCGAAGTACGGATGCATGCCGACCGTCTTGTGCGCGACGAACATCGGCGTGTACTCACCGTCCACGACGGCGCCGTCCACGCTGATCTCCGGACCGGTCAGGTATTCCTCGACCAGCGCCCCGCCCCGGTAGGCGGGAGAGCCGCCGAAGCTGGCGTCCTCCGCGGTCCGGAACGCCTTCCGCACCGCCTCGGCGTCTTCCGCGAGACTGACGCCGATACTGGCGCCGCCCCCGCGTGGTTTGACGACGACCGGATACCCGATCCGCTCCGCCACGCGGACCGCCTGGTCGTCGTCGTGCACGAACCCGAAATCGGGCTGCGCGACGCCGGCCGCGGTGAGCGTCCGGCGGCTGAACCACTTGTCACGGCAGCCTTCGATCGCGGAGACCCCGGCGCCCGGCACACCGAGTTCGTCCGCGACATGCGCCGCCGCCACGATCAGCGCCTCGTCCCAGGACACCACGCCGAGCACCGGCGTCGTGGCGTTGAGCGCGCGGGCCGCGGCCAGCACGGCGTCCTGGTCCTGCGTGTCCAGCACCGTCGCGCCGGCGATGTAGCGCTCCTGCCAGGTCGGCTCGGTCCCGGTGAACAACCACAAGGGATGCCGGTGCCCGGCCGACGCCAACAGGTACTCCCGGTACGGCCGCATCCCGCAGCCGATCACCAGGACAACACCCTCCGCTGAGCTCATTCCCTCTCCCCACCAGCCCGTCGCTTCGTCGCGGGCTACTACATCCCGGGGGCGGGTTGACCGGAACCCTTGATTCGGGAAGAACAATCAACGGGATGCGTGGTGGGGAGGGCTTCAGACGGCCGCTTCGTAAGCCGCGGCGAGGCGCTGCAGCACGCCAGGGCCGTCCTTCGCCGGTGCGGGTGCGCCGAGATGGACGACCCGCAGTTCGGCCATGAACTCCGACCACAGTTCGGGCCCGCCCTCGGCGAGCAGTTCGGCCCGCACCCGCAGGCGCTCGGTCGTCGGACGATGCTCGAGACCCCAGGAACCGAGGTGCGCGAACACGGGGACCAGCTGGATCGAAGCCTCGGTCAGGCTGTACGCGGCCCGTTTGCCGGGCCCGGCGTCCTCGCGGGTCAGCAGACCGGCTTTGACCAGCCGCTTCAAGCGGTCGGACAGAATGTTGGAAGCGATCCCCTCTTCGGACCCGGCGAGCAGTTCCCGGAAATAACGCCGGGTGCCGAACATGATGTCCCGCAGCACGAGCAGGCTCCAGCTGTCGCCGAACGCCTCGACCGCGGCGTTGATCGGACAGCCGGAACGGGCGGGTTCCGCCATCCCTTCACCTCCTGAAGAAGTGGTTGCAAACTACCATCGGCCGCCTTATCGTGAATCAACCGATTGCAGAACGCAACCAGCAGGAGGCCGCGATGGTCGAACCCCGGACCGCGGACGGGAAGGTGCTCTGGCACTTCACGATGTCCCTCGACGGCTTCGTCGCGGGACCGGGTCACAGCATGGATTGGATGGCGGGCACCACCTTCCGGCCGGGGCTGGTCGACGAATACGCCACGACCACCGGCGCCATCCTCGGCGGCCGCGACGGCTGGGACGCCTACCCCGACCCCGGCGGTATCTACGGCGGCGCCTGGAAAGGACCGCTGTTCGTCCTCACTCACCACCCCGAGGACGCCACGCCCACGGCCGGGGTCACCTTTCTGAACTGCGACGCGGACGAAGCCGTCCGGATCGGCCTGGCGGCGGCGAACGGGAAGAACCTCGAGGTGTTCTCGCCGAGCATCGGGCGACAGTTGCTCGCCTTGGGGTTGATCGACGAGATCGACCTGCACATCGCGCCGGTCCTGCTCGGCGACGGCGTCCGACTGTACGACAATCCCGGCGGGGTGCCGATCCATCTCCACGGGCTCGACACGGAAGACCCACGAGGCGCGTTCGACGTCCGGTTCCGGCCCCAGTACACGGCTTAGGACGTACGGACCATGCCACGAGTGTCCACAAGGGACAGTTTCCAAGCCGCAAGTGTCTGATTTGGGTAGTATGCACGGTGTCACAAGGGGGTCGTGAGTGGCAAAGAGGGTTCTAACCCTCTGTGCTGTTTCAGGACCTCACGGACAGATGTGTTTCAGGACTTGTCGGACAGTTTGGTGTTGAGTGGTTGGTAGCGTAC